>JBARXP010000273.1:0-8260 GCA_049647405.1 Elainellaceae cyanobacterium | reverse complement strand
GACTCTGAACTCAGAAACAGCAAAACGATAACGAAACACTCCTGCCAAAATCCACAATCTAAACCCCAAAATCAAAAGAATTTCAGATAGCGCTTCAGCTCCCAGTCTGATACGTGGCTGTGGTACTCCTCCCATTCTTGCCGCTTGAAATCGATATAGGCTTGATACATCAGTGGCCCCATCACCGATTTCGCCAGGGGATCGGCCTCAAACCCGTCGATCGCTTCTTGCAAGGTTCGCGGCAGCAGGTCAATCTGCATCGCCTTCAGCTCTTCAAGGGAGTAGGTGTACATATTTTCCGTATGGGGATCGCCAGGATCAAGTCCCTCTCGAATGCCCTCTAGCCCCGCCGCCAACATCAGCGCCGCTCCCAAGTAAAGATTGGTCGAAATATCCGCAGCCCGACATTCCACCCGACCTCCCGCTAGGGGAATGCGAAGCATATTGGTGCGGTTGTTGTTGCCATAGCAGATGTAAACCGGAGCCCACGTAAAGCCCGACATGCTGCCCTGACGCACCAGCCGCTTGTAGCTGTTGACCGTTGGGCAAGTCACCGCGACGATCGCCTTGGCGTGACGCAAAATTCCGGCGATAAACTGATAGCCCAGGTGCGACAGCTTGCAGCCTCGCGGATCGTCGGGATCTTCGAACAAATTCTGACCCGTGTTGATGTCGGCCAGCGACATATTGTAGTGGGCACCGCTACCCGTTTTGTCGCTGGCCAGCTTTGGCATGAACGAAGCAAAGTAGCCCTGCTGCCGCGCCAGTTCTTTCACCATCAGCCGGAAGAAAGTAAGGCGATCGCCCATCGTTAGGGCATCGGTGTACATAAAGTCGGTTTCAAACTGACCCTGGGCATCTTCGTGGTCAAAGGAATAGACATCCCAGCCCAGATCATTCATAGCACTGACGATCGCATCCAAAATCGGATAGTTGTCGAGCAGCGTCGGCACGTCATAGGCGGCCTTGGGCAACGTGTCGCGATCGCTCACGGGCATGAAGCCACCGTCTTCCGTTTCCTTCAAAATGAAGAACTCTGTCTCGATGCCGAGGTTAAAGGTGTAGCCCATCTCAGCCGCCTCAGCCACCACAGTTTTGAGAATGGTGCGACAGCAGGCATCGAAGGGCTGACCCTTGAGATACAAGTCACTAGCAAACCAGACGACTTCTGAATTCCACGGCAAAATCGTCGCCGATTTGAGGTCGGGCATGGCCGCGACTTCCTCGTCGCTGATCTCTTGAGGAACCCCATCCAGAGCCGCTCCGGTAAACAGCTCCGAGCCGTTCATCATTTGCCCGATGTGAGCAATGGGCACCATTTTGGCCTTACACATGCCGTGCAAATCGACGTAGCTGGCTAGGGCATATTTGACGCCCTGAGCTTCTAGAGACGATTTCAAAGCTTCTATTTCGGGAGAGAGAGGCGGGGTTGTCATAGCCTTGGGTCAACCTGTAGGACTTCGGCAGAGTGTTAGTCAGAATGCAGCGGCTGAGGGGTGGCGATCGCCCCATACTCAATCCGATCGATCTTGAGTTCGCGCCCCGAACGAATGTCGTCCATGGGCGACTGGCAGGAGGGGCAGGCATAGTGTTCGCCAATACTCGGACGATACTCCGCCTCGCAGGAATGACAAAACGCAATTAAAGGCGTTTCTCGAATCTCCAAGATTGCCCCCTGCAAAAACGTGTCTCGCGTTTGCACCTCAAAGGCAAACTGAAGACTAGCGGGTTCGACACAGGTAAAATTCCCCACCGTCAGATGCACCCGTTCAATCGGTGGGCGATCGGGCTGCGACTCCCACCAATCTTTCACCGTGAGAATGAGAGCCTTGGTCATGTCGGTTTCGTGCATGGCGTTTTAGGAGAAAACTACTGTGGCTTGAGGTGTGGCTTGAGGGTCGAACCATTTCATAGAAATCCTTGTTTACATGCATGACGTGAAGGATTCCAAGGCGTCATCTTATGTCCAGGCTTGGTCAACATTCATGTTGCATTCGTCGTGAATGTATGAGGGCTTTTCTTGACGAGGAAGCTGACCCGACAGCACCAAATGAGCCATGGCATCACAAATGATGCGAGTCGCCATCAGTGAGGTCATATCGCTGACATCGTAGGGGGGCGACACCTCGACGATTTCTAACCCACACACAGGCGCACTGCGAATGATTTTTCCGAGCAAATACAGGGCTTCGCGGGGCAGCAGGCCACCTGGCTCAGGCCAGCCCGTTCCGGGGACAAAACCCGCGTCAATACAGTCGATGTCGAAGCTAATGTAGACGCAGTCCACACCGTCCAAAGCCTTCTCCAAAGCAAAGTCTGCGGCGGCATCGAGTCCCATTTCGGTGATATCTGTAACCGTGAGAATATTCGTCGATCGCTCGCGGCAGACCTTGACACCCTGACGGGGCACCTGCCAGCCGCCAATGCCGAGCTGCACCAAGTTTTTCGCGGGAGCATTCTCCATGTTGGTGGCGTGAAACCAAGGACAGGTGTGCATCCGCTCATCCAGATCGGTCTCTTGAGTATCGACATGGCGATCGAAGTGGATGATGCCCACTTTTTTATCGCCCAAGTGACGGCAAACGCCCCGCACCGTCGGAAACCCGATGGAGTGATCGCCCCCGAGAATGATGGGAAACGCACCCGAGCTAAAAATGTGAGCGATGCCCTTAGAAATCTGGTCAAAAGACTTCTCGTTATTCGCCGGAATCGTGAAAATATCGCCCACATCACACAGGGTGATTTGCTCTCTTAGGTCAATACCCATCTCAAAGTTGTAGGGCGTGTAGAGCGCCGAGATGCGGCGAATGCCTTGGGGGCCAAAGCGAGTACCGGGACGATAGGTGGTGCCTGAATCGTGGGGCACGCCGACGATCGCCACATCATAGTTGCCCACCTTGCGCACATCTTCGATATAGGGAGCCTTGAGAAATGTGTTGATGCCTGCAAAGTGGGGCAGTTCTCCCCGTGAGAAAGTGGGAATCGTGCGATCGCGAATGCTTTCTGCTGCCTCTAGACCATATTCCAATCCCTGAGACACTTCCTGCTGCCAACCTGTCATCGGCAACCGAGTTTCAAGCTCCAGAGCAAACTGCGCTTCGCTTTGAGAATCAGGCCGTTGAAACAGAGAATCGTTGTTCGTCATAAGTCGTTGTTTGAGTGTTTGATTTGAGATCGATGCGGTCACACTTAACGTCAATCAGCAACGTGAATCTGAATCGCCTGACGCCTCGCCAAAACACCAAGCTACCGTCTTCCCAGGTCGGCAGGACAGAGACAAAAGCCCATGCCCCACCGCATAAAAATTGAGCCCAGGAGAACTGCTGGCGATCGCCAGACCATCTCCCGGGCTTTTATCCCGCCGTGTGGCTAGTCATGCTCTAACAGCAGCTTTGTGTGACACAAATCGCCGGAAGAACATCGTTAAGCAAAAAGTCAATTCTGCCTGTAACTAGCTGGCTTCTCTTGGACCAGGCGTTTGGAGATCACGACGGTTTGCTTTGAACGCATCGCTTACCCTAAACCGGAACCCTAGAAGCACATCTAATTCAGTTGGGTGAGAAACAAACCAGAACTTTATCACATTTGTTTTTCCTCATCGCCTATAGAGATACCAATGAAAGCAAGGCAAGAGTGTATTTCAGACTACGATTTCATCGACTTCTTGCCCTTTAAAAATGGGTTCAACAGAAATGCGTTCAGCCTGTATTCAGATAGCTGGATAGATAGCTGGATCGGGTATGTTGCAAACTCCGTCAGGAAAAATGACACCAAATCCAATGCATGGGCCGCATCGAAGACACCTCATACAATGGGTTAGGATCGCTATAGGTAAGGTTTGTATTACGACTATTTGAGCGTCAACGGTATTTTAAGTATCACAAGCATTCGCGCAATATCAAAAGCATTCGCGCCCCGTTAAACCTATGACATCGACTCCATCATCAACCCCAGCACAGAGGTCCCAATCCATTCAATACAGCCCGCGAGTCATGCGGCGAGCAACTCGTGCGGTGCGGTGTTCGCCCTTTCGTTTGCCGCTGTTTCAGGCGATGCAGGTCGAGGGTGTCAGCTTAACGGCGATCGCCGGGAACACTGGCGTCAACCAGCGCTATACCCATAGTCCTCTGCCTGAGCTCACGGCTGAAAACCAGCTCATGTGGCTGATTCAGACGGGTCTGCTGCGACGAGAAGTAGATGGGCAAGGGTTAACCGACAGCTTTCGTTTAACGCCGTTGGGTCGCCAACTCGTAGCCAGATGGAAAGCTCAAACCAGTCGCTCAATGTCTGCAACTTGGTTTGACCATGTGCTCAACACAACCACGCGCTGGCTTAGCGTGAGTGATTTTCTCCACTAGCCAAACGGAGTCAATCCTCAAAGTTGAGCCGATTTGCTTGAGCCGATTATGTAAAACTCTTCAGAAGCGTTACAGAATAAAAGCGTCGAAGCAACGGATGATCACTCGACTTCGTAATCGCTACGATGATGAGTAGACAGTGATTTACTGGTGATTTACTTTAGATCTGCCGTTGTAGGGCTACTCTTTATTCTTTCGCCGCGTTTCATTGCAAACGTTTCTGGGCATTATCGTTGAATCTATTCGTTTCAATTCCCGCTCTGGTCACGTTCTGCTTATTCACCGTACTCACTCAACCCATGGCTCGTTCATCCCTCGACTCAACATCCCCCGATGCCAATCATTCTTGTTCACCATCCGTGATGCTGCCATGCCTTCAGTCCATGCCAAGAGGTCGTAGATGAAAGCCATTATGGTTGTGGGAACAACATCCCACGCAGGAAAATCATTTTTGACGGCAGCTCTATGTCGCATCCTCTGCCGTCAGGGCTGGCGGGTCACCCCCTTCAAGGGGCAAAATATGGCGCTCAATGCCTACGTCACCGCAAGCGGGGGTGAGATTGGTCATGCTCAAGCTGTTCAAGCCTGGGCTGCGGGCATTGTTCCACGAGTCGAGATGAACCCCATTTTGCTTAAACCCCAGGGCGATCAAACGTCTCAGGTCATCATGGGTGGACAGGCGGTGGGCGAAGTATCGGCAGCAGACTACTACGAACAGTATTTTGAGCCCGGTTGGAAGCTCGTTCAGAAATCTCTACAAAGGCTGTCTGAAGAGTTTGACTTAGTCATTTGTGAAGGGGCAGGCAGCCCTGCCGAAATTAACCTGCAACATCGCGACTTGACTAATATGCGGGTGGCAAAGCATCTCAACGCCTCGACCATCTTGGTTGTAGATATCGATCGGGGTGGAGCCTTTGCCCATGTAATCGGCACCTTGGAGCTGCTGGAGCCGGAAGAACGAACCTTGATTAAAGGCATCGTCATTAACAAATTTCGCGGCCAGCGATCGCTCCTCAAATCAGGCATTGACTGGCTAGAGGAGCGCACAGGCATTCCCGTCATTGGCGTCATTCCGTGGCTTGATCAGTCATTTCCTGCCGAAGATTCTCTGTCACTGCTCGAACGGCCTTCTCGCTCAACCCAGTCGGGCTTAAACATTTCAGTTGTTCGCCTTGGGCGCATTTCTAATTTCACCGACTTCGATCCTCTAGATTCTGAACCGTCGGTTTCTTTAAACTATGTCGGGCTGCGTGACTCTCTAGGCTACCCAGACGCGGTCATCATCCCCGGTTCGAAGACATCCATTGGCGATTTGCTCGACCTTGAGCGATCGGGCATGGCGGATGCCATTAAAGAATATGCTGCTGCCGGAGGAACGGTCGTGGGTATCTGCGGCGGCTTCCAGATTATGGGGCAGATGCTGGCAGATCCTGAAGGCGTAGAGGGCCATGAAGGGCGATTTAAGGGCTTAGGCTTGGTGCCTCTCAAAACCGTGATTACGAAGCAGAAAATTGCTCGTCAGCGGTTAGTGACGTCTCACTTTCCTCAGATGGGTCTGCCCGTCTCAGGCTATGAGATTCACCAAGGACGCAGCCAAATCATGCGCTCAGACACAGCAGATGCCAAAGAGCCAGCGTTTAAGGCCATGTTTGATGATCCCCATTTGGGAGTTGTAGACTCCAGCCTATCGATTTGGGGCACCTATCTCCACGGCATTTTCGACAATGGCCCTTGGCGACGGGCATGGCTCAATCGCCTCCGCAAGCAGCGAGGATTAAGCTCTCTGCCGACAGGTATTGCCAACTATCGAGAACAGCGAGAAGTGACGCTCGACTCCCTGGCCGATGTTGTTGAGTCTTATATTGACCTGACCCCTATCATGGCTCATTTAGAATAGGGTTGAGGCTTCTCTCGCCTACCCTTTGCCCTGCCACTCCCACGATGTGAAGCGATATGACTGTGAAAGTTCACTTTTTGCCTAACAACGTTGAGATCGACGCAGAAGCAGGAGAATTGCTGCTTCAAGTCGCCAATCGTGCAGGCATCAATATTCCCACCGGGTGCCTCATGGGTTCCTGCCACGCCTGTGAAGTTGAGGTCGATGGCGGTCAGGTCATTTGCTCCTGTATTTCCGCTATCCCTGCCGGGGTCAGCAAATTTACTGTTAATCTTTACGTTGATCCAACCTGGTGACGAGACATCATCGCAGGTCAACCCTGTAAGGATCATTCATTATTGAGCATTTATTGAGCATTGTTCATGGCCCGTTTACGTTCTGATTCGGCGGCGGCAGATTCATCCCATTCGCCCTTTCGACACCGGGCGGCGATCGCCCTAGGCAGCAACCTGGGCAACTCTGAAGCCATTTTAGCGGGGGCATTAGACAAACTGAGTCACATGCCTGATGTCGAGGTCAGTACCGTCTCGCCCATCTTTGTCACCGCCGCAGTGGGCCCGCCCCAGCCCGACTACCTCAATGCTTGCGCACTGCTCACCACTCACCGATCTCCGCGAGAGTTGCTGACCCTGCTGCTCGATATTGAAACCCAGTTTGGGCGAGAGCGGCGAGAACGATGGGGGCCGCGCCGCCTAGACCTCGATCTCTTGATGTTTGACGATTGCATCATCGAAGAACCGGGTCTGCAAATTCCTCACCCTCGCATGGCAGAACGAGCCTTTGTGCTGGTTCCCTTAGCGGAAGTGGCTCCTGACTGGGTTGAGCCGACGACAGGAGAGGCGATCGCCCATCTATTGACGAAGGTCGATCAAAGTGGCGTTACTCTGAAGACGGCATCGTTCTCTGCGCTGTAGAACTGCACAATAAAACTGCGCTATGGAATCTCGGTGCTTGTCTTACCACCACCCCTACGTCGATCTACCCGCATGTCTATTCAGCCAGAACCCGCTCAAATTCTTCAAAATAAGCTTTTTTATCGAGGCCGAAAGTTTGATTATGAAGTCAACCACCTACGCCTTCCCAACGGAGTAGAAGGCGATTGGGAATGTGTTCGACATCCGGGTGGGGCTTTAGCCGTTCCGGTGACTGCCGATGGCAAGCTGGTGCTAGTGCGCCAATACCGCTTTGCCGCTGCCGGACGCCTGCTCGAATTTCCGGCTGGCACGGTCGAGCCTAATGAAAACCCATCGGTGACAATTAAGCGCGAGATTGAGGAGGAAACCGGATATCGTGCAGGGCGTTGGCGCGATCTGGGGCAATTTTTCCTGGCTCCTGGCTACTCCGATGAAATTATCTACGCGTTTCTAGCGCAGGATTTAGAAAAGCTAGAACATCCACCACAGCAAGATGAAGACGAAGATATTGAGGTCGTGCTAATGACGCTAGCCGAGTTAGAGCAAGCCATTCAGGCGGGAGAACCCGTAGATGCGAAGTCGATTGCCAGCTTGGTGTTGGCTCGTCCTTTCTTAGAGGCAGCGATTTAGCACCGATTTTTGGCAGGACTTACGCACAATTCGCCTAAGCCTGAATAAACTCGTTGAAAGGGTGGGCGCGACGCGCCCACCCTTTCAACAAACTGCGTAAGTCCTGTTCTTAAAAAGATAACTTCTCGAAAAAACGTTTATTCCGATCCCAGGGTGTGCTACTATCGATACTCGTGTGGAACGGGGGTCGGTGCCCGAGGGGTTAATGGGGGCGGACTGTAAATCCGCTGGCTATGCCTACGCTAGTTCGAATCTAGCCCGGCCCATCTTCCACCAAAATATTTGGGAAAATATTTGGGATATGATAGAGCCAATTCTGATTCATCAACTTTGAGTCGGTTCTGCTGCCCGTGTAGCTCAGTGGTAGAGCGCACCCTTGGTAAGGGTGAGGTCACGAGTTCAATCCTCGTCACGGGCTTTTTCTAGAGATTTGCCAATTGAGTATGTCATCCAACAACAGC
>JBARXP010000272.1:0-11696 GCA_049647405.1 Elainellaceae cyanobacterium | reverse complement strand
CTCGGGCTGTCTTTTACAGGACAGCCGCATATGGCGAACCCACGCCATTCCACTTCAACAAATGCTTATGTAGGCGACCTTCTTTGATGTTTAAGTTAGAAGGCGCATGGCTTGGCCCCAGTGATAGAAAATAGGTTTGAGCTGCTTTCATCTATCTGAACCTGAGACGTTACATAGGATAAGGTAGGAGAAAGTTTCGGAAAGGTCTGTAGCCTAATCTACATTTACTTGATTCTTATACTTGGCCTTATTGATCTCAGGATGAATGGCAAATCCATCTGTTTCGTCCTTGCTCTTTGGCATGGTATAAAGCTTTGTCAGCTTTTGCAATGAAAGCTTCTGCAGGTATTTCCTCGCTCGGCGTTTGACTTGCAATTCCCAGACTGATAGTAACCAAACGTTTTTCGTCACTATTGCATGTATTAATGGTCTGCAAATCACTCACTGCGGATTGAATCTCATGGGCAATCTGAACTGCGCCTGCTTGATCTGTGTTGGGTAAAATGACTGCAAATTCTTCTCCACCATAGCGAGCCAGGAGATCGCTAGGTCGCTTTAATACCGATTGAGCTATCTTAGCAATTTTAACCAGACAGGTATCTCCAGCTAAATGCCCATAACAATCGTTGTATGACTTGAAATAGTCAATATCAAACATGATCAAAGATAAGCTACCTTGATAGCGACGTAGGTTTTGCAGTTCTTTTTGCAAGACATCATCAAAACATCGGCGATTCGCGATTTGTGTAAGTGCATCTATATTGGTTAAGTTTTCCAGCTTTTCATTAGATTGCTGAAGTTCTTGCATTGCTTTATCTAGTTCTGTTGCTTGGGTGCGAAACTGAGCGAGTAGTTCTGCCTGACCTAATGCAACGCTGAACTCGGCAGCCAATTGCTTAATAAATTGAATTTCCGTTTCTTTCCAGTGCCGAGCCTGACTGCACTGGTGAACACACAATAATCCCCAAAGTTGTCCTCCGTTGATGAGAGGAGTAATGATTTGGGATTTGATTTGAAATCGTTTCAAAATGCGTTGATGGCAATCTTGGAGTCCTGCGCTGTCTACGTCAGAAATGACCTGTACCCGCCCTTTTTGGTAATGAGTGGCATAGTTTTCGCCAAAGCAATGATCGTGAACTGGAGTGGCGATCGCCGAATCATAGGCAGGCAACACATGTTCAGCAACAAATTGGCCTGAGTTGTAGCTAGAATCAGGGTCAAATTGAAAGATACCGACGCGATCGGCCTTCAGTATTTTGCGCGTTTCCCGCACCGTTGTTTTAAACAAGATCTCCAAATCAAGGGTTTCACGAATCTCTGTGACCAAATTAAATAAGATTTGCTGTTGCTCGTAGGCAATCTGCAATTCCTTTGCTTTTTGCTCAGCCTGAGCCAACAGTTCAGATTGCTTGACGGCAACGCCGAGGTGAGATGCAACTTGCATTAAAAACTTGACGGTAGACTCTTGCCACTCACGGGGTTGAGAGTGCTGATAAGCAGCAAGAACGCCCCACAACCGTTGTCCAATAAATATCGGCGCAGTCGCATAGGCCCGAATGTGAAACTGGGCTAGGATATCGAGATGACACTGGGATAAATCTGCTGTGTATACATCAGAGACGACTAAGACTTGGTTGTTTCGATAACGTCCGCCCTGATGTTCTTGCAAATAGGTATCATTCCAGACAACGTTTTTTCCCAGAAACCCGAGGTCGTCCCAATCGGGTTCTGCAAATTCAAAGTCACTGACAAATTCTCCGCCCCAATCTTCAAAAAATCGATAGACGGCCACACGTTCAACGCGCAGAAGCTTACACGTCTCTTTAGTTGTTGTCCGAAAGATGGTTTCTAAATCGAGGGAAGCTCGAATTTTACTAATCACACGATTCAGCGCGCGCTGCTGATCGTCGAATGATTGAAGCTGGAGATTCTGCTGATGAATCTGGGATTCAAGAGTTTTGGGTGTTGGAAGCCCACCTAGCCGACACGTGTAGTGGGCGATCGCTTGCAGTATTGATCGAAGACCAAAAAAATGAGGCGCTTGGGACATGAATGATTTTTGAACGTTATTAAAATTTCTCTGTCGTTATTGTACTTCGGTGATTCTGGCGATCGCTAAGATACGAGAGTTTCGGAGAATAGTACTGCTCAACTTAGTGTAGCCACAGAAGTTCAGCCTCTGTCGTGGTTCAGATGCTGGTTCACGGTCTAAGAGGATGTTTGAGAAGTCGTCAATGCTACTTCAGATCCCCCCTAACCCCCCTTGAAAAGGGGGGAACCGGAATCAAAGTCCCCCTTCTTAAGGGGGATTTAGGGGGATCAGTATTGTTCCAGTGTGTTGTCTAATACTTTTCAAACATCCTCTAAACAACCTGGGAATCACCTTTCTTAACCGACAATGGCTAGGAACCAACAATGGCTGGGATATCCAATGCGATTATCGATCAGTCGCTCACTCAAGACATTGTGGCGATCGCCTCTGCAACCCTCACGATTATCGATTAGCAGTTGGGCAACTCGCTGACGCAACAGAAATCTTTGCCCTGATTAAAAAAAAGAAGCATTCAGTATTGAATGCTTCTTTTACGTTATCAAGTGAAATTTGATTGAGTAAAGTAGACTGCACTAAACCAGTTAACGGAGTTGATTTCAGGCGCACTTGTCAGGTGCATTGATTAGAAGATATATATCGAGTCACATTTAACCTTCTCTGAGCAGCTTTTGGCATATTTTCAATCAGCACAGAAAAGATTAAAACTGACTCTAAACGTAAATGATTACACCCAGATTAGATATTGTTGAAGCATCAACAAAGAAGCCTAAATTAGGCACTTTCGCAGTTCAAACAGTGAAACCGATCGCGCTTTAGGTTGATACTTTTAATGTGCTTTTTCACCGTGTCAGTGGTGATAAACAATTCGTTCGCGATCTGTTTATACGTATAGCCAACACATCGATAGAGCCAAACTTCTGACTCGCGATTACTCAGACCATAGCGCTGACCTTCGGCGATCGCGCGACTGCGCGCAGTTTGGTAGCGGTCTTCCAAAATAACCAGCATCTTATCTTTACTCGACCCTTGCTCCAACCACTGAACGCGAACGCGAATCAGTTTAGTTGACGTGACTGCAATGTCATCTTCAAGGGCGAGATAGGGAGAAACATCTGCTGCTCCATCATCAGTTAGGGTCTCGCAGCTATCGATCAAGGCATCACACAAGCGCTGAATAGACAGGGGCAAAGCTTTGAGTGAAGTCTGTGAATCGAGCTTATGACATAGGGCACGAGCTTTTGCATTACTCTGCAAAACCGTACCATCGCCTACTACAATGATGAATCCGTCGGGCATCCCTTCGAGAATGCCTCGAAGGAGAAATTGATGATCAGAGCTTTGAGCAGACGCGGGGTTGCGTCGCTCGAAAGACGTTTCGAGGGCTAGAGACGTTTGTTGAGTTGTTAAGTTCATTGCGGGGGCTTGAAATGAACAGCATAGATTACTCAGAGAAAAGACGAATCGTAAGAGTTAAACCCAAAAGCTAAACCTCTTGTTCTAACTGGCGATCGCCCTCTCTGATTGAGTTATGTCCATAGAACGCTAAGCATCCGGACAATTCAATGCAATGTATGCCACTACAACGACCGCCCAGTGAATTTCGGGCACGGCTCATATCCTCTTGCCCTTCGAAGCTGCGAACAATGAGGCCAGATTGAAAATTGGCTGATATTACGCGCTGATATTACGCTTAGCTGGAGCGGTTTTCTCGCCAAGACGCGAACATATTGTGCAGAAAGAAGCAATCGAGATCTCGTCAAACTAACGCATCATTGCTGATGAAGAGCATTACGTTTCATCCCTAAGTGCGCGCTGATCTTGTATTGAGGAACACTACAGGGCACTCTATAACAATAACGAGCTAATGTTCTGAATGGTCTCGATTTTGAGAGACTATGCTGATGGCTGACATCACAGAAACGAGTTTAAACCTGCGTTTCAGCATCTTTTAGTTCAGAATCATCGACAGTATACCCAATTTTTTATAACGTCAGCTTCTTAAAATGTTGCTTTCATGTGTGTATTTCATGCATACACATGCCTACACCCGTGTGATGAATGAAATATATTTGCTCAGGGATGTATCAATCTACTGTGTTGGCGATCGCCCCCTCGCCGCCTGTTTTAACCACTGCTGGCCATTGTTGGAGGCTTATCGTGAACCCCAATTCCCATTCTATTTACCCGACTCGTTCATTCATTCGATTTCAAGCCAAAAACCAAATCATCGCAGATTTAACTGGAGAAAAAGTCACTCGCTTTATTGAGAGACCCGGCATCGTGCAAGAACAAGGCACCATTGAGCCGAATCTAGACTGGATCGACAGCTTGATTGAAAATCCGCCTCCTGCTTCTGGAGATGCTCAAGAGTGCGACCCTCAAGCTCACCCCAGCGGAATGCCAGCAGCCTTTTTCTCATTTGACGAAGCTCTATTTAGCGAACTCGCCAAGACTACATTTCACCCCGATCGCCACCCTGAGCTATACCAACCCTGCACTTCTCAGCAGAAGGCATCTGAGATTGAACAACAGGTCACAACCGAGCTAGTAGAAAGCTATGAGCGAATTACTCGAAATCAGACTGATGCGCGAGTGAAGCGCCTTAATGCCCTTCTCTAAAACTGCTTTGCACTACTCTAAAACTGCTTTGCAGTGTGGGCTTCAACATCAAACTGAAACCGCTGGGCATAATTAGTGACGCCATAGAGATTAAAGCTAATGGTGGGCTCATCGTCTAACGCCTCTACACAGTGAATTGCGCCAGGAGTAAACCCAATCACATCTCCTGGCACAAGAATTTGTTCACCCACTTTCTCGATGCGGTCAGGATGATCTGGCGTGGGCGATCTGCGCCAAAAAGTATTTTTCTCTCTACCGCGAATCAAGGCCACAATGCCCCAGGTAGCGTGGTTATGAACGGTTGAAACCTTACCGGGTTGCCACGACACCATTTGGACTGTTAAAGGAAATGACGGCTCCCGATACAGCATTCGCACGGCCCACCCCGTTTTGGGGGACGGATCAGTGTACTCAAACTGAAGCCAATCTGAGCTGATGAGGAGCGATCGCACCATGGGTGTGATTAGCTGCACGCGCTTGGCATCATCGGGTTCAGCCGCAAGCACATCATCCAAATCGGTGAGAAATCGATAGAGGCGATAGGGTTCGACGGTGGGCTCAAACTCTTCAGGAATAAACCCTCGGCAGACGTTATCATCTGTCACTAAATAATCTTGTATCTCATCTAGATCGACGGCGTCATCGACACTCTGAGTCATCAGTTCACCACTACTTTCGACCATCTCTATGCCATTCTCAGTGTCGGCATCTGATCCGTGAGGCGTCAATGCATTAGCCGCATCGACCTGTGCGGGTTGCTGTGCTTTTGCTTGCCCCACGTTACTCATGCTCCATTCTGACGCACATTTTTCTAGCGCACACTTTCAGGTCTACCTCATCTGAGCTACAGAGTACGGAGGTAGGCTGGACTCTGACACACTCCACCTTACCAATGAATGCTGAGTTCGGGATGAGAGGCCACGGGATGAACCGAAAGATCAGAATGAACCAAAACGGCGATCGCCATGTTTCACAGCCCCAGCGCAAGCGATGCCGATATGAGCTGCGCCGTCATCTCCATCGCCCGTTGCATCGCATCACAACGCTAGGGGCGATCGCTCTCTGCACCTGTCTCATCACTCTGGGGCAAGCCTGCCAAAATCCTAATTTATTGGCCTCACCCGATTCGCCTAATGCGGCTGAGTTAGAAGCCCAGTGTGATAGTCGCTCAGACTTTGCCTGGGTTCCACCTGGCACATTCACGGCAGGCAGTGATGCAGCCGAACGAGACGCAGCCTATCGCATGTCTGCCGAAGGGTGGGCAGAAGTCTCGGCAGCGGCTTCATCTTCTAATGAGTCTCCCGTGACTGTCGCCACGGCGGAGCAAAATTTGCGGCAGCGTCGGTGGTTTGACCGAGAACCTGAGCAGGAAGCGCGATCGCTCTCCGGCTTTTGCATCCGCCGCAATCTGATCACCAACGCAGATTACCTAGCATTCGTGAATGCGACCGGACACCGAAGTCCTGACATTTCAGCAGCGGAGTATCAGGAACAGGGATTTTTGGTACATCCCTATGAGGATGTCGAACCGTATCGCTGGCAATCTCAGCCGCAACCTGCATTTCCCGAAGGAAAAGCTCAGCATCCCGTGGTGTTAGTCAGCTACGACGATGCGATCGCCTATGCCCAGTGGCGCGGGGAGCAAGATAGCGTTTCCTATCGTCTGCCAACGGCGCTGGAGTGGGAAAAAGCGGCACGGGGCACAGACAGACGCTACTTTCCCTGGGGTGATGAATGGCAAAATAATGCCACCAACTGGATCGGGCGCAAGCATTTTGGCGATGGCCTTGAAGGAACCAGCGCGATCGCCACTTACCCTCTCAGTCGCAGCGTTTATGGCGTTGAAGATATGTCGGGGAACGTCTTCGAGTACACGTCAACTCTGTTGGAGAGAGGCGATCGCCCGGTTTCTGTGATGAAGGGCTGCTCTTGGGATGACCTACCGGGCTTTTGTCGAGCCGCCTATCGCCATACTCGCCCCACCGACTCTCGGCACATCCTGTTCGGCTTTCGTCTAGCGCTTGAATAAAGGTCGCAATAATATTTTCTCAGACTATTCTCAGGAAATTTTCACGTGGCTCACAGCACCATTGCCCAAACATTCATTCACGTCTCAGCATAATCCGAGTTAATGAACCCGTGGCCGCGAATCAGTGCAGCAGATGGCGATCGCCCCCATCACTAATACTGAGCTTGACGCAATGCTGTAATTTCAGCATAATCCACACTCTAATGAAAACAGCACACATTACACCGAGAGAGATTTCATGAACATTCGATATATCGCGGCACTTGCAACGGCATCTATCCTAACGGTCGGGCTGGCAACCACCGTATCTGCTCGTCCCGCATCTGAAATTCAAGCAAGCTCAGAGTTTACGACCAAAGACGAAAACCCCTGCGCTGCCGTTGACCCTTGCGCTGCGGTTGATCCTTGCGCTGCCGCTGACCCTTGTGCTGCTGCTGATCCTTGCGCTGCCGTTGACCCTTGCGCTGCCGTTGACCCTTGCGCTGCCGCTGACCCTTGCGCTGCCGCTGACCCTTGTGCTGCCGCTGACCCTTGCGCTGCCGCTGATCCTTGTGCTGCGGCTAATCCCTGCGCTGCCGTTGATCCTTGTGCAGGAGTCAGTCCCTGTGCCGCCGCTGATCCTTGTGCGGGCGTATAGTTTGTTTCGCCGCCTCGACATTCCAAACACTGTAATTTTCGAGGTTCATGCTTCTCTAGTCGCCTGAGCATGACCTGAGAGTTCTTTTTCGACCTCGCAGCAACCTATACATCAGCTAAGCGCAAGTGGAATTCCATTTGCGTCTTTTTTTTTGCTAAATTTCATCCAAAAATCTCTACTCTTTCCTGAATCAGGATGTCTTGACAGAAAAATTCCATAACCTCTCGCCAAAATCGTGCCATGAGTCCAGTGGCGATCGCCTTCCTCGCTATATTTATCGGGGTTCTGTTCTTTATCTGGCGTGATTCTCAACCCATAGATGGATTAGATCCCAGACGACTCGAAGCAACCCGTGGAGGCAAAGCCCTGGCCAGACGACTGCTAGAGCAAGCAAAGTTCAAGTATCCCGGCAAGTCAGACCGCTGGCATGTCGAAAAAATCATATACGACATGGGGCGCGATCACGGAGTCGTGAAAGCACGGCGACGACAATTCAACTTTGACTAACGAGATGCGAGAGGCAAGCTGTTTTTCGTCGGCGCAGCTCTATGGGTATCGAACTCTTGAGTGGCAAAAATCGATAATCTCTTGCGGCGTTAGCTCTCTATGGCTCGGCCAATAGCCAACGACATGAAAAACTGAACGCTTAATCGTCGAACACCGTCTCGTCTTCCTTCTGCCAAGCCGGATCAACAATGCAAATAAACACCAACGGCTCTTCACTAAAATTGTGAATATATTGGCGAGCACTGGGAGGAATGTAGACGGCATCTCCCGGCTCAACGTGCTGAGTCTCGCCATCGATCGTCATGTCACCCATACCCGACAAAATATAATAGACCTCTGATGTGGTCAACGCGTGGGGAACCGAAGTCTGCCCAGCAGGAACGATGGCGTGGGCCAGACTGTAACGTAAGGCGATCGCCTGCTTATCAGGATGCAATAGCTCCCGTAGTAGGGTGTTATCTCCAGCGGTGAATTCGTCGCAGTCGTGGAGTTTTCGGACTAGCATTTGGCATCAGTGAAAACGTCATGAATTTGGAAAGGCGATCGCACACCAGGTCAGATCGACGAATGGAGTAGATCAACATGAGTGCGAGATCTTACGAGATCTAAGTGCGAGGAACTGAAACGAGCAAGCAAAAAAGCCCGAATGGATCTTAAATACGTCCCTCTCAGCCATGGACACCATCGTATCTCGCATTGACGCCGCCATCCTTCTCAAGTTGACGACTATCGCTCTCTTCTGGATGTTCAAGCGAGTCTTGCCACTAAACGTTGCTACGGAAGCCTTCTATAACCTTCCATCCAAAATGTCCCAAAGAAAAATGTATTCCTCCTGGACATGCCTTTAACTCAATGAAATGAGTGTTAAGTGTCTGGTAGATCAGGCTTCACCGCAGGCTAGAATCGCTAAATTTAGTAATACAGGAATCAATATTCTTCATGAAGCGACTCAATTTCCTTTTTCCATCCGTTGAGTTCCCATTTCAAGCAGTTTTGGGAATGATAAGCCTGACTCGCGGCAATGAGGCGTTATCCACTGTAACCGTTACTACTGGAAGTACTACTTGGGAAAAATCCGTCGAGCGATGGCTACTTTTGCTCAGGATGCCAAAGTGATATTCGACTCAAGTGCTAAGTTCTTTCTCACTCGTCCAAGTTATGTGAACTGGCAACGACCATTCTCAGGAGTTTTCTATGGGAAGTAATATGAAAGCAGAAGGCTGCCAGGTTGTCATTACAGAGCAGTCTGGTTCCATTCAATTACCTAAGAATTTGACCGTCAACGAAGCCGTTGCATTTAAGCAAATGTTTCAAGAACTGTGTCAGGAGCATCCAGATCTTAAAAAAGCCGACTTAGATTTAAAAAACACCCAATTCATCGACAGCAGCGGAATTGGAGCCCTTGTTAATACCTGGAAAGTGGCAAAGCAGAAGAATGTAGAATTTACCCTGCTGAATGTTACTCCACAGGCGATGATGACGCTGACCCTCGCCGGGTTAGATCAGATGTTAAACATCAAAAAGGCTCCAAAGTTGCCCGAGGAAGAAAACTCCGGGCAAAATGGCAACATCAGCCGCAAGATGTTAAATCGTCAGCAACTTCCAGCGACTCACCCGTCTGTGCAGTCGAAAACCAAGCGCTTCATCGATATTATCGGTGCTTTGGTTGGGCTGTGTCTGACTGGGATTTTGTTTGTACCCATTGCGATCGCCATCAAATTAGAAGACGGCGGCCCTATATTGTTTGGGCAGACTCGATGTTCTTGGATGGGCCGACGCTTCCAGATCTGGAAATTTCGCTCAATGGTGACCGATGCTGAGGCACTAAAGCACACGATTAAAAACGAAGTGGAAGGGGCGCTCTTCAAAAATGAGAATGACCCTCGCATTACAAAGATTGGGCGGCTGCTACGGAAAACCAGTTTGGATGAGTTTCCCCAGTTTTGGAATGTGCTGAAAGGCGACATGAGTTTGGTTGGCACTCGCCCGCCAACTCCAGATGAGCTAGAGCGCTATGAAGTGCCTCAGTGGCAGCGCCTAAATGTGAAGCCTGGAATCACTGGCGAATGGCAGGTGTATGGTCGTTCTTCTATTAAAAACTTTGAGGATGTCATTCGCCTTGATCTGAACTACCAAGAAAAGTGGAGCTTGAAGTATGACTTACAGCTCATCTTCAAGACTGTCGCCGTTATTTTTGATAAAGACTCTGGTGCCTACTAAGTGTTATAGCGCTACGCGCTTATGTAAATAAAACCAATATTTCGCGGGAAAGCTGTGCGGTGCGCAGCTTTCCCGCGAAGTATCTGTCCTAACTTAGTTGCCTTGGGGATCAAATGCTGGATACCGATGAAAGCAAGAGTGCTCAAGGTCAAACTAAATTTTCTAGTTCATGGCAGTTTTGCGCCATGTCAGGTTAAGTTTAATATCGTGGGTTTGGATAGTACCAAACCTACAACAACACAAGGCGGACAGTGTGGGGGCTCTAACTGTCCGTCTTGTTGTTAATACCCATTAGCGCCTAACCATAGACTTAGAAGTCTTAAACAGGCTGTGACGCTCTGGGGTGGGGGCTCTAGGTATTACATCAACATCAATGCTTCAAATTCCTGAAGCTAGGGTGAAGTTGTGGGTGATTGGGGGCGTGACTAGTGAGAATATAAACATCGTGTCCTGAGAATCAGCTAATCGCTTAAGCCCGTAACGATAAGAAAGTCTTGGATTAAGTCGCCGCCTCATTGTTGATATCAAGGCATGATGTGCACTGAGAGAAGCTCATGGCTTTGCACCAGCATGAGAAGAAGGGTTGAGGAGATTATGAATGGCCAAGTTAAGTCTTTGCATGATCGTGAAAGACGAAGCGGTCAATCTATCGAAGTGCCTTGACAGTGTTCGGTCTGTCGTTGATGAACTCATTGTTGTTGACACGGGCTCAACAGATGAAACCATCGCGATCGCTCAATCGTATGGGGCAACGATTCAATCGATTTCCTGGAATCATGACTTTGCTGCTGCTCGCAATGCGGCGCTTCAGTTTGTGACAGGAGACTGGGTGCTGGTTTTAGATGCCGATGAGCGACTCGTCGATGGCATAGGGAAAAATCTGCGTCAGGCGATCGCCAATGAAAATTGTCTGGTGGTCAATCTCGTGCGCCAAGAAATCGGGGCGACGCAATCTCCGTACTCTCTCGTCTCTCGACTCTTTCGGCGTCATCCCGATCTACAGTTCCGCCGTCCCTATCACGCCATGATTGATGACAGTGTGTTGGAAGTTTTGCAGAGAGAGCCCAACTGGATCATTGAAGAATTGCAGGAAACGGCCATTTTACACGAAGGCTATCGGGCAGAGGCGATCGCCAACCGCAACAAGGCTCACTCAGCACGATTAGCCATGGAGCGCTTTCTGACGCAGCATCCGGGCGATCCCTACGTGTGCAGCAAGCTCGGTGCTCTTTACTTAGATCTAGAACGCCCAACCTATGGCATTGAGTTGCTAGAGCGAGGGCTTAAGACTGAAAACCTCGATCCCCCTGTGGCCTATGAGTTGCACTATCACTTAGGGATCGCATACAACAAGATGCGATGTGTGGCTCAAGCCGCTTACCACTATCAACAGGCGATTCAGCAGCCGTTGTTATCGGTTCTAAAGCTGGGAGCCTACAACAATTTAGGGAACCTACAGCAGGTGCTGGGCGATCAGCAAGGCGCACTGACCACCTTCGAGACAGTTCTCAGCATTGACCCGACCTTTACGACGGGGCACTACAATCTGGGCATGGCGCTCAAAGCTCAAGGGAAACTGCTAGAGGCGATCGCCCATTACAACGAAGCCATCCGACTCCAGCCTGACTATG
>JBARXP010000271.1:0-6741 GCA_049647405.1 Elainellaceae cyanobacterium | reverse complement strand
GACAACAGGTGTTTTCATGCCAAAATATCGCCACCCTGAACTCGAAGACAGTGATTCCCCAACTCTTTACACCTTTGAACTCAAAAGTCAGCGCAAGACTCGTCTAGTTCGTCTATGCTGGATTTTTTTTGGGCTTGTTTTGGGTATGGGGGGAAGCGCCGCGACGTATCTAGCATTGACGACTCGGTGGGCTTCTGTGCTTCCTTCGATTGAATTGCCGATGCGCGTCAATCGTGAAGCAAATCGTAATTTTTTAGAGGGCACCAGTAAAGCGATGAGCGCGGCTGAGTTAACCCAATCTGCCGAATTTAAAGAAGATTGGGTGCGCGTCGCCATGTTGTGGCAAGAGGCGATCGCCCATATGGGAAGCGTCCCTGGCGGAGACACCCATGGTGCGACCGCTCAGCAAAAAGTCGGAGAATATCAGCGCAACCTGCAATATGCCCAGAGCAACGTCCAGACTCGTCCATCTCGCAATCCCGATGTGCAAGAGTTTTGGGTACCAGGAGCCGAACGTTCGCTCGTGATCAACGTTCAGGGTACGCCCTCACGAGTCATTCGATATGACACGTTTTGTCAAGAAATTTTGTACTACGGTGACAGTCGCGTTGAGCTTAAACACGGACAGGTGAGTCAATATGACAACGTTGACAATAACCTCAAAGTTGTGGGTGATGCGACGACGGCCAGCCTGTTTCAGGGCGATCGCAACTTTTGGACCTTAAGCTCTTCGAAAGAAGAAGTATTTCGATTTCAGGGCGCTCCTGGTCGCATCGTAAACTACGAAACCATGGGCAAAGAAACGCTTTATTACGGCAACAGCTTCGTTGAACTCGAAGGGGGAAGTGTTATCGGCTATCGCAACGACGACCGCAACCTGAAGGTGGCGATTCCAACGCCAAGGGCTGACTCATCAGAAGATGTCCCAAACTTTTGGTCTTTGGGTGCAAATCGCGCCGATGTCTTGCTGGCGCAGCAGCAAACACCCACCCAGGTCATTCGTAATACTGCAACCTGCAAAGAAACTCTAGCCTTCGACGACAGCACCATAGAGCTAAAGCACGGCATCGTCACAGGCTACGACAATATCAGCAATAATCTTCGGGTTCGGTAATTCTTTTTCGAGGGAGCTTGGTGGCTTGTAAGAAATTTGGCGAAGCATATCTTGGCTAGACACGTCTTCGCTAAGCATGTCTACTACTCTGAGGCTCGCGGCTCAAGGCCGCAATGCTGAGGGTCACAATCAAAACTCCCAATGTTTGAACCGTGTTAAGACTCTCTTGAATGGCCATCCAGGCAAGCAGAGCGGTGAGTGCAGGGTTGGTCGCCCCAATCATCGCGGCAGATGTTGCACCGATCGCACGAATCCCAATATTATTCAGCAAATGCCCAACAGAAGTGGCGATCGCCGACAGAAGTCCGCTAATCCATAGTGCGGTCCAGGGTAAATTTGCCGTTGGTTCATAGCCAATAGCTAAGCAGATTCCCGATAACACCATGGCCGTCGTAAAGCTAATCCAGGTAAATGGGACGGGATGCATAGACTCAAAACTTTTTTGAGCATTGACCGAGTAGAGGGAATAGGTTAGTCCTGAGACAATGCCAAACCCAACGCCGAGCCAGCTCGACTGAGAGATAGCCCCACTGGTACGCGGAATTGTCAGGAGACTACCTAGCAAGATAACCCCCATCACAATCCAACGATAACGACTGAGCGGACTATTCAGAATCTTCCAAGACAAAAGGGCTGTAAAGACCGGATAAGTGAAAAATAGGGTGAGCGCAATGCCTGTTGAAATCAACCCCACCGACAAATACAGCAGCGCTAAATAGAGAAACATCAGCAGGCCGCCAATGAGCGCATGAACGAGTAATCGACGCTGCTTAGGCGATTTGAGCTGGCCGATTTCATCCCACGTCTTGCCATAGAGCCGAGACAACGGAATAGCCATCAGCGGAACGCCCAGCACCATGCGCATAAAAAGCAATAAGAAAGAATTTTGCAGGGTAGGCTCGACAAACCCCCCGGTGTTAAACAGGCCGAAGACAGAACTTTCGTTAAATAAAACGCGAACGATGACGTTTTGAAAGCAGAAGAAAAACGAAGCGCATAAAACGATGAAAAATCCTATCACTGCACCAAAGCCCTTGACCTACATTAGAATTTCTTCACCTCATTGGAAATGAGCGTGCAACGGCCAGGTCAATCGTCTTCCCCATCAGAAGCACGGTCTAAATCTGAATCTTCAGGGGTATAGGCAATCAGCGAGTGGCAGATGGTTTCGCCTTTGGGTAGTTTGAACAGGCGATCGCCTCCTTTTTTCTTTGTGGTCTCGATCGAGTCCATCGCAACCTTTGCCACCCGATCGGCATCGGTGAACACCGTCATGAAGGTTTCGGGTCTTGCCGGAACAATGCTGCTCATTCGATCGGTTTTGTTGGCAAACTGCATGATCTGAACCCCAATGTCTCCTCGATTGGCTAAACGCAAATCCCGTCCGGCCATGCGTTTGACATAGCCTTGATGGGTCATCGTCAACAATTCTTCTTCCTCTGAGATCACGATGCAGCCGACGAGATGTTCTTTCTTACTCAGTCGCATGACGGCATATCCCTGGGCGGTGCGTCCCATTTCAGGCAGTTGGTCTGCGGTCGCCCGAAATCGCAGCATTCGCCCGCTAGAACTTGCCACGACCAGGTCATCGGTCGGTTTGACAAGCAAGACGTGGCAGAGTTCATCGCCTTCTTTGAGCTTCAGAGCCGTCAACCCGCGAGCATTGATGTTTGAGAAGTCTGACAGAGCGACTCGTTTAATTCGCCCCGATTGGGTGACCAAAACAATATCGTAGGTCTCGTCAGTCGGTCGAATCATCTGAGCTGCAATCAAATCGGGATCGCCAGTCGATTTGACCGCTGAAGGCAGCAGCATGATTAGCGGGGAGCCCTTAGAATTTCGAGGTGTCGGAGGAATCTCGTTAACGCTGAGACTGTAAGCCTTGCCGCCCCGTGTAAACACAAGTAACTCCTGTTGAGTTTGGGTTGTTTCAACCTGAGTCACAATGTCATCGTCATAGGATTCCAACGTTGCAGACATCTCTCCGAGCTGCTTCGCCCGCCGCCGCTGAAAAGAGCGGTGAGAGCTACGCCGCACATAGCCCTGCTGGGTAAACTCCAGCACAACAGTTTCTTTCACTGCTGCTTCGGCTGCAGCCACCTCTTCTAGGTGCTGCTGTTCTTGCTCTAGTTCAGCCTGACTGAGAATTCGAGTGCGACGGCTATCTCCAAATTTCTTTTTGATCGCCCGCAGATCTTTTTTGAGGGCTTTGAAGAACTCGTGGCGATCGCCCAATAGCTCCTGTAGTCGCTGAATGTGTTGAGTTAACTCTGAATACTCAGCCTGGAGCTTTTCTCGCTCTAGCCCAGTCAAACGACGCAAAGGCATCGAGAGAACGGCATCAGCTTGGCGATCGCTCAGGTCAAGTTCGTCCTGCATTTGACCTTTGGCTGTCGTGCCATCCGGAGCGTTTCGAAGGATCTCGATCAGCTGATCAAGATTCTCCAAAGACTGCAATAGCCCTTCGACGAGATGACGCCGCTGATCAAACTGCTCCAGCTCGTTTTGGTATTGGCGGTTCAAGGTTTCTTCTCGAAACTCAAGAAACGCTTGCAAAATCTCCCGCAGCGACATCTGTCGAGGCTGGCCGCCATTCAGCGCCAGCATAATCGCCCCAAAATTGTTTTGCACTGGGGTCATGCGGTAGAGATCGCTGAGCACCTTGGTAGCCTGAGCATCTCGCCGCAGCTCAATCACAATGCGCATGCCGTCGCGATCGCTCTCATCCCGAATGTCGGAAATGCCCTCTAATCGCCCATTATTGACCAGTTCTGCAATCTTTTCGATGCATCCGGCTTTATTCACCTGATAGGGCAGCTCAGTGATGATGATGGCAGGCCGTCGCCGCCGTCCGCGCCCCCCTTGCACTTCCTCAAAGGTGGCAACTCCTCGCATCGGAATGCTGCCCCGCCCCTTGAGATAGGCATCGCGAATGCCTCGCTGGTCAACGATTTCTCCCCCCGTGGGAAAGTCAGGCCCAGGAATCAGATCAAACAACTTCTCGTCTGAGATCGTCGGGCGATCGATAAGCGCAATCAGCCCGTCCACCACTTCACCCAAATTGTGAGGAGGAATGTTGGTGGCCATGCCCACAGCAATTCCCGAGCTGCCGTTGAGTAACAGAATGGGCAACTGAGCCGGGAGAACGATCGGCTCTTGCTGAGAACTATCAAAGTTGTCGATAAAGTCAACCGTGGCTTCCCCAATTTCATCAAGCAGCCCTTCATGACTAATCGGCGCAAGGCGCGTCTCGGTATATCGCATCGCCGCCGGAGGATCATTATCAACGGAGCCAAAGTTGCCGTGACCCGCCAACAAAGGGTAGCGGCTAGAAAACAGTTGCACCATCCGCACCAGAGCGTCATAGACGGCCTGATCGCCGTGAGGATGATATTTACCCAGCACGTCTCCGACCACACGGGCACATTTCCGAAAGGGGCGATCGGGTGTGAGCCCAAGCTCGTGCATGGCGTAAAGAATACGTCGATGCACTGGCTTTAGACCGTCTCGCACATCTGGCAACGCGCGCCCAACAATCACGCTCATGGCGTATTCCAAATAGGAACGCTGCACTTCTGAATGAAGTGCGGTAGGAATGACCTGCCCCGAAGAAATAATGTTGAGTTGATTAGCCATGAAATTTTATGGGTATTGATAGGAATGAGTATTTAGAACGGGGGGGAGGACTACCAAGCAACGCGTGATGTCCGAATGTTTGAAGCTGATTGAATCCGCCTCTATCTCCCATATTGGACTTCTGTAATAGAAACGGAGAGCATGAGTATAGTGCACAAATACCATAGTTATCACGCATCGTTATCGCGACTTATCGGCAATTTTGGCAATTTTCCTGATTTCACCGGAGCATCTTTCTGCGTAGATGAATATTGATGATGACCCGATAAAGTTTCCCAGATTTCAGCCGCAAACGATTTCCTGTCCCGATGAAATTGAGGTATGTTTGCAGTGCAGACGTGCAACTCAACACCTTTGATAAACTAACGGCTTTCTGAGCTTCTTCACAAATTTGATATCGAGACTGCAAAATAGCAATGATTTATCCTCCAAAGTAGGTTGCGCGCTAGAAAATGAGCAAGAGTTCCAATTCTCCTTGATATTGCAGGTGCGTTTAGCTCTTTGATTAGGTTGAACCTTTTGTAATGCAATAGGGTCTCTTAGCGAAGACTGACTGGATTCTTTGAGCGAGAAATTAAAAGCTTCTAGAATCAAAATGTAAGGCCCCGAAACAAGTTGTTCAAGGAATGTCCAAAGAAAAGAGAAACTTCTGAGGTCACGTGCGTTGATCGGGCATCGGCATCTAACCAACTAGCGAAAAACGGATGAGCGTGTAAGTTTATATGAAAACAGTTTTGATTGTGGAAGACGACCCTATCAATGCGCGGGTATTTTCTAAAATTTTGACCAAGCGGGGAGGACTGGCTGTCAAACACACCGAAAATGTGGAGGAAGTCTTGCAGATAGCCCAGGCTGGGGAAGCCGATGTGATTTTGATGGATGTTTCGCTGGCTCGTAGCTCTTATCAAGGAAAGCCCGTCGATGGCATCAAGATTACACAGATGCTGAAGAACGACCCTGTCACGTCACATTTACCGGTGATCTTGGTAACCGCTCATGCGATGCAGGGCGATCGCGAAAACTTTTTGAAGCAAAGCGGCGCTGATGGCTATATCTCCAAGCCAGTGGTCGATCACCAGAGCTTCGTCGAACAGATTACGAAACTGCTACCAGATGAAGGCTAGTCCCTAAAAAATGCTCTAACTAAAATGCTCTAGCTAAAACGTTATCGATCTCGATGAAATCGCTAAATACTCACGGGTAAAATGCAAAGCACCGCTTGCCGCCCCAGCACCATGGGCTGTTAAGACTCTGTTTAGCATGATAGCGCTTGTCTGGCCTCTGGCCGGACAAGGAGTCGAAAGAGTATGATTCATAGGAGGTTTAGTTTCAGCGGGCGTCGGCTTCAGCATAGCAAGGTAACCACAACACCTGAACAGGGAACTAGCAGACAGATCAATAGTACTATATTATTTCTGCTTCTCTCTCTGTTGAGCGGTTGGGTCATGGGTCGTAGATTTCCTGTGAAGGGTTGAATAGGCGGGGAAGATTAACCCGTTCTATAGAAGAGCGACAAGTCGAGGTTGAAGCTGAGGCATGGCCAAGGTGAGTGGCCAAGGTGAATGGCCAAGATGAGTGAGCGAGAAAAGGGCTAGGTGTATTGGTGGCAAAGTTAAAGCATTGGTATTTCATCGGATTAACCGCTGTAGTGGGAGGGGCGATCGCCCTCCTTCTTGTCTTCGCACAAGGCTTGCAGGCTCAAGAATCTGCCCCAGCACCCAGTTTATTTGACCTAGCTCCTTCTAGAGAGCCGGGTGCGGTGATAGACGATCCAGAATTGCGGGGAGTGTGGTTAACCAATATTGATAGTGATGTTCTATTCTCTCCGTCTCATCTGAACACCAGCCTTGAGCAGCTCGCGCATCTCCACTTCAACACGGTCTACCCCTCTGTCTGGAATTGGGGATATACGCTCTTTCCTAGCCCTGTTGCAGAACAAGCCATTGGTGCCGCAGTAGACCCTCATCCAGCCCTACAAGGTCGAGATGTAT
>JBARXP010000270.1:0-36384 GCA_049647405.1 Elainellaceae cyanobacterium | reverse complement strand
CTTCAGCCCAACGTTTTTCAAGCAGACAATCAAAACTACATCGCTTGCAAAGGCCCCCTTGAAATCAACGGCGAGGTGATTGGCGAGATGCACCTCGCGTTGAACATCACGGAGAGTAGTCTGATGTTCACCCAATTGATGTGGAGCCTCATCGCGGCGACAGGGCTAGCGATTGTCATGATTACTGTGGCGATCGCCCTTTACGTGAGGCGTTCGATGCAGCCTCTGCGGCAAATCAGCCGACTAACCGCCGGCCTCACCCTCGACAACCTCAACCAAGTCAGTTTGCACCTCGAAAATGCTCCCACAGAAGTTCAAGAATTGGCGGATACGTGTGAGATGACGCTCCATCGTCTTGCAGACTCTGTAACCCAGCAAAGACAGTTTGTTCACGACATTTCTCACGAGTTAAGAACGCCGTTAACGGTGGTCTATGGGTATGTGCAGAGCATTTTGCGCCGGGGCACCAATCTGAATGAGATGCAGCGCGAAGCATTGGAGTCTGCCCAGTCAGAGGCAGAGCGCACCATTCGGCTTTTGAAAGAATTGCTGGATCTGGCTCGGGCCGACAGCGATAGCATCGAATTTCGACAGGAGTCGGTTCACCTCAATGCCCTGACGCTAGATGTGTTTAAGCTGATGCAACCCATCAGTAATCACTCATTTCAGTTAGAAGCATCGACTTCAGAGGTCTATGCCCATGTCGATGGCGATCGATTGACGCAAGTGCTGGTCAATCTGATTGAAAATGCTGTCCGCTATTCTAGTGCTGAGTCTTCGATCACCGTCAAATTAGCCCAAACTGACAACAGTGCTATTATCCAGGTGTGCGATCGAGGAGAGGGCATACCGTTGCAGCACCAGTCTCGTATTTTTGATCGCTGCTATCGGGTCGATGAAGCTCGTGCCCGAACAACTGGAGGAAGCGGATTAGGTCTATCTATTGTCAAGTCTCTGGTTGATGGCATGGGTGGAACGATTCGCGTCCAGTCAACCCTCCACGAGGGCAGTACTTTCACCATAACGTTACCTACACTCCCGTCTGACTATGACCGCAAACATCGTGATCGTCGAGGACGAAGAAAAATTAGCTCGTTTCATTGAGATGGAACTGACGTGTGAAGGCTATCAAGTTACTGTAGCCAACGATGGTCTGAGTGGGCTGACCCAGATTCGTGGGATTAATCCTGATTTGGTAATTCTCGATTGGCTGATGCCCGGAATGACCGGAGTCGAAGTGTGTCGCCGCTTACGGCAAACGGGCTCCAAAGTTCCGGTCATTCTTCTCACAGCTAAAGATGATGTCAGCGATCGCGTCGCGGGGTTAGATGCGGGAGCCGATGACTATCTCGTGAAGCCGTTTAGCATTGAAGAATTGCTGGCTCGCATTCGCGCTCACCTTCGCCGCACCCAAGTAGATGAGACTGAAGTGCTGCGGTTTGAAGACCTGATGCTCAATCGTCAAACCCGTGAAGTCAAGCGGGGCGATCGCTCCATCGAGCTGACGGCCAAAGAGTTTGACCTCTTAGAATATCTCATCTCTTACCCGCGCCAGGTGATTACGCGCGATCGCATTCTTGAAGAAGTCTGGGGCTACGATTTCATGGGTGATTCCAACATTATTGAAGTTTATATTCGCTACCTTCGCCTCAAGTTAGAGTCTGAAAGCGAAAAGCGACTCATCCAGACGGTGCGTGGAGTCGGCTACGTACTCAGAGAATAGCGTGTACCGATAAAATATCCAGCCTATGGTGCGCATTGCCCGAAGGAATTGAGACCTGCTGAGAATGGTGCGATCGCCTCAGCGAAACGATCAGCATGCTGCCCAACCTCTGGGAAAATCATGATGAGAAAAAGTGGCAATTGATACAATCGTAGCTTTATACTATAAGACGCATCTACTACTAATTTATTCAGAATTAAGCTGATTGATACATTGTTCAAAAAGTAGCGGTGTCGAAAACTGGCGGATAAACTCTAGCCTAGTTAGACAACGTTAAGTCTCTGCTGGCTTCCCTTTATCGGCAACGTTGAGTTCTGTCACTCAATCAGTCCATTATCATCGGCGCTCAATTCACTGGCAGTTACAAAAGCTCTTAATCCAGTTTTGCCTGCTGCTCTACTAGGCTCTACGTAAGTACTCATCCATTAGGGAGCATGTCACTTTTGCCGCCCTCACCCTAGCCCCTTCTCCCAGCGGAGAGAGGGACTTTGAATTTCTTGCTCCCCTTCTCCCTGTTGAGAGAAGGGGCTAGGGGATGAGGGGATTTCGGGATAGTTGCAAACCTGACATGCTCCCGCTATCGGCTCATTGTTCAGGCATCCTAATAAGAATGCTACCGATTTTAAGAATATTGAGGCAATCTATGTTGTCGAGTCTCTTGTCAAACCATGGCAGGATAAACAACTTTACCTGAGATAAAAATCTCCTAATGAAACGTGTCAGTGAGATCACTGATTGCGACAATATCATGCTGACTAAAAGCTCTCTCGATTGGTTTCCATCAAACCCCTTCATGGATCAAAACTTTATTTGAGAACCTAGTCAAGATTAACTTGACCTTGTCTATGTCTTGTCCGTTTTGACTATTTTTCATGAGCCTTATTAAGGCAGCGCTCAGCTTCTTCAGAGACTAAGGCTTTACTATATTGAGCCGATTAGATCAAGCTCTATCTCCCTTTCTCTACATTTATTTTGCAGTCACATGGCCTAGTGTCAAGACTGATTAGAGTTTTCCTCAAACTAGTGTCAGCCCTTAAAAAACAGTGGCTCTTCAGATTTATAAACTTATATAGCTACTGTATTTAATTCTTATCAATCTGGTGATTAGTGACAGGTTGTTGGGTACTCTCTTTAAAGCTTTGGTTCATCAAGAAGCCTTATTTTTGTATAGAAAAAACTCAAATTATCGGGCAAGGCACTGGCTTTCTTCTGACGCTATTTGACTGATCTCTCTAAAAATGTAGGGCGATCGCCCTCAAGCCAAAATATTCGGAGTCACGTTGAGGCCACTCAATATCTTCAGTTCAACAGGAATGAAACTCTTGTCAAATATTGAGAACCCGTAGCTAAAAACTCTTCAGCCTTTGTTGAAAACGCGCATCCATCAAGCACGTATCTATCAAGACCTAAGACTCACTCTGTGAGTGCTTCGTCAAGCAGTCAAATCCTAAAATCTGATCGGGGGAACGTAATCATGGCAACGATAGTTGGAAATGGTCGGAACAACAGACTTCGCGGAACAGGCGGCAAAGATCTCATTCGCGGCAGAGGCGGAGACGATAGATTATTTGGCCTGGATGGCGAAGATATTTTAGATGGAGCGGCTGGCAACGATATTCTCGAAGGTGGCAGTCAATCTGACACCCTCCTAGGTGGATCGGGCAGCGACATCATTAACGGTGGCTCAGGCAACGACACCATTGACGGCGGCTCAGCTGGCGACATCATTAACGGTGGCTCAGGCAGCGACACCATTCGCGGCGGTAAAGGCAGCGATATTATTGATGGCGGCTCGGCTGGTGACATCATTGAAGGAAATTCGGGAAACGACACCATTGACGGAGGTAGAGGGAGCGACATTATTGATGGCGGCTCAGGTAACGACACCATTGATGGGGGTGAAGGCAATGACCGCATTCAAGGTGGAGGAGATGATGACCGCATTCAAGGTGGCGCTGGCATTGATCGTCTCGAAGGGGATGCTGGGGATGACCGTCTTCAAGGTGGCGATGATGACGACCGTCTTCAGGGAGGTTTAGGGAATGACAGACTCGAAGGAGATGCTGGGGATGACAGACTCGAAGGAGATGCTGGGGATGACAGACTTGAAGGCGGCGAGGGGAACGACAGACTTGAAGGCGGCGAGGGGAACGACAGACTCGATGGCGGAGATGGAAACGATACGCTCGATGGCGGTGCTGGAAACGACACTCTAGTTGGTGGAGCTGGTAACGACATCTATCGTTACGATGGTGTAGACACCATCGTTGAAGATGCGCTCGGGGGTACTGATACGATAGAAACCTCCGTCACCATCGACCTAACTAATTTTCTAAATGTCGAAAATATTACACTAGTCGGCACTGGTGATATTGACGCCGCAGGCACTGATGATCCCGACACAGGCAACACCATTATTGGAAATGCGGGCGATAACTTCCTTTCTGGTCGAGCAGGAGATGACACGCTCAATGGAGGTGCAGGCAGTGACACCTTAGAAGGGGGCGTCGGCAACGATACCTACATCGTTACGGATGTAGATGACACCATCTTGGAAACCATTGATGGGGGTGATGCGGACCTCGTTCAAACCAACCTGTCCTCCTACACTCTTACAGAAAATGTCGAAAATTTAGAATTCACTGGCACAGGGGCTTTTCGCGGCACGGGCAATGCTGCTGCCAATAGAATTACAGGTGGGAATGGGAATGATGTTCTCGAAGGTCTAGACGGTGACGACACCCTGATTGGAGGGAGCGGCAACGATACGCTCGATGGCGGTGCTGGAATTGATAGTCTTCAAGGGGGGGCAGGCGATGATCTCTACATCATTGACGATACAGAAGACACCATTGAAGAAACGACAGGTTTTGATACAGTCATCGCGAGTATCGATTTTGATCTCAGTGCTCGCGGCACGAACGTTGAAAACTTGGTGCTAGCAGGTGGTAGAGGCGACCTGACAGGGATAGGAAATAATCTCAACAATACGATCACTGGAAATGAAGGCAACAACACCATTGATGGTGGAGCAGGAGAAGACACTCTCATCGGCGGGGCAGGGAGTGACACCTATCTCGTAGACAGCATCAATGACGTCATCATAGAAGAAGCGGGACAGCCTGGAACGGATCTCGTGATTGCGACCAACTCCTTCAACCTTTCTAAAAATGGCCAAAATGTTGAAAATCTGACTCTCGATGCAGGAGCCGGACAGCTTAGCGGCATCGGCAATAGTCTTAATAACGTAATCAACGGTAACGAAAGCAACAACCGCCTCGAAGGGTTAGGTGGAGACGACACCATTGATGGCGGCGCAGGTGCCGACACGATGGTGGGTGGCACTGGCAATGACATTTATTTTGCCGACAATATTAATGACGTTGCTGTTGAAGCGGCTGGAGAATCTGGCGGATTTGACACGCTGAATGTTGATGTTGACAACTTCAATGCCCAAGCGAATGCCCAAAATGTTGAGCTGATTGTCTTGGGAGGGACTGACCCGCTAACGGTAACAGGCAACAATTCAGACAACACGATTATCGGTAACGAAGCCAACAATACTCTCAACGGCTTAGGGGGCAATGATACGCTTCGCGGCGGACTCGGTGACGATATTCTCAATGGCGGCGCGGGGAACGACATCCTCGAAGGCGGTGTGGGCAACGACACCATGAGCGGTGGGGCTGGCAACGACACGTATTTTGTCGATGCTGGCGATACTGTTATTGAGAATCCTGGTGAGGGAGTCGATCGGGTCGTTGCGGCGTCAGACTTTACCATTGGGGCTAACATCGAGAATCTGACCCTCACTGGCACCGGAGACTTTAGCGGGACAGGCAACGCAGGCAACAACACCATCACCGGAAATGCTGGTAGCAACGTCTTGGATGGAGGAGGAGGTACAGATACTCTCATCGGAGGCGATGGCGATGATGTTTACATCGTGGATAACTCGGGTGATGTCGTTACGGAGTTGCTAGGGGGAGGGATTGATACGGTTCAATCTAGTGTGGATTACCAGCTCGGAGCGAATGTTGAAACTCTGATACTGACGGGTGCAGAGGCAATTGACGGCGCAGGTACAGACTCCGACAACACCATTATCGGCAACGATAACGACAACGTTCTGGAAGGCTTTGGTGGCGACGATGTCATCATTGGCAATGGCGGGAGCGATCGCCTTGATGGTGGCACTGGCGCAGACAATATGGACGGCGGTGCGGGCAACGATACCTATGTAATCGACCAAGCCGGAGATTCCGTCACTGACTCCGCTGGAGATGCAGACGAAATTGAAGCCAGCATTTCTTTCAATCTGTCTACCGATGCTCCCGACATTGAAAACTTGACCCTGACAGGTACTGATAGCCTCGACGGCACAGGCAGCGCCGGAGACAACCGCATCACAGGCAATGCGGGAGACAACGTCCTTGATGGACTCGCTGGCAATGACACCCTCATCGGTGGCGCAGGCAACGATGAACTCATCGGCGGTGCGGGGGAAGACGCGATGAGCGGAGGCATCGGTGATGACATCTACTTCGTTGATAACGCGAATGATACCGTCACTGAAGAAGCGACTTCTGGAATTGACCGAGTAGAATCAAGCGTTTCCTACACCCTGGGCAGCAATGTTGAAAACCTGACCTTAGTTGGCACCGATCCAATCAATGGAACAGGAAACACGATCGCCAACACGATCATCGGCAACGAGGCTGACAATCGTCTCGATGGCAGGGCAGGAGCAGACACCCTCATTGGTGGAGCCGGAAACGATACCTATGTGGTTGATAACGTCGGAGATGTCGTTGAAGAAAATCCAAACGAGGGAACAGACCTGGTTGAATCCAGTATCAGCTACACCCTCGGCGACAACATCGAAGACCTGACCTTAACAGGCACGGGCAACATCAACGGCACAGGCAACTCAGAAAACAACGTCATTACAGGAAACGCCCGCAACAATATTCTGGATGGTGCTGAGGGCGAAGATACTCTGATTGGCGGACTTGGCAACGATGTTTATATCGTTGATAACATCAATGATGTCGTCGATGAAACAGCCGACGCCACTGGAGTTGACCGAGTAGAGTCCAGCGTTACCTATAGCCTCGACACCCCTGAAGCCGCCAACGTTGAAAACCTGACCCTCACAGGCAACGAGAACATTGATGGCACAGGCAACGCCCTCGACAACACCCTCATCGGCAACGACGGCGACAACGTGATTGACGGTGGAATAGGTGCCGACGAGATGGACGGCGGCAACGGCAACGACCGCTACATTGTCGATAACGAAGGCGACGTTGTTTCTGAAGTCGGGTCTGATGGCGTTGACGAAGTTGAATCCAGCGTTAGCTTTACCCTCGGTGAAAATATTGAGAACCTGACCCTCGTTGGGGCTAATCCAATTAATGGAACAGGTAATGCCCTCGACAACACCATCATCGGTAACGATCAGGCCAATGTTCTCAACGGTGGTGCAGGGGCGGATGAACTGCGCGGCAACGGCGGCGACGACACTTATGTTGTAGACAATGAGGGCGATCGCGTCTTAGGTGAAACTGCTGCCGGAGGAATCGACACCGTTCAATCCAGCGTCAGCTTTGTCTTAACCGAAAACCTTGAGAACCTGACCCTGACAGGGACGGGCAACATCAATGGAACGGGTAACGCCGGAACCAACACCATTAAAGGCAACAGCGGCGCAAACATCATTGATGGCGGCGCAGGTGCCGACGAAATGCGCGGTGGCAACGGCAACGACACCTACTTCATCGATGATGCAGGAGACACAGTCTTTGAAAACAACGGAGGTGGAACCGCAGATACCATCTTCACAACGATTGATATTCCAACCCTGTTTGACAATGTTGAGAACGTTGTTGTGCAAGGCAATGCCAATATCAACATCACAGGCAACAATCTCGCAAACACAATAACGGGCAACAGCGGCGACAATGAACTGCTGGGCTTGGGCGGCAATGACACCCTCGACGGTGGAGCAGGCAACGACCTCCTCGATGGCGGCACTGGAATCGACAGCATGACCGGGGGCGATGGCGACGACATTTATGTGGTCGATAATGCTGGAGACACAGTCAACGAAAACGGCACCGGGACGGATTTAGTTCGCTCCAGCATCAATTTTGTCCTCGGTGACACCGTTGAAAACCTAGAACTGATCGGAACCGGAGATATCAACGGAACCGGAAATGATTTCGTCAACACCATTACAGGCAACACAGGCAACAACGTTCTCAGCGGCTTAGGCGGAAATGACGTTCTCGACGGCAACGAGGGCAACGACACCCTAGATGGTGGCCTCGGAGCCGATGAAATGACGGGCGGCAACGGCAATGACACCTACATCGTCGATGACGTTGGAGATACGGTCGATGAGACGGGGACAGATGGCATCGATACGGTGCGATCGAGCGTCACCTTTAATTTAGCCACTGGAGACAATATCGAGAACGTAACCCTCACGGGCAGCGATGACATCGATTCCAGCGGCAACGAACTTGCCAATGTGCTAACGGGCAATAGCGGCAACAATACCCTCAGCGGCAACGAAGGCAACGACACCCTCATCGGCAATGGAGGCAATGACATCCTCGATGGTGGCCTCGGCGATGACAGCATGAGCGGTGGCGCGGGCGATGACCTCTACCGAGTAGACGCCGCCGGAGATGCGGTCGTTGAATCGTTATCTGGAAGTGCCGGGGGTTTCGACACCGTCGAAGCTGAAGTTGATTTTACCCTTGGCGCTAATCTTGAAAATCTGACTCTGGTCGAAGGCTCAGGAGCTGCAATCGGAATTGGTAATGCCTTAGACAACGTCATCATCGGCAATGCCAATGACAACACCTTGCAGGGAGGTGCCGGAAACGACACCCTAGAAGGCAACGATGGCAATGACACCCTCAACGGTGGGTCTGGACAAGACGCCATGACCGGGGGTGAGGGAGACGATATCTACTTCGTGGACAGCGCAGGAGATGCTGTCACTGAAGCTGTTGGAGGCGTTGCTGGCGGTACGGATGAAGTTCGCTCTTCCGTTACCTTTACGTTGGGCGTAAACCTCGAAAATTTGACCCTAACAGGCACTGCCAATATTAACGGCACAGGTAATGAGCTAGACAACGAAATTGTCGGCAACAGCGGCAACAACACCCTAAGCGGCCTTGCGGGAGATGACATTCTCACGGGCAACGGCGGTAACGATCGCCTCGACGGCGGCACAGGGGATGACGAGATGGACGGCGGCGCGGGCAATGATGTCTTCATTGTGGACAGTGCGAATGATGTCGTCACAGAAGCGACGGCAGGTGCAGCAGGAGGGGTCGATCGCGTTGAATCCAGTGTTGACTTTGATCTGAGTACAACCGTCAATGTCGAAAATCTCACCCTGACCGGAACGAATAATGTTGATGGAACGGGCAACCTGCTCAACAACACCATCATCGGCAATAGCGGTGACAATGCCCTGACTGGCGCTGCTGGCGATGATGTGCTCACGGGTGGCTTGGGCAACGATACCCTTGACGGGGGCATCGGCAATGACACCATGACTGGCGGAGCCGGAAACGATGTCTACAGGGTTGACAGCGCAGGGGATGTCGTCAATGAGACGCTAAGTCAGGCTAACGGCGGCGGCATTGACCAAATCAATGCCACCATCTCCTATTCCCTTGAAGGAACGGCGGTTGAAAACCTCACCCTAGAGGAAGATCCGGCAGCTCTAACGGCCACAGGCAACGAACTCAACAACACTATTATTGGCAACAGCAACGCCAACATCATTGATGGTAAAGCGGGTGCCGACGCCATGGATGGCGGTGACGGAGACGACACCTACATTGTGGACAATTTGGGTGACAGCGTTTCTGAGACAAACCCTGCGGGCGGGTTAGATCTAGTTCAGTCGAGTGAAACGTTTGTCTTGGGCGAGAATATCGAGAACCTGACTCTAGTCGGGGGCAACAACATCAACGGAACGGGCAACGCACTCGACAACACCATTCTGGGCGGCAGCGGCAACAACGTTCTGTCTGGAGAGCAAGGAGATGACTTCCTTGATGGTGGTGGAGGCGACGATATTCTCAATGGCGGCAGTGGCAATGACGTTTTCATTGTCGATAGTATTGGCGACCAGGTCATCGAAGCTGCTGGAGGAGGTGACGACGAAGTCATTTCATCGGTTAGCTTTGTCATTGCTGAAAATCAGGAAATCGAGACGCTGACCTTGGCGGCTGGGGCCGGAGATATCAACGGAACGGGCAACGAGCTAGCCAACACCATCATCGGAAACGAAGGAGCCAACATTATTAATGGCGGTTCCAATGCCGACGAAATGGTTGGAGGTGCGGGTAACGATACCTATATCGTTGATGATATTGGGGATATTGTGACAGAGGTGGTCGGAGAAGGAATCGACTTAATCCAGTCAAGTATTACCTATGACCTGAGCACCGACCCGACCAATGCAGACACGGTTGAAAACCTAACGCTGATTGGAACTGAAGATCTCAACGGAACAGGTAACGCTCTGGCAAACACCATCACGGGTAATGCAGGGAGCAATATTATTGATGGGGGCACCAACGCCGATCGCATGATTGGGGGAGCAGGGGATGACTTCTACTTTGTCGATAATGCGGGCGATCGCGTCATCGAAACCCTCAGTGGCGCAGTCGGAGGCACTGACACCGTCGAGTCTTCCATCAGCTTTGAACTTGACACGAATGTCGAAAACCTGATTCTCACCGGAGCCGCAACCATCGGCACGGGCAACGGCAGCGACAACAGCATTCAGGGTAACGGCAATGCTAATACCCTCAGCGGTGGAGCTGGCAATGACCTCCTGTTTGGCGATGCGGGCAATGATGACCTGCGCGGTGGCACCGGAGATGATGTGCTCGATGGCGGTGCGGGGAGCGATCGCCTCGAAGGCGGTGCGGGCAACGACACCTACATAGTGGATGACGCTGGAGATATCGTTGTCGCAGACAGTGGCGGCAGTGACGACGAAGTGCAAGCCTCGGTGACCTTCAGTTTGGCAGGCACCAACGTCGAAACTCTGATTCTGACGGGAACCGACGATATCAATGGCACAGGCAGCGTAGGCAACAACACGATTATCGGCAACAGTGGAGCTAACCTGATTGATGGGGGCGCGGGGGCCGATGAAATGAGCGGCGGTGGCGGCGACGACAGCTACATCGTCGATAACCTCGGCGATACCGTCAGTGAAACCAATGGTGACGGCAGCGACCCCGGCGGCATTGACGATGTTCTGTCCAGAGTTAACTTTACCCTGGGCGCAAACATTGAAAACCTGACGCTCTTAGACGTTGCGGCAGCCATTGAGGGCACGGGCAACAATCTCGCCAATACCATTGTGGGAAATAGCAACGCCAACATCTTAGATGGGGGTCTTGGCGCAGATCAACTCGAAGGCGGTGCCGGAAATGACCTCTACATTGTCGATAATACGGGCGATGTAGTGATAGAAGACTTGGTCGGGGCAACAGGAGGCGTTGACGAGGTTCGGGCCAGCGTCAACTTCTCACTGGCTGGCACTCAAGTAGAGCGACTCATCTTAACCGGGGCGGAAGATCTAGAAGGGACAGGCAACGCTCTCAACAACACCATCATCGGTAATGCGGGCGACAACCGTTTAGATGGCGGTGCCGGAATTGATCGGTTAGAAGGCGGCAACGGCAACGACACCTATGTCATCAGCAGTAGCCAAGATCAGGTGATTGAGCTTGCGGGCGGGGGAGACCAAGACACCATCGAAGCCCTAGCGAGTTTCGATCTGTCAAAGAATGGTCTTAACGTTGAAAACCTCATCCTTAGCGAGGCCGCAGGCAATATCAACGGTTTCGGCAACGCCCAGAAAAACGTCATCATCGGCAATAGTGAAGACAACATTCTCTCGGGCGGCGGCGCACCTTCAGGTCAACAAGACGAATTGCGTGGCGGCGGCGGTAATGATATCTACCGCAACATCAGCACAAGCGATGTCATCGTCGAAAATGCGGGAGACGGAACCGACACGATTGAAACTCAATTTACCGTCAGTCTGTCAGATGCCCGTTTTACCAACATTGAAAACCTGACTCTTACCGGGTCAAGCGATATCGACGGTCGAGGAAGTGATGGTGCAAACCTGATTGTGGGGAATGGCGGCAATAACGAACTCGACGGTCGCAAAGGCGATGACACGCTCGAAGGCAGTGACGGAGACGACACGCTCATCGGTCGGGAAGGGAACGATTCTCTACTGGGTGGCAACGATAATGACATCCTCATCGGAGGATTAGGAGCCGACACCCTCACAGGCAACGAAGGGAGCGATGAATTTACCTTCTCAGCCCTAGATGGAAGCATCGATTCTGTAACAGACTTTGAGCAGCTGTCTGACAGGCTCGTCCTGAGAACTTCAGCGTTCACTCTTCTGAGCAGTCGCACCGATGGAAACCTCCTATCATCTGATTTTGGCATTCTTGGCGCAACAGATGGAGTAGGCGGTACCATTGGCACAGCCAGCCGCATCTTGGTCTACAACAATGCCTCGGGAGCCTTGTTCTACAACGGTGCTCAGTTTGCATCGGTGTCGAGCAACAGCAACATCCCAGGGATCAACACAGGTGACTTTGTCATCGATACAACCGCTTAAGCTGGGATCAAAACGAATGTTTTGACCGGGTCTGAGTGAATCAAAATGACTGGCGTAGAGAGTACTGTATTGCACCCTCTACGCTTTGTTATTTGGGTGTTGCTTAACTCTTTTTTGGCCTGGACATCGACCAAAAGGCGGGTAGCTTTAATCTTGCGGGGCGATCGCCTCCTATCGCCTTCCCTCGCCTAGAACGCCAGCCCTTCTGTCAGGGTTGGCATCTGCATCCGACCGTTCTTTCCATCCTCCCGATTGCTCATGAACACGCCATCTCACTTTTTGATGACCGCTGTGCTCGACAAAACCCTGCCACGGGTGCCCATTGTGAAGTCGGCATTTTTGCTGGGCTCAGTTGCGCCTGACTTGCCCCTATGGGTGTTGTCGATTGGTGGGGTGATTTACTACCACTGGATCTTAGGCTGGGAGATGAATGCGGCTTTTCAGCGCATGTTTGATGAGCTATTTTTTCAGCATCCATTGTGGATTATGCCCCACAATTTTCTCCACGCGCCGCTGATTTTGCTGGTGGGGCTGGCGCTAGTGTGGCGATCGCGCCGTCAGATTGGAACGCGATCGCGCTGGCTGTTTTGGTTTTTGTTGGCCTGTTTGCTGCACACGGGGGTCGATATTCTCACCCATGTGGATGATGGGCCGCTGGTCTTTTTCCCGCTAGATTGGCAAACGCGGTTTCAGAGCAGCATCAGCTATTGGGACGACCGCTACCATGCCCAGAAGTTTCAGGTGTTTGAGCAATCGAGTAATCTGCTTTATCTGCTGTATTTGGGGGTGCCTTGGGTTTATCGCAAGCTGAAGCAGTTTCGCTACGACCTCACGTCTAGAATGTAGCTTGGCGATCGCCACTTCTTCCCCATCCAAAATCGTAAATCTAAAGTTGATTGGGCGATCGCCCCTGTCTGAAAAACACGATTTGCTGACAAAAGTAGGAGTGGCTGTACGTTTTGACTGGAATCAAGAAAGCAGTTTGGGGCGATCTTAAAAATACTTGCATCCTATAATAGGAATAGTATTTGATTATTTCTTAGGAGTTGTCTATGAATTTCCTGGAGTTGCTGAAAATATATGCTAAAGAGCTTAACTCTATTAAAGGAGATTTAGAATCTCACTTAGGAGCTTCCAATAAGTCTGTTAGGAGAGTAACTAGCCTAGTTGACAAAATAGAAGCAGACATAGATGGATTAAACCCTCAGAAGTCAAAACCCGCACCTAAAAAGCAGTAGAGTTTACACTAAATTATGAGACCATGAATTTCACGACATTCTATTCACATCTTTTCTCTTCCTTAGCGTATCTAAATAAATGAACCAATTAAAGCTCTTCTTTACAGCGTATATAAAAACAAAAGAGGAGTTTCAATTGGTTCACAAATGCAGTTTCTCGAATTCCTTCTGTTAAGTAAGTCAATAATTTAACGGAGATAACTGTTTACTTAGCATAGGCGACTGAATTTTACTAATGAGATGATTAATTGCTATATCTGTAGCAATGTCTTTGTGGCGCGAAGTACCAAGACTCCTTTCATTCTTAATACTATTTTTAATTTCAGTCAACGCTGTGATGTAAGTTTCACAACCTAACTTTCCACTCAAAAAAGCTGACAACATTGTTTGTGGATCAACAATGCAAGGAACAGGGCTGATGAGAGTATCACGTATCCACTGAATACATTGCCAAATATCTTCATCAAACATTTCTATAATTTGATCATCATCGATTTCAAGCGATTCTAATGCATCGTTTAAGAGCTTATATCGATGACCAAAGGCTTGCCCTAATACCTTCTCATCAAGCCAAGCTGCGATTTTATATGCTTCTTCGTAGGTTGCTATGACCTCCCCTGTCTCTTTTTCTATTCTAGCTATCTTCTTACTAAGATTTTCAAATATTTCATCAGATAAACTCTCAGAAGAGATTGAATCTTTTATCTTCTCTAATTCTTGTTTTATATCGCTTTTATACTTATTTAAATAAGCTGCAATCTCTTTTGGCTGCTCTTTTTTATTCTTTTGAAGATTTTCTTCTGAATATATGCCTTTTTCCTTTGAAATTGTGAGATCAATGAACTTGAAGAAGCTTAAAGGTAACCCCACCATAGTTGTGATGATAATGATTCGTTCTCGTTCATCTTTCACTTTATCAATAAAGCCAGATAGTTCAGGGAAGAAGAATCCTGAGTAAAACAAGCAGATGCCAAAGGCAGCGACAAAAACTGAAGATGGATTAAGCTGAACTAATTTTTTGAAGAATTCATTCTTGCTAGACATTTTAGGTGCTCCTAATTCTTTGGTTAAATGAATGTATGGATGCTTGTGGACTAAAATTTGAGGCTCTTTTTCCAAGTGTCGATGTATCGAGATGCAACGACTAAATTATGAAAACAAAGCTAGATTATAAGAAAACTTATTCCTCTCATCTGAATCTATTTCACTACTTCTAAAGCCAAGCTATGTTTGATCTCGTCTACACACTCAGATGTAACCAAGATTTCGTAGAATCCTGATTTTGAAATCTCTTGGCTCCAGTGTGTAACACTGGAGCGAGGCAATAGTGTTTCACCATCAGGTGATAATACTGTGAGATTAACAAAGCTAGGAATTTTTTTTGAAAGGGTGAGGGTCATTCCTTGCTTGAGTGGAATGATATAAGCAATGGTGCCTGCCGCTTTCAGCAGGTGCGAACTCTCAATCTCGCATCTGCCATATTCACAAATTGTCGTGCTGTTGGAGGTAGGACTTTGAGAACTGTAAGAGGATCCTCCGTCAGCATCAGCCATTGCTAACTGAATCATTTCCAAATTGTCTCCCGAATTCATCGACTGGAATGCTTCATCAGCAATGGCATACCAAATTTGTCCAGCACCCTGAGGATTTAGCTCCTTGTCGGCGTATTGGGGAAACAAGGCTTTAAACCGAGCATCTGCCAAATAGGTAAATGCCTTTTCACTGATAGAAGACACGGCTAATTTCTGTCTCCAGTATTGATAGTTATCAACATTATATTGACCTAATTTTTGCTGTGTATTAGGTGATAATCGTTCGAGACTATTGAGCAATTTCTTTGCAATTTCTAACCAGCGCGATCGCCATTCCGCATCTCCGTCATCATAGGTTAGCGATCGCCCATTGAGATCTGGATATTGAGCATAGAATGCTTCATCCATAAGCTGATTAAACATACCTTCTGGAATGGCAAACTGTTTATGCTGTCCATGTATATCAGAGTAATCAGCAGATTCCAGAACACTGCATGTAGCATCGGGGGGATTTACATCTATGGACGTTGGACTGATTATTTCAGGCGTTGGGTTCTCTGACGAAGAATCTGCAGTTGCTTCTGGTGAGCAACTGCTTGCTCCTAAAATTATTGGAACTAATAAAAGCCTACTAAATAATCGGAGAGTATTCATTGCACACCTTATTCTGTAATTTGAGTTAATCTAGTTAAGCTCTGTCAGTTGATATGCCGTTCTTTGATACGGAGAATAGGCAGCTGGTGTAACGAGCCACGTATTTCCCCGGCGTTCCAAAACTTCAACCACAGTTCCTTCTGGGATATAGATATCATGCAAAGAGCAAGCAAACCAGTACGTACTCTGGTAGTAGATTCTGCCTTGTGAATCTGGATTGATATCAGCATCAACGACAGCTTGATTATGTTTAGGAAATAAAGAACTATCGATTAGTTCTGTGTTGCTATAGTGGCGATCGCCACTCTTTTTTGCAAGAAATTTTAAGACATTCATGAGAGGCTCCTTTGATAGTTGTGAGGGCTCTTAAAAACATCTTTTCAAAGATGCTTGATCTTATTCTGAACAACTAGACCCCCACAATCTACTTCATTAGTCATCACGTTTTATTTGGCTTTTACTGACAAATATCGGCCTGGTTTTTCTGTCATAAAAACATTTTTTGTCAGATCAAGTCAGGATTGGTCAGGTTGAACCATGATTTGAGTCAAGAAAGTCATTAAAAGTCATCAGAAAGTCGTGCAAAAGTCCCTAAAAGTCAGGTTCTCTGCGATACACTACTAGACAACACCAGGGTATGAGTCTAGCCAGCATCATGGAACTGCAAACTATCGAAACACTCTTGGATGACTTGCGAGACTACCTAAGAGCTCACGATGGAGACGGTCTGCCTCAAGTGCAGCGGGGCGTTCTTTATGCCTGCCTTCGCACTGCGAATGTGTCCTATCGCCAAATGCCAAAGCTCTTATTAGATGGAAATTATGGTCACTATTCGGAAAAAAATTTGAAGAATGCAGGTTCTAGCATTTTTCAACGATTGAGCGTCATATTTGATGAAGACATTAAGAAAAATAATTGTCACCACAAGCTATTGAGCTGGTATCGAAGCTGGCAAAAACAAGTTGCCGCAACGCCAGTACAAGCTAATTCCGCCCGCGATGCGCGGCAACCCGTGCCAGCTAATTTGCTTAAATTGCACTGTTGGAAACACGATGTCGATGAGCTGGTTAATAGGATTCGTGGGGGGCGTCGCATTATTTGTATTACCGGGGCCGCCTGTGTGGGCAAGACGTATCTGACCCATGCTCTTGTTGAACAAATTGAGCCTGACTTTGATCAGGTTATCCGGTGTCAAGCGGCTGATGTACAAACGACCGCGCGCCTATATGCCCATGTTTTGAAGCACGATATTTCAAAGCAGACGGCTGTTGGAATACATGATAAAACACCTGATGAAATGGCAATCGCAGCCTTATCAGACCTGCTACATACCCAGCGTATTCTGCTCGTCATTGACCATACAAAGATTCTCTTTCAACCTCAGACTCTCGCAGGTGAATTTAGACGCGATTGCAAGGGCTATGAAACTTGGCTCAAGCGGCTGTTGGCTAGCCCATTTATTTCCGGGTGTCTGATATTGGTGGGGCGAGAACCGCCAAAGTGTTTTGATGTTCCTCCTGCGCTATGCCATACCGTCAGCAGACTACAAACTGACGATGCAGCAATTTTTCTAGCCGCCCAAGATACCTTTGATACCCCGATCACTGCGATCGCCGGCTGGGAGAAGTTGGTCAAGTTCTGTGGTGGAAATCCGATGTGGCTATTACGACAAGCCTTTCATCTTCAGCGCCTTTCCCCGCAAGGTATTCCCGGCTTTTTAGCAAATCCACTGTTAGACCTCAATGTTGAAGAATCCTTACACCGAGGGCTAACGCGATTGTCGGATGTTGAACAGCTCTTGCTGTTGTGGCTGTTGCTCAAGCCGATTTCGTATGAACACGTTCGCTATCTAGACATTCCAGGAGTCTTGTCTCAGGATTTGATGAACGCCCTAGCCTCCCTAGAGCGACGTGACTTGATTTGGCACGACACAAGTCAACGCTATCAACTCGATTCGCCGTTGCTTGAGCGTGTAGTTGCCAATCACGTGGTTGAGCAAATCAGTGCAGAATTGTCTGGCGCTCCTCTTGCAGCACTCGTTCAGTCCCCACTGTTTCATGGAGCCGCATCGGCCTCACGGCAACGCTGGCAGCAGCAATACTTACTCCAAGCAGCGGTGAATGAATTCCAACGAAACTCCCGTCGTCTCCCCAGTGAACAGACTCAGCGACTGAGAGAGTTGCTCGAGCAGATTCGTCGTTTCCCCGTCACTCATCAGGGATATGCCATCAGTAATGTACTCAACGTGGCGATCGCCCTAGATATTCCCCTTACTGAGTTTGATATCAACGGACTGCATCTCCGCCATGTGGACTTGCGATCGGCAACGTTGCAGGGTGCGAATCTGGAAGACTGCACCTTTGAGAACACCCTGCTGCCGCTGAATCTGACGGGAAAATTAGCCGCCGATATGACCTCAGATGCAAGGGCGATCGCCGTTGGCGATGCAGACGGACATCTTTTCTATTGGCAGCGAGAGGAAGACGCTTTGCGGCTCCATGCATTCTATACTTTGTCAACACCCGTTGATAAACTGCTGTTTCAGGAAACAGGCACACTAATTTTAGTCAGCAATCAGGATGTGTATTCCTGGTGGGTCGGAGGGGGCGGAGCTCCTCAGAAGATTATCGAGCTGCCAGACTCCGCCCATTGCCTAGCTCACAGTCATTGGGGACACATCGCTATCGGCCTCACAAACGGTCAAATCATCCTCTGGGATGAAATGAAGCAGAAGAAAAAGATTCTCAATGCTCACGCCAACCCCGTGTGTAACCTTGCCTTTAGTCCAGACGGGTGTTCCCTAGCAAGCATTGGATTGGGCAATCGAGTACTGATATGGAATCTGATTCCTGGCGATGGCGTTGCGCTCTCCTATCGTGAACTGTCATCGGGTTCACGCATTTGTGTTGCACTTGGGTGGGATCATGACACGTTGGTGCGTGCAGAAGTCGAAGCCTCTCACATTTACTTGCGAGCAGGATCATCTCTGACGCGAGAGCGCAATATTGCTGACGGTCATGTAATTACACTGCACTTTAGTAAAAGTGGGTACCATTTAGCGGGCAGCAGCAATAGCGGCCTAATCTTTTGCTGGGAATGGCAAACCCAAGCTCTCAGTAGCATTAAACAATCTACCGTCGGGACGGCTGGCTCGACGAATGGTGCTACCTACAACGGCAACGGTGGTAGCAAGGGCATATCTGAACGATATATTCCTGGACAGCTAACGGTGTGTGAACAAGGGCGCTGGCTGTTGGCACTCCCCGACCGCCAAATCCAACTGTATGACTTACAGAATTGTGAAATTCTTTGGGAAGCTTATGAATCATCGTCTAAATGCTCGAGTTGTAATCTGCGATCGACCCAAAACCTGACATCGGCTGAGCGACAGTTGATGCGATCGCTCGGCGCAGACCTATCAAATTGACATATTTCTTGAAAAAGAGATGGGACAGTTGTGCAACCATCACAATAGATGACATCCATTTTTATGTGCTCATGATATGTATAACTCAATTGAATATTTGTTCCCAATTGAATATTGGGTTTCTGCTCTCTCCCTAGTGTTTTTTTACCTGAATCGTTGCTTGAAATCTGGGCTCGTCACACTGAAGGCATCCTCAGAACTCTAGACTATAAAGCAGGTAGGCGTGATCATTAAGTAAACCGATTTTTCCTTGTATGAGTGGCGCGGCATTGCCACACCACCTATAGCGAACCAGCGTTTACTTAATCATCAATCCTTCATGCTGATAATGATTAGAGTCTGATCACCTTAAAAAGCATCCATCGATAAATTACCCAGAGTCTATCAAGCGCGCATTACCTGGCTACCGATAACCCCCAATTAGGATATTTCAGGGCAATGTACCTACCGAATGATTATGTACGTGATAACGGCTATTCAATACGACCCGATACCCCAGAGCAACAAGTAGTTTACAGCTATATCAGAGGATTAGCGACGCGATCGCCCCAGGAAGCTATTGATGCTTTCTACCGCCTTCTTTGGGATGGCAGTGCTTACCCAGATAATGACGTTCATGCGGCATGGAAAGATGTCGTCAAGGCACCCAACTTTGAACATCATCAGCTAAAGGTCATTAATCGCTGCTATTACACCCTTACAAACCCCTGGCATCTAGACGGTACGAGAGATAACGCACTAGAAGCCTTAATCGTGAGGCTGGATGGCCTTTCATCCAAGCGTGAGTACAACCCTCACACCAAAAAGCTCCGCAGTGCTCTCCGTGAGTATAAGGAAAGTGATTATTATGCGGTGTTGAAAAAGCACCTGCATCTGCTGCGCGATAGCAACGCAATCAGCACACGGCGCGATGCCTGTTTTGGAGACCTCTTCGCCGATTACTTCTTTATTCACGAAGCGGGGACACAAACCCGTGACATTGAAAAAGCAGATGAAACTCTTAATCAAGGCATTTTACAAAAGCGCAATAGCAAGCTAAGCCACTATGGAAACGAGCTGCATCAGTTTTACGTGCGCTACGGAAAAATGCCGCCGGGGAGTGTTCATAATCCAACCCATCTCCCAGATAAAGAACTGCACCAAGTCATTTCCTTCTACCGGCCCAAACGGTCAGATAGCTTCAGAGAAAAAGCAGCAGCATTCAAGCGGCAATCGCAGCATTCTCTGACCACAGAAGAATTTGGACGATCGGTTTATCATCATATAATGCAACCTGTCTCTCAAATTAACGCTGATCTGACTGGACTATTTGGGCGAGAGTTTCAAAAAGTTCTGAAACAATGGCCCAAGGACATTCCCTTAACGCAAGTTGTGCGTATTGAGATGTTCAGAAAATTGCTGAATGTGCTAATCAAACACGATGAATCGCAATCTGGAGGCGATAAATTCTGCCACCTGGTCATGCGGGTAGGTTCTCGCTTAGTAAGCAGTCTGCTGCTCAATATTGTGATGGCTTGTGAGATGGTTCGGTTTGAGCTAGAAAAGCGTCTAGCTTACCTTCATCATCGGTTTGCCGATGTTGAAAATGACGAAATACCTTGGCTGGTAAAAGCGTTTGATTATTTGAATATTGCGTTTGCCCTGAACGCCAGACATCTGGGCTATTTTAGCCTCGCCTCCTCTATTCCAGACTCAATGTAGGTTCCGGTTAGCTGAGGACAGCTTTTACCGGTAAAGAAATTAAGACGTTAGCAAAGCTATACAACTGCCCAAATAGCAAAGCCATACAACTACCAAAATATAGCTATTGCCATTTAGGCTAGGACGTAGAATGGGGAGGTCTACCCAGTTCCTCTTTAGTCCTACGGCCCGACCCTATAGCTAAGACTCTCGCTGCCGAATCATCGAAGCGGTAGAACTCGATGGTCTCAAGAAAAGCGAAGCGTGTGACCCCTTTCACATCAGTCGCAATACCCTCCATCTCTGGCTTCAGCGATCGCCCCCCACTACGAAGCGTGCTGAAACTCTCGCCAAGATTTCGACAACACCGTTCCCGCCGATTTTGCAAACACCCCGGTTAGCATGATGCCCACAGCAAAATCAGGCCAAAAAGTGCCGCTCCAGCCGACGAGGGCAGCGGCACCCAGCACTGACGTGTTGGCAATAATGTCGTTGCGAGAACAGAGCCAGACTGACGACATATTGATATTGTCGTCGCGGTGGCGAGTCAGCAGAGCCAGACACACGAGATTTGCAATCAGCGCCAACACCCCGATGCCTCCCATCATCTGAGCGTCGGGCACAGCAGCGGTGAAGAGCTGATACGTGGCGCGGGCAAAGACGGCGATCGCCGTCAAAAACATGATGCCGCCTTTGAAGAGTGCCGATTGCGCCTGGGCTCTTGTTCCGAGATTTAGCACATAGAGACTGCTGCCGTAGACCAGAGCATCGCCCAGCATATCCAGCGAATCTCCGGTCAGAGAAAGCGACTCTGCTCGTAACCCGGCTACGCATTCCACCCCAAACATCACGACATTGATCACCAAAACGCTCCAGAGAACGGTGCGTTGTTTTTGTCGGAGTTTTTCCAGCGCTGCGGCTTTGTTTTGACAGCAAGAATCTCCCATTGCTGCGACACCTCTGATTGGCTATTGCTTTCATTTTAAGGGCTTCTGGCTGAGAGTTGGGGCGATCGCCCTAGCTCTGGCGCTGCCCCAACAAGATTCAGGCTGGGGCTGATTCGACAAAACGCGTTTCATAAAATTTGAAAATTTTTACCGTATCTATTCTCGCGAGTGTAGGGAATCAGGTATCATCGTTTTACTATGATTTTTTGATTAATCATTGCCATTATTCTATGAATGCGGCAGGAGCAAGGCTCAAATTAGGCATGGGCTCTCCCATGCGATCGCACGTGTTGAGATTATTGCGCTTGAGATCGAAGAGGGGTCTTTAACCTGAGAACTTCGAGTCAAACAAAAGGCGCTGCGCAAACCCCGAATGATCGGGATCACCGCAATAGATTACAAGTTCATTGCAAGCTGATGGATGGATGTAGGGCGAGCATTTTGCTCACATTGGCAGGTTCAAAAAAGAGATTTTTCGGTTCTATTTTTTTAGCAATCGTCGTTTAGCGGGACTTTTCGTGTTAGAAGCATGTGTTTTTGCCACCGTGTTGTGCGGGTTATTCGGCATCATCTTTAAGGAAAATTTGATGATGAAAATCATCTCTATGGATGTCATGAGTACGGGTGTGATCGCCTTCTATGTGCTGGTGGCGGCGCGAGGGGGGCTGTTTACTCCGATCTTGTCGGAGGTGGATAAAGGAGCCTATGCCGATCCGGTGCCTCAGGCGGTAATTTTGACGGCGATTGTGATTGGCTTCTCGATTCAAGCGCTGATGCTGGTCGGTGCGATGAAGCTATCGCGAGACAATCCCACTCTAGAAACCCGTGAGATCGAGAAGAGTAGCACGCCATGAATACGCTGACGATCGCCTGGATTGCCCTGCCAATGTTTGTGGGGTTTAGTATTTACCTGTTGCCAAAGCTCGATCGATTCCTAGCATTGGGAGTGGCGATCGCCTCCACTGCTTATGGACTGTGGCTTTTTTTTGTGGAAGCGCAGTTAGGGCAACCCGTCACCCTGAATTTTCTAGATAGCTTTGGCGTCACCCTCATGGTTGATAGCCTCAGCGGGTTTTTTATTCTGACCAATGCTCTGGTGACAGCGGCGGTGGTGATTTATTGCTGGACGAGCGGCAAAACGGCGTTTTTCTACACCCAGGTCATTATTCTCCACGGTAGCGTGAACGCTACTTTCATCTGTGCTGATTTTATTAGCCTCTACGTAGCCCTAGAGGTGATCAGCATTGCTGCGTTTCTGCTGATTGCCTATCCCCGCACAAATCGCTCCATCTGGGTGGCTCTGCGCTATCTCTTCGTCAGCAACACCGCCATGCTGTTTTACTTGGTGGGGGCGGTGCTGGTCTATCAGGCCAATCAGTCTTTTGCCTTCTCAGGATTAGCAAATGCTCCTCCTGAGGCTCAGGCTCTAATTTTCCTCGGTCTGCTCACGAAAGGCGGCATTTTTGTGTCTGGCCTGTGGTTGCCCCTGACCCACTCTGAATCAGAAACGCCCGTTTCAGCCCTCCTTTCAGGAGTCGTGATCAAAGCTGGCATCTTTCCTCTCGTGCGCTTTGCCCTGTTGCTGGAGGAAATCGATCCCATCGTGCGCATCTTCGGAGTCGGAACCGCTCTGTTGGGCGTCGGCTATGCCGTCTTTGAGAAAGACGCCAAGCGAATGCTGGCCTTCCACACGATTTCTCAACTGGGTTTTGTGTTGGCGGCTCCAGAGGTGGGGGGCTTCTATGCCCTCACCCACGGATTGGTCAAATCAGCTCTATTTCTCATCGTCGGCACTCTACCCAGCCGCAATTTGAAGGAGTTGAAGCACATGCCCCTGCGCACGCCTATTTGGATTGCCCTGGTAGTTGCCAGCTTTTCTATCTCCGGCTTTCCTCTACTGTCAGGGTTTGGAGCCAAGGTGCTGACCATGAAAAATCTGCTGCCCTGGCAGGTGGTTGGCATGAACATCGCAGCCTTTGGCACGGCCATTTCTTTCGCAAAATTCATCTTTTTACCCCACGAATCGGGGACTCAATCTCTGGAGGCTAAGGGAACGATGCGCCCTGGCTTCTGGCCTGCAATTTTGCTGCTGTTGGGCGGGTTGGTCGTGGCAAATGGGGTCTATTACGAAGCCTACACCGTGGGCAATATCGCCAAACCCCTCATCACGATCGCCCTCGGCTGGTTGGCCTATTTACTCATTTTCCAGCGCTCTATTCTCAAGCTGCCTCGCCTGCTAGAGGAGTTTGATCATCTGATTGGAGTCATGAGTCTGATGTTGGTCTTGCTGTTTTGGGCGGTGGTGACATGATTGGATACCTCGATTTGGCTTTGCGACTGATCATCTGGTTTTTGCTCACGGCAGACGCCAGTCTAGCCAATATTCTCATTGGCTTGGCGGTGGTGTTGCTGCTGCCTCGCAGTCGTACCCGTCCTGCTGTTCTGAAAGACTGGCTCCATGCTCTGTGGGAAGTCATCGTCGCCATTCCCCAAGCCTATTGGGAAGCCCTCGAAATCATGATTCGCCCCCATGCCTACGAAGACGTGACCATGGAGCGAGTCAAAGCCCGCCGCACGCCAGGGCTAATCTTCCTCGACATTTTTCTCATCACCTTTACGCCTAAAACCATTGTGTTGAAGTACCACGAGCGCGGCTGGTACGAGGTGCATCGAGTCCAGCGGAGGCCAAAGTCATGAATCTCATTTTGATTGTCATGATTGGGGCGCTGTTAATCCCCATGTATGAAGCTTGGCAAGACGACGACATTTGGCAGAAGATGCTGGCCTTTGCCAGTATCGCCACCAAGACCTCCATCATGATTTTGGTGGTGTCGGTGCTGCGCGATGACTGGATGATTGGCCTGATTGGGGTGATCATTCTCAGCGTTGGCAATGCGGCACTGATGCTGCTGGCCCATATTTTGAAACGGATGAGTGACCTATGATCGACGCTCTTAGCTATACCTGTATCGGCATCGGCATCGTCTTCTGGTTTTGGGGCACGTGGCCTCTGGTGGGCGATCGCTCAGTTCTCTTTAAGCTCCATAGCTTATCGGTGGCCGACACCTTAGGCTCCATGAGCATCATCATGGGGCTGCTGCTCAAAATTCCGGAAGAATGGCCTTTGTTGGTGCTGGCGCTCCTTTCCCTCGCCATTTGGAACACCGTGTTGGGCTACGTTTTGGCCTATTGCTCAAGTAGTGGAGGAGAGTATGACGGATAGCGATCTCTATCTCTATGTGATTGTGGCGCTGTTGCCCCTATCGGCCTGCATGTTGGTGTTTCAGGTCGATCCTTACCATGCGCTGGTGATTCGCGGCATCTTGGGGGCGGTGGCGGCTCTGGTCTATGCGGTGTTAGGCGCGGCAGATGTGGCTCTGACCGAAGCTCTAGTCGGCACCATGCTGGCGATTACTCTATATGCGATCGCCGTCCGCTCTTCTATGAGTCTGCGTTTGGGAGTCTTAGGATCGTTGAACAACACCGAAGCAACGTCGGCAGAGTCTGCCCCGAATCCGCGTGCAGTCGCCGAATCTGACTCGTCTTTCCCAGACGCAGCCACCCCCGTTTCTTCAGCAAACGATCCCAATGCTGACTTTCTGAATGACATGCGTACCATCCTGCGCCGCCACCATATGCGGCTAGAGCTGGTGCCTTATCCCAGCCGAGAGAAACTGTCTCAAGCCCTGATGAACAAAGAGGTGCATGGGATCTGTATGCAATCTATGGCTACCCAGCGCGATCATGCTTCAGATCTGTGCGGCAAGACAGTCTACGAGGTGACAATGCGGGTTCACCGTCTGTATGAAATAATGCAGGCCGAATGCTCATTCCCGACCCTTCGCTTGGTCGATATCAGTACCGCGAATGGGGCGATCGCCCCTGATTCTCTAGTCCCGGTTCATGCCGCTACCTCCGAGGAGACTCACCCATGAAATGGCTTTATATCGCGGCAGGCATTGCGCTTTTCCTCAAGTTTCTGATCATGCCCAATCCCGTGGCAGAAACAGCCGAATTCCCCATCGTTGCCCAGGTCGTTGAAGAGAGCGGCGTCACCAATGCGGTGTCGGGCATCATTTTTAGAAATCGCCTCTATGACACCATCTTTGAAGTGGTGGTGTTTAGTCTGGCGATTATGGGAGTGCGATTTTTGCTGGCTGATGAGCTTCCCTCTGCCGTGATTCACCAGTTCACTGACCAGCCCTCTGTAGTTTTGGCTCGGCTAGGAGCGATCATCGCTGCTTTGGTCAGCATCGAGTTGGCGATTCGAGGGCACCTCAGTCCGGGGGGTGGGTTTGCGGCTGGAGTGGCGGGAGGAACCGCCATCGGGCTGGTCGCCATCACCTCTTCATCAGACTGGATGGAGGCGATCTATCGTCGCTGGCGAGCCGCCACTCTAGAAAAGGTGTCGGTGCTGATTTTCATTGTGTTGGCCTGCCTCACCCTGATTGGCCTGGAGCTGCCCCCAGGAGAACTGGGTGGGCTGGTTAGTGGCGGCGTGATTCCGCTGTTAAATATTTTGGTCGCTATTAAGGTGGCGCTGGGGTCGTGGGCAACGATTTTGCTGTTTATTCGCTATCGGGGATTGTTGTGAGAAAAGGGGCGTAGATCATGCCAAACTAAACTCTCAATCTTCGACGGTTTTTCTGCACAGCTTGCTTCTTAGTGACAGGAGATTTGGACGAGCTAAGACACCCTATCCCCGAACAGGGACAACTAGCAGAAACGCGATATTTCATCACCAAAATGCTGAGAACTAAGGGCTTGAGGCAACTTTGATGGCTATGGCCACAGCACCCTGCACACTCAGCGCCCTGAACACACGGAACCCCACCACCGCCACCGTTCTGACCACAGTTGTCTATTGATGAGAAGGAATAGCGTCAATATTAGTGGCGACATTAGTGGCGATCGCCCAGCCCCCAAAGCAACATCCTCAGAGTGCCTCACCATAAACAGTTATGAAATGCACAGCATTTCATAGCAGCACTGCCCCACAATAAAGACTGAACGTCAGCGTGAGACAATACAGCATTAGACCTTGTAGTTAAAATCTAAAATCAAGGAAGCATTTACTTATTCAGCAACTGCTTAGGGTCAGTAATCATTCAGTCGATAACGATTCAGTCATTGCTCAAAAGAAAAAAAATCGCAGGATGTGTAGCGATCGCATCCCATCAAAGGGGCAAAGATATCTCAAAATGTAGAATAGCGTAAGTTAACACCTTCACGGAAGCACCAGCTAAGAAGCCCCCGCTAAATCGTGAGATTCAACCTTACACCGCAATCGTTTCGATTCAGGCCATTGTCTCTGGTTGGCAATGAATTTTAATGTCTGACACTTAAACTATCTATCAAAAACCCATCAAAAAACTATCCATCAAAAATGACGACAGTAAATATTGCTCAACGCAATTAATAAGGAGGATTTATGCGAGCTGTGTTAATGGCTGGAGGTTCAGGAACCCGGTTGCGGCCCCTGACCTGCGACTTACCAAAGCCCATGGTACCTATCCTCAATCGTCCCATTTCTGAGCACATTATTAATCTGCTTAAACGTCACAATATTAACGAGGTGATTGCCACCCTCTATTATCTCCCCGATATCATGCGGGACTACTTCCAAGACGGCCAAGATTTTGGCGTGCAGATGACCTACGCCGTCGAAGAAGATCAACCCTTAGGGACGGCGGGTTGCGTGCGCAATGTCGCTGAGTTGCTAGACGAGACTTTTATTGTCATCAGCGGCGACAGCATCACTGATTTTGATTTGACAGAAGCCATTCGCTTTCACAAAGAGCAGGGGTCGAAGGCAACATTGGTGCTCGCCCATGTGCCCAATCCGATGGAGTTTGGAGTGGTCATTACAGACTCAGAGCAGCGGATCGTACGCTTTTTAGAAAAGCCTTCCAGTAGCGAAATTTTCTCTGACACCGTCAATACAGGCACTTATATTCTGGAACCAGACGTGCTGAAGTATTTGCCTGAAAACCAGGAGTCTGATTTTTCGAAAGATTTATTTCCCCTGCTGCTTGAAAAAGGTGAGCCGATGTATGGCTACATCGCGGATGGCTACTGGTGCGATGTGGGGAATCTCAATGCCTATCGAGAAGCCCAGTATGATGCCCTAGAGCGAAAGGTGAAGCTCGACCTCGACTACTACGAAGAGCGATCGCCCGGTCTCTGGGTTGGCAAAAATACGCATATTGACCCGACCGCTATCCTTGAGCATCCGGTGATGATCGGCAATAACTGTCGCATTGGCCCGCGCGCGACTCTCAGTGCCGGAACCGTGATTGGCGACAACGTGAATGTTGGCTCTGATGCAGACTTAAAACGACCAATCGTCTGGAATGGGTGTGTAGTGGGAGACGAATCTCATCTACGGGCCTGTGTTATTTCGCGAGGCACACGGGTTGACCGACGGGCTCATATTCTAGAAGGGGCGGTGATCGGTTCTCTTTCAACGGTGGGAGAAGAAGCCCAGATTTGCCCTGAAGTGAGAGTCTGGCCCAGCAAGAAAATTGAACCCGGTGCAACTCTCAATATGAATCTAATCTGGGGACAGGTCGCACGGCGCAACTTATTTGGACAGCGTGGCGTGTCTGGTCTGGCAAACATTGATATTACGCCTGAATTTGCTGTGCGTCTTGGGGCCGCGTTTGGCTCGACCCTCAAACCGGGCTCTAATGTCACCGTATCGAGAGATCAGCGCAGCATTTCTCGCATGGTGTCGCGATCGCTCATTGCAGGGTTAATGTCTGTTGGCATTAACGTTCAGAACTTAGAAGCCACCGCAATTCCAGTAGCGCGAGTGATGGTGCCGACCTTACCTGTAGAAGGAGGCATCCATGTCCGCATTCATCCTGATCGCTCCGACCACATTCTGATCGAGTTTTTTGATAAAAACGGCATTGATTTGTCAAAGAGCCGCGAGAAAAAAATTGAAGGAGCTTTCTTCAAAGAAGACTTCCGCCGCGTGCCAGTTCAAGAAATTGGCAACATGCTCTACGCCACCCAGACCGCAGACATCTATGGAACCACCTTTGAGCAGCACCTCAACGTCGGAGCAATTCGCAATAGCAACTCCAAGGTCGTCATCGACTATGTTTATGCTGTTTCTGGCGCGGTGTTGCCACGTCTGCTGAATAAGTTTGGCTGTGACGCAGTGGTGCTCAATGCCAGCCTCAGCCAGGTGATGCCGTCGGTAGAAGAGCGAGAAGTCATGCTGGGACAGCTCGGCAGTGTTGTGGATGCGCTCAAGGCTAACCTCGGAGTTCAGGTTTCCGCAAATGGGGAGCAATTGATTTTAGTGGATGAATCGGGCAGCTCCATTCGAGGAGAACAGCTCACTGCGCTGATGACTCACTTACTGTTGACGGCCCACCCGCGAAGTACTGTGGTGATTCCGGTGAATGCCTCCAGTGCAGTAGAGCAAATTGCCTATCGTCACGATGGCCAGGTGATTCGCACCAAGGCCAATCCCACTGCGCTGATGGAAGCCTGCCACACAAACTCTAATGTGGTGCTAGGCGGCAGTGGCGAAATGGGATTTATTTTCCCGCAGCTCCATCCTGGGTTTGATGCAATGTTTTGCATTGCCAAGCTGATTGAAATGCTGACGATTCAAGAGCGATCGCTCGTTCAGATGCGCTCTGAGCTGCCCCGCGTCTGCCACCGAGTCGTAACGGTTCGCTGCCCCTGGATTGTGAAAGGAGCCCTCATGAGACACATGGTGGAGACCCATCCTAGCGAGCTGCTCGATCTGACCGATGGGGTTAAGATCTTTCGCCCTAGAGATTCTGACAGCTGGATTTTGGTGTTGCCAGATGCGGGTGAGCCTCAAGTTCATCTCTATGTCAATAGCAGCGATCGCGACTGGGCCGAAAACACGCTCAGAGAATATCGCAGCCGCGTCCAGGAATTTGTCGAACAAGAACAAGGCATCGCTGAAAATGGCGACCTGCATTTTGAGTCGATGTTGTCGTGAGATATCCAATTTTCTGACATGACGCGTTGAGCTAAACCGGAAAAAGGCATCGACTTCCTCAAGTTCTATATCGGTGCAGATTTCTGCTTTCCCGCGCAATTCTGATTCCGTGCTCCGGGTTCATAGTTCCGGGTTAGCAGTTCTGGGTTCACGGTTCCGGGTTCACGGTTCCGGGTTCACAGTAAGTGGTGTTGAACAAAAAGTGGTGCGGCATAAGCCTCGAAAGCTCGGGAGCACTTCGGGAGCATCTTATGGACGCAAACTGATAGCTGTAGGGAGTGATAGCTGTAGGACGGGCATCCTGCTAGCCCAATCAATCATGCCTTAGGAGCGCTCATCTAAACGATCCTAAACGGTAGCGGTGGCAAACAGAATTTGGGCAGACACGATGCTGGCGATCGCCCGATTCCTCTAAATGACAGCTTTCCTTGCTCCATTAACGAAAATCGGATGACCAGAGAGATACCCTGGAGACAACGGCAAGGAGCGACACAGGAGGGCACGTCATGTCGGGTGAATTAACGCTGATTGTTGAGATGGTGACGGTGCTAGGGGCAGCGACAACCGGAGGTTTTTTGGCCAGTCGGATGAAGCAGCCCGTGCTGCTGGGCTACCTCGTAGGCGGCATGGTGATTGGGCCTGCGGGCTTAGGACTGATCAGCGTGGAGGGCGATATTCAGGTGCTCTCAGAGGTGGGGGTGGCGCTGTTGCTGTTTGCCCTGGGCGTTGAGTTTTCCTTAAAAGATTTGCTGCGAATTCGCAAGATTGCCTTGGGCGGCGGCACGCTGCAAATCTTGCTGACGATTCTTCTCGGAGGGGGGCTGGCCTACCTGACGGGCTGGGTCGATACGCTGCCTAAGGCGATTTTCTTGGGAGCGGTTTTATCGCTGTCGTCTACGGCGGTGGTGCTCAAAAGCCTGATTGAGCGCAGCGAAGTTCAAACGGCTCACGGTCAGATCATGCTGGCGATGCTGGTGGTGCAAGACTTGGGGCTGGGGCTGATGCTGGCGGTGTTGCCTGCGCTGACCCAAACAGGGAGCGGTATCGGGTTGGCGTTAGTGAGTGCGCTCGGCAAAGCGGCGTTGTTTATCGGTGCGGCGATCTTGGCCGGACGCTGGGTGATTCCGATTGTGATTCGGTGGATGGCCCAAACCGGATCGCAGGAGCTGTTTTTGTTGGGCATTTTGGTCATCTGCCTCGGCATTGCGCTGGTTACCGCTAGCCTCGGCTTGGGCATTGCCATGGGCGCATTTGTCGCAGGCTTGATGATTGCCAATGTCGAATATGCCGATCACGCCCTCGATCGCATTTTGCCGATGCGCGATGTGTTTGCGACGCTGTTTTTTGCGTCTATTGGGCTGCTGATCGATCCAGGATTTTTGCTGGCGAATATCTGGGTGCTGCTGGGGCTGGTGGCGATCGCCATGATCGGCAAAGCCACCATCGTCACCGCCATTGTTCACCTCTTCGGCTATCCCCTAAAAACGGCGCTTGTGGTTGGATTGGGCATTAACCAAATTGGAGAGTTTTCTTTTGTGCTGGCTAATGTGGCGCAAGACTCTGGGATTTTCTCCGATCGCCTGTACGGATTAGTCGTGGGGACGACTGCGGCCACTCTGCTGATTACCCCGTTTCTGCTCAAGTCCACCCCCTATTGGCTGAATTGGCTAGAACAGCGATCGCCCCTCCGCGCAATGCTGCGACTGACGCCTTCGCCTCAACTCGTCGAGTTTGAGCAAGAGCTGCGCGACCACGTCATTGTGGCGGGCTATGGCCGGGTGGGAGAAACCCTGGTGCGAATGCTCTATTTTCAAAAGCACCCGATGCTGGTGATTGACAACAATGAGGCGGCACTGCAAACCCTGCGCGATCGCCATATTCCTTACTTATTGGGCGATGCCTCTAGTCCGATGGTGCTCGAAAAAGCCAATCTGAAGGCGGCTAAGGCCATGGCGATCGCCCTGCCTGATCCGATGGCAACTCGCCTCACCCTCAACCGCAGCCTCAGCATGGTTCCGGATCTGGACATTACCGTGCGTGCCCACCTCAACGAAGAGATTGACGTGCTCTATCAGTTGGGCGCTCAAGAAGTGGTGCAGCCTGAGTTTGAGGCGTCTCTTGAGATGGGAGCCCACATGCTGCTAAAGCTGGGAGACTCTAGCTATGCGGTGCAGCAGGTAGTTCACCGCTACCGCAACCGTCGCTATCGCGATATCTTGCCCAATCGGTCAGAATATTGGGGCGAGTTTAACTTAGAAACGGCCATCGAAGGACTCAAACACAAGTGGTATGTCGTGCAAGATGATTCGCCGCTGCATGGGGTGAACTTAGCTCAGGCCAACATCCGGCAGATCACTGGTGCGACCGTGATGGCCATCGAACGCCAGAAGCAACTGCATCGCTACCCCACAGGCGACGTGATCTTGGCAGCGGGCGATCGCCTCTTCGTTGTCGGCAACGGCGATGAGCATCAGGCGTTCACGCAATTGATGAAAGGCGTTGTGGGATAGAGACTGGATCTAGCCGTAACGCACCATCCTGATGAGAGCTTACAGCGATGCCTAAAAATAAACCTCTCGCCTCAATCGGAATGTGTCATTATGTAACGGGACTTTTTGGGATTTTAGATTTTAGGGTGCTGATTTTTTATGGCTCCACTGGTTCTGTTTTGGCATCGTCGAGATCTGCGGATTGCGGATAATGTTGGGCTGGCGGCGGCGCGGCAGTTTAGCCCCAAGGTCGTGGGGGTGTTTTGTCTCGATCCCACCATTCTCAATGGAGATGACGTGGCTCCGGCTAGGGTGGCCTACATGTTGGGGAGTCTGGAGGCACTGCAACAGCGCTATGTTGAGGCCGGAAGCCAACTGCTGATCTTGAACGATCAGCCAGAACAGGCCATTCCTACATTGGCGTCTGCGTTAGATGCCAGGGCAGTGTTTTGGAACTGGGATGTGGAGCCTTACGCCAAGACCCGCGATGCAGCCGTGCGCGAGGCGCTAAAGCAGCAGGCCATCGAAATTCACACCAGTTGGGATCAGGGACTCCATGCCCCAGGGGAAGTGCGGACAGGCAGCGGCACGCCCTACACGGTCTACACTCCTTTTTGGCGTAACTGGAATAGTCAACCCAAAGCAGCTCCCGCTGATGCGCTGAAAGATGTCGAAGAACTCACCGCCGCTGAGCGCAAAACCGCTGAGAAAGCCGGAGCGACCGCCTTACCCTCTTTGCAGGATCTCGGCATGAGCTGGGATCGAGAACTTTTGCTTCAGCCGGGAGAACAGCCCGCATTGGAGCGGCTCGAAGAATTTGTCGAGGGCGATCGCGCGATCGCCGAATATGACGACCAGCGCAACTTTCCCTTTGTTCCGGGCACGTCGATGCTGAGTGCGGCGCTCAAGTTTGGCACCATCGGCATCCGGACAATATGGGCGGTAGCCGACGCAGCCCTCGATCGCAGCCGCAGCGACGAGACTCACCGCAACATCCAAACCTGGCAGCAAGAGCTGGCTTGGCGCGAGTTTTATCAGCACGCCCTCTATTTTTTCCCAGAACTGGCCGATGGCCCCTATCGAGAACCGTTCAAAGACTTTCCTTGGGAGAATAATGAGGAGCATTTTCAAGCCTGGTGCGAAGGCCGCACAGGGTATCCCATCGTCGATGCCGCCATGCGCCAGCTCAACGAAACGGGCTGGATGCACAACCGCTGCCGCATGATCGTGGCGAGTTTTCTGACCAAAGATCTAATCATCGACTGGCGCTGGGGCGAAAAGTATTTTATGCAGCGCTTATTTGACGGCGACTTGGCCTCCAACAATGGCGGCTGGCAGTGGAGCGCCTCTAGCGGCATGGACCCCAAACCGTTGCGAATCTTCAATCCAGCCAGTCAGGCGAAAAAGTATGACCCCGACGCTGAATATATTCGCCAATGGCTGCCCGAAATTCGCACTTTGGATACGGCAATGCTGGTCAACGGAACCATTCCTGCTGACGAGTGCGATCGCCACAGCTACCCAACGCCCATCGTCGATCACAAACAGCGTCAGGCGCAGTTTAAGCAAATGTATAAGGCACAAAAGGGCTAAGACCCGCCATTGGTTAGGGTTCACCCCTAATCCGAATGCAATACCCCTGATTCAAACGCTCTTACAACCTGGGGCAGACTGGGGCTAACTGGGGCTAACTGGGGCTAACTGGCCTACAAACTCTAGCCTGAGCCACTTCCGCACCTCACAGTATGTCACAATGAAAACTGCCCTTTCATTCGTTGTAAACCCGTTCATTAATACACTTAAAGTCCTGTGAGTCCAACTGCTACCCTCAGTTCCATTGCCCGTCGCGCCGTCTTTCCGTTTACCGCCATTGTCGGTCAAGAAGAAATGAAGCTGGCGCTCATGCTCAATGTCATCGATCCCAAAATCGGCGGCGTTATGATTATGGGCGATCGCGGCACGGGTAAATCGACGACCATTCGTGCGCTAGCTGACGTTTTGCCCGAAATCGACATCGTTGCAGATGATCCCTTTAGCAGCCACCCCAGCGACCCTGACTTGATGAGCGACCTGGTGCGCGATCGCCTCACCAACGGTGAATCCATCGAAATAGCGCAAAAGAAAGTGCAGATGGTAGACCTGCCCTTGGGCGCAACAGAAGATCGCGTCTGTGGCACCATCGACATCGAAAAAGCTTTGTCTGAAGGGGTGCGAGCCTTTGAACCGGGTCTACTAGCCCAGGCCAATCGAGGCATTCTCTACGTCGATGAGGTCAATCTGCTAGACGATCACCTCGTCGATGTGCTGCTCGACTCGGCAGCCTCGGGCTGGAACACCGTGGAGCGAGAAGGGGTTTCGATTCGTCACCCGGCGCGGTTTGTATTAGTCGGCTCAGGCAACCCCGAAGAAGGCGAACTGCGGCCTCAGTTGCTCGACCGATTTGGTATGCACGCCGAAATTCGCACGGTCAAAGATCCAGAATTGAGAGTAAAGATTGTCGAAGAGCGCACCGCCTTTGACCAAACCCCAGCAACCTATCTAGAGCAACATCACGACGAGCAAACGGCGCTCCAAGAAAAAATTGTCAATGCCCAAACCCTGCTCAAATCAGTCAATATCGACCATGAGATGCGGGTGCAGATTTCTCAAGTCTGTTCAGAACTCGATGTAGATGGGCTGCGGGGCGATATCGTGACCAACCGAGCCGCTAAGGCGATCGCCGCCCTCGAAGGCCGCACCGAAGTCACGATCGACGACATCCGCCGCACCATTGTGCTGTGTCTGCGCCACCGCCTGCGGAAAGATCCGCTAGAATCCATTGATTCGGGCTACAAGGTGATGAAGACCTTCTGCCAAGTCTTCGGGCTGGCCGAAGAAGAGGTGATGGCTCAAAATGGCGCTGCGGCTCGTTAATCATTGAGTGCATCCTAGTTGTGCAAGTTTGCCCTCATCCCCTAACCCCTTCTCCCTGGGGCAGAAGGGGAACCGGAATTTCAAAGTCCCTCTCCCTCAGGGAGAAAGATTTAGGGTGAGGGCTACAAAAGTGGGGAGCACTCTGATCATCATTCTTTAGATGAGATGTAAAACGATCTAGACCTAAAAGGCTAGACATAAAAATACTGGCGTGACTCAATGACCCTCTGCATTTTGGGGCTTGATCCGGGTTTAGCGACGTTGGGGTTTGGGCTGATTGAGGTTCAAACCCCTTCTGCATCTTCACGGGCAGATCCCACTGCTGTTCCCCTCGACTTCGGCATCATCCAAACTCCGGCTAAAACACCGATTGGCGATCGCCTCCAAATCATCTACGACGATCTTCACAGCCTGTTAACTCAATACAAACCCGATCGGGTGGCGATCGAGAAGCTGTTTTTTTACCGCATGGGCAATACGATTCAGGTGGCGCAGGCTCGCGGCGTGGTGATGCTGGTGCTGGCGCAGCATCAGCGGCCCTATGTAGAATTCACCCCCGCCCAGGTGAAGCAGGCGCTCACAGGGTACGGCAATGCCGATAAACATGCCGTGCAAGATGCCGTCGCCCGCGAACTCAAGCTCAGCAAGATTCCAAAGCCAGACGATGCCGCCGATGCCTTGGCGATCGCCCTAGCCGCATGGTTTCAGCAGTAATGCTGGCGATCGCACTGTGATGTTGAGCAGGGCGATCGCCTTGCCTGCGATAGACTTGAAGCACAGGTGAACCGTTATTAAGTCTAGCCCTATGGTTCAATCTCAATCCCAAGTTTCTAATCCTGTCGGAATGCGGCACGTTCCTCCACTCGAAAATGGCGATCGCCTCACACGCGCCGAATTTGAGAAGCGCTACGCCGCCACGCCACAGGTTAAAAAAGCCGAACTCGTTGAAGGGGTAGTCTATATGGAAGCGGCTCTCCGCTTCAGAAGTCACGGTAAACCCCACGGTGATTTGATGGTTTGGTTGGGAACCTATAAAGTCGCGACCCGAGGAGTCGAATTAGCCGATAACACAACAGTCCGGCTCGATCTCGATAACGAACC
>JBARXP010000269.1:0-24538 GCA_049647405.1 Elainellaceae cyanobacterium | reverse complement strand
CCGTTGTCGGAGTGACGTGGATCAACGCTGTGCGGTTTTGTGACAAATTGGCTCAACAAACGGGCAGACCCTATCGACTACCTAGTGAGGCTGAGTGGGAATATGCCTGCCGAGCTGGAACCACAACGCCCTTCTACTTTGGCAGCACAATAACTACTGAAGTTGCCAACTACAACGGCAACTTTACCTACGCTAATAGCTCAACAGGTGAATATCGTAATGAGCTGACATCGGTTGATTATTTCGGCATAGCCAATGCCTATGGCCTCTGCGACATGCACGGCAACGCGTATGAATGGTGCCAAGATCACTGGCATGAGAATTACGAACATGCTCCTACAGATGGAAGTGCTTGGAGTGAAGGTGGCACGCGGAATCTACGCGTTGTACGCGGCGGCTCCTGGAGCCTCCATCCTAGGCATTGTCGCTCCGCGTTTCGGCAGGGACGACCCCGACTTCGATAACCACAGCCTCGGCTTTCGGGTCTGCTGTTCTCCCTCCAGGGTTCTTATGTAGCTCTTTACCCTTCTTGCCCTCTTGCCCTCAAAAAAATTTTTAATTTTATAGTTTTTATGTACTAACGAGTTGTTCAATCTGTCTCACGATTTTCTTGACTCGACAAATCTCGCATCGCAGCCTCAAGCTCCATCTCTAGTTGCTCCGCCGTCGGCAAGTTGTCCTGAAGCTGTTTCGGCAAATTTTGGTTGAGCCGATAAGTCGAGACTCCAATCGGCTTATGGACATCTTGCAACGCAAACTCAACCGTCGTTTTGCGCTTGCTGCGGCAGAGAATGATGCCAATCGTGCGGTTATCGCCGTCACCCCTCAAATACGAATCAACCGCCGACACGTAGAAATTCATCTTCCCTGAAAACTCTGGCTCAAACTCTCCCATCTTCAGATCGATGACGACATGACAATGGAGTCGAGTGTGGTAAAACCGCAAATCAAGCCGATACTCTTTCTCGTCCACCACAATCGGATATTGACTGCCCATGAACGCAAAGCCCACGCCCAACTCCAGCAGAAAATCGCGAATGCGCTCGATTAACCCTCGCTCAAGCTCCCGTTCTTGCAAGGCATCGCCCAGCGTCAAGAAATCAAAATTGTAGGGATCTTTGATGATCTGCTGAGCGAGATCAGATTGAGGAAGCGGCAGCGTTCGTTCAAAATTGGTGATCGCACCGCCCTGGCGCTTAAACAAATCGCTCTCAATCTGCAAAATCAAGACATTGCGACTCCAGCCATTTTCAATCGTCTTCTGGATATACCAAACCCGCTCGTCTGGAGGTTTGACCTTATCGAGTAACGTGCAATTGTGAAACCAAGGAATTCGTCCAGCAGCCTGCTGGACAAACGGCTCATCAGGATACGCCTCAGCAAAGGCGCGCATATACATCAGATTGGAGCGCGAGAACCCCTTCATCTCAGGAAACTCCCGCTTTAGATCCTGCGCGAGTCGCTCGATCACCTTACTGCCCCAGCCTTCTTGTTTTTGACGTGCCAGGATTTCACACCCCATCTGCCAATACAGCAGAATGAGTTCTTGATTGACCGTCAACGCGGCCTTCACCTGCGCAGAACGAATACGCTGCTTCAACCCATCGAGCAGGGCAAAGTAGTTGTCGTCTTCGGGAAAAAGGGGAGGAGACTTTGGCATGAGGAAAAGTCTAGCAGACACGAAAAGGTTGCCGCTCTGATGTGACGAGTCGCGTTGTTGCGAGTCCAAATCCAGAAGTCTCACATCAATCTTGTTAGTCTCGCCTTGATATTGGCGATCGCGCTATTTTCGCAATAACAGGGGGGTCGTTCTCATCAAGTGACCTGGTTTTTGATCGACAGCATTCACCCCCATATTCCTCGTTCGTCTTTTCTGTAAAAAACGAAATATGATGGGGGAGTCGTCACATGAGGCTGTCTCATGCCGAGAGAAGGAAAGCAGAACCGCTCCGGTAAAGCTGCCATCCTCGAACCCGATGAACTTCAGAATTTGTTTGCGGAACTGGACGATCCGTATCGGGCGATCGCCCAACTCTGTTATCTCACCGCAGGTCGCATTGGTGAGGTGCTGTTGCTGGAGGCGGGCCATGTCACGGGTGGGTATCTGCTGTTTCCTGCTCCGAATACCAAGATGAAGGTGTCACGGACGGCCAAGATTACAGCACCGATGGCGAAGGTGTTGGAGCGGGTGAAGCCAGCATCGGGCTATCTATTCTCTGGCTCCGGTAAGAGTGGACACATGACAGCACGATCGGTTGAGCATCGAGTAAAGCGGGTGGCTGCGCTGTTGGGTTATCAGGGGGTGAGTCTGCACAGTTTTAGGCGATCGCGACTCACCCATCTCCATGAACAGGGCTGGAGCCTGAGTGAGTTGATGCGGGTGTCAGGCCATAAGAGTTTGGCTGCACTGCAAGAATATTTGGGCGTGGATCAGATCGCGGTTGATGAGAAGCTGGCAGCGCTGGATGCTGGGTTTGATGTGGCATAGGGGCGATCGCTGCATTGCTTTGAGGGTATGAAATAGAGGCAATTGTGCTAGTTTGGGCTAGCGCCATTGCTTTTGTCGAGCGTTATCGACTATCTTTTGAGCGTCTTCAAGAGATATCCCATCAGAACGATCGCTCAAAATTTAAGGAATGCGATGTATAAAATTTTACTTCTTTGTCCAAGCTTGCCAGCCAGTCCAGAGAGGTCATGGATGAAATTGACTTGTGCAGAGGCACTATCCCTACCAATCCTCTGAATCTATCCTTCGGCATCATTGCTACGGTTTCATCTTTTAGATTTGAACGACCTGAAAAGGCAGTTGATCTGCATCTTCAATTGCCAGCCGTCGTCGCCAAGTTTTGTCCTCTGCATGCCATTTAAAGCCCTCATTTTTTGCAAGCTGGCGGTTATCATAACTGACCAAAGCTCTGAACAGAGCTTTGGGTCTTAGGGCTTGGTTCACCAGATCAGACATTTCATAGGGCGTTAAGCGATTGAAAAGTTCTGCTAGGAGCTGACAATCAGTTAGAGCGCGGTGAGCACTGCTTATCCCAATGCCGTGATCGAGGGCGAGATTGATTAGGGACTGACCAGAACGGCTCTGTTTTGGCCAATTCATATCAGCCATTGAGCATAACCATTGCAAAGGATTTTGACTGCAGTCCCGGAGAATAGGCAAATTTGTGTCGTCAAACCATTGGGTATCAAAGTCAGCATTGTGAGCAACAACATAACTTGCTTCGGCAGCCATGTTCTGGAGCAGTTGCAGAGGCTTTTGTTGTAAAGCATCCGGGAGAACTAATAAGGCGGCTGGTGGAATGCGGTTGATGGGTTCAGCGGCGTTATCAGGAGCATAAAGCAAGAATGAGAGCTGATAGAGAGTTGACTGGTGGATAGCCGAATAAAGAACAGCACCAATCTCAATAACCCGATCTTGCGTGGGGTCAGTTCCTGTTGTTTCGGTATCAATAATCAAAAGATTTAGCATTATCTTGCGTATCCATCAAAGTACTGTGATGACACACTCCTGAGCCGCAGAAAGTCAGTCTCTACATCTCTATAAAAGATAAATAGCTTGTTCTGAACGTAAAATTGTAATGGCTTTATTCTTTATTCCCAAATTTGACCGTTAGATCACTGAAAGAGAGGGGAAAGCTGGATGTAAGTATCCGGTTGCAATCATTCTTAAGCTCTTTGAACTTAGAACCAGTGCCTAATTGCTTAACGGAATATGTTCCTATGGCTCGCTTTCTTTACACTAGCCCCAACCCTTATCCTAAATCAGCACAGTTATCGGAATTAGCAGATCGCTCCGTCATCACTGCGTCCCGTTTAGCCGCTCGCGCCCTCAACGTTGTCCATCAACCGCTCATCCATACAGCCAGTAAACAGCTAGAACGAGCAGGCTGGGTGATGGCGTCTTCCCTGAGAGCACAGGCTCTCTTTCGTCAGGTTTTACAAGACATTATGCAACCAGCCGATCTGTTGGGCACTACCAATGCCTGGTTGCCGACGGTGCGATCGCTGCTCCAAAGTAGCCCAGACCTGCATACTGTCTCCGGCACTTTTTCAGAGCGAACTCATAAGCTTTTGCAGGTGGCGCAAGCGTTTCAGCAAGCACTGCATGGGGAAACGCTGATTGACTTAAGCGAGTTGTATTGGCGAGCGATCGAGCAGACTCCTACACCACAAAAAGTGTTGATTTATGGCTACTTTCAGCCGCGACGGGATGAGTTGGCATGGATGAATGCGATCGCGGCACCCGGTAGTGTCCTGTTTCTGCCTGCTCCTGATGCGTTCCTATTCCGAGATGTACAGCAGTCGGTCGAGCGACTAGTTGAGCAAGGCTGGGAGGTGGTGACGGAAGCGAGTGGAGAGGGGGCAATCGCGGCACACCTCAGCCACGTTTTTATCGGCAACAGGGGACGGTTTTCTAATGAGGAAACCGTCCCCTCGGTTCACAGCTACAGCACCTTTGAATCTGAGTTGCGGGGCACTTTGGCGCAGGTTAAAGCACTGCTTAATGCAGGGACTCCAGCGAGAGATATTGCTATCATTGCCCGAGATGAAGTCGCTTATGGTCCCCAACTCATTGACATCGCTTGGGAATATGGCGTACCGCTCCGAGCGCTCTACGACACACCGCTGCTGAGTACCCGGTTAGGCGCATGGCTAAGCCTGCTGATTGAGGTAACTGATGCGGGCTGGCCGTTTGAAGCCACCGCTAAGCTGCTGAGCCATCCCTTATGCAGCAATCCTGACAAAAGTTTTTGGGCCACGGTGCGCGTTCAGCATCCCGTCGGGTTCCAAAAGTGGCAGAAAATCGCCCGAGATTTACTCGAAGTTGACTTATCGCTCCTCAAAAAAAGCCATCAGCCAGAACGGCGAGATAGCTGGGTAGATTGGTGGCAACGCCTGTTTAGAACCTTCAGTTTGAGGAAACGCTGCGCTCGCTGGGCTAGGGAAAGTCTCGCGTTCAACAACCTGGAGCGGGGACTGGTGGAACTATCCAAACCAGAATCCGAAAAGTTGGACTGGGCTGAAGTCTGTCAGGAATTTCGTGGCTTGCTCGAAGTTCTCGCGGTACCTGCCCAACCGGGACGGGGTGGGGTGGAGCTGCACAAGCCGACCTCGGTGGTCGGTGCCCGGTACACTCACCTTTTTGTGTTGGGAATGGCCGAAGGCGTGCTCCCCACAACAATTAGCAACGACCCAGTGTTGGATTTCTTTGAGCGGCAACAACTTCAGCAGCAGGGCTTGGCGCTACCTACCGCCGCTGAGATGGCACGTCGAGAAGCGCTGTCGTTCTACGCCCTGCTGCAAACCGCTGCTGGCAATCTCACCTTCTCCTATGCTGCACTCAAGGACCGTCAGGAGCAGTTGCCGAGTCCTTATCTAAAGCAGTTGGGCTTGAAATCTGGGGAGCCTCCTGCCAGAGTGATCGCTAGCCCTGAAGAATTGCGAAGATCCATTTTGCGCCATCCTGAAAACCATGAAGACACCGTTCTCTCCCATGCGCGTCATGCTTTTACTGTTGAACGGCATCGAGAAAGTAGTGATGCCCCCAACGAATATGACGGCATCATTGGCATTCCCTTCGACGATTCAGAGCATTACTTCAGCGCGTCTCAACTTACTAGCCTGGGGCAATGTCCCTTCAAATGGTTTGCCCAACGGATTTTGAACCTCGGTGCCCTGGAGGAAGTGGAAGATGACCTGAGTCCCAGTCTCCGGGGTAGCTTATATCACAAAGTCGTGGAACTGCTTGTTGACCAGATTCAAGCGGACAAGTCCCTCAGCTTGACCGATGCGGATTTGCTGCGCGCCACCTTTGAGAAAGCGGAACAGGCGATCGAAGACGATGAGCGGGGAAAAGTGCAGTTTGCTGCCATTCCTGGTTGGGCGCAGCAGCGTGAGGAACATTTATGCCGCTTGAGTTTGACCCTACAACAAGCAAACTTCTGGCCGGATGCTGCTGAACCTGTGGCCTTGGAGAAAAATTTCAAGGGTGAGTGGCAAGGTTTGAAACTACGGGGTTTTGTCGATCGCATAGATCGCACTCCTGAGGGCTTAGTCCTAATTGATTACAAAACCAGTAGCAGCGCGCCCAAGGGCATTAAAGACGAGCATGGTAAAGCCAAGATTGACGCCCAGTTGCCTTTGTACCAAGCGGTGGCCGCTTCGGCACTGTTCCCCGACGAGCCCGTCGCGCAGGCCTATTACTACTCCCTCACCAAAGGGAAAGTGTTGAAACGCTCCAAGCCAGGAGACGAGGCGGCCTTGGCGGCGGCGATCGCCCGCTGTAAAGACTTACTAGCCCAAGGACATTACCCTGTCCAACCCGATGTTGATCGCGAGGCTTGCCGCTACTGCGACTTTGATGCCCTCTGTCGTCAAGGCGATCGCCTTGACCGTAAACACCACCATCAGACATCACCCCAGGAGAACCCGAATGGGACTCACTAAGCAACAAGCCCATGCCGCCCACGCCCCCCATAGTATCGCGGTCACCGCTGGGGCTGGCACTGGCAAAACCCATATGCTCTCGGCGCGATATCTGTATTTTCTAAACCAGGGGGTTTCGCCCTTGGCAATGGTGGCGGTGACCTTCACGGACAAAGCAGCGACAGAACTGCGATCGCGAATTCGCCAAACCGTGGCCCAGTCGGATCTGGCGGATAAGGACGATCTCCTTGCTGAACTGGAGGCCGCGCAAATCAGTACCTTCCATGCCCTGGCAGCGCGGATCTGTCGCGAACATCCGGATCAGGCTGGTGTTCCACCCGACTTTACGGTGCAGGATAATCTTGAAAGTCCGCTGTGGCTAGCGGAAACTAAAGGGGAAGCCCTAGCTCAACTGCCGGAACATTTATATGCGGCCATTCCCTACTCGCAGATGCAGGCGATTTTGAATGCGCTGCTGAGCGATCCCCTAACGGCAGCGGCAGCATTACAGCGCGATCGCCCCGATTGGCTACCCGAACTGACCGAATTTCGCCAATCTTACCTGGAAAATATTGCGACCCATCCCACCTGGGTTGCCGCCCGTGAGCAGTTGCTGGAACACATTGGCCCGGCTGGAGATAAGCGCGAACAGGTACGCCAGCAGGCGATCGAGCTGATTTCGGCATTTCAAGCCTCATTCGACCCCAGTTATCTCGCGCAAGTGCTCGATCTCAATCTCACCGGAGGAAGCAAGAAAAAGTGGGATGACCCCGCCAGCTTCGACGCGGTTCGAGATGCGATCAACAGCCTGAAAGATAAGTCGAAGGGGCATCTTCCCAAAGTCTTGGCCGTTCTCGACAACCTCGTACCCAACGAATACGACGACCAGACTGAGGCAATGTTGCCCGCGATCCGGGAGGCGTTTGATTGGGTGCGGGAGTTTCTGCGGCAGGCGAAATATCGCCAGCAGCTGCTCGACTTTGGAGACCTGGAAGTTCATGCTCTGCAAGCGTTACAGCATCCCGAGGTGCAGGCGTATTACGCTCAGCGGTGGCGGGTGTTTTTGATTGATGAGTTTCAGGACACCAATCCGGCGCAGGGGGAATTGGTGGAGCACTTAACGGCAAAGGTCATCCTGACGATCGTGGGCGATGCGAAGCAGTCGATCTACGGGTTCCGTCGGGCCGATGTGCAGGTGTTTCGAACTTGGCAGGACCGGATTCATCCCCCACCAGCCCAACCTGTAGCCCTGAGCCAAAGTTTCCGCACCCATAAAATCCTGATGGATCAGATTAATCAGGTGTTTGAGCCGATATTGGGCGATTTACATCAACCCCTGGCAGCACAACGACAGGACGGACTGGAGCCTAGCCCGATGCTGCAATTGCATACAGTAGTGGTTGACGACGCATGCAAGCAAGATAAAACGCTGGATACGAATATCGACGCTTGTCGGCGGGTGGAGGCCCAGGCGATCGCCGATCTGATCCAAACCATGCTGGCGGAAAAACACCAGGTATTTGATAAATCCCAGCAGACCCATCGGGCAATTCAACCGGGCGATCTGGCCATCCTGGCCCGCCATTGGGCACCGCTGGAACTGTATGGCGCAGCGATCGCGGCGAGGGGCATCCCCATTGTGCAAGCGGCGGGCGGCAATTTGCTGGATACTCGCGAGGCGAAGGATGCTGAAGCCATGCTGCGGTTTTTGGCGGATCCGACGGATAGTTTGGCCTTAGCGGCGGTGCTGCGGAGTCCGTTTTTTGCCGTTAGTGATGTGGATTTGTATGACTTGGCGCAGGCATTGCCCAACAATACTGAGTGGTGGACATTCCTGCGCACCGGAGCAATGCCGACATTCAATCCAGCGGTGGAGAGCCTGCAAGCGCTGTTGGTAGCCCGTCGCACCGAGCCCCCCTCGCGGTTGCTGCAACTCGGCGATCGCCTCACCGGCTATACGGCGGTTATTGCCAATTTACCGGGGGGCGATCGGCGGTTGACGGATTGGACAGGCTTTGTCAACCGGGTGCGCGACCTGGAAGCGGGCAGTTTCGATGTTTTGGCCGTGGTGCGACGGTTGCAGCGGATCCGGGCTGGGGAGGGCAAGATCGAACGCCCCACCTTGGCCGCAGGCAATGCCGTGAGTTTGATGACAATTTACGGGGCCAAGGGCTTGGAATGGCCGGTGGTGATTGTGCCGGATCTCACCCATGCCCTGATGCGTACCCAGCCGACGCTGCGCTTTGATGCGGCATTAGGGGTAGCGTTGAAGTTGACCGATGAAGACGGCCACCCCCAAAAGTCAGCGCTTTACACCTTGCTGGAACAACAGACATGGGCAGACCAAACCGAGGAAGATAAGCGGGTGCTGTACGTGGCGCTGACGCGGGCACGCGACCATTTGATCCTGACGGCGGCGGGCGATCGCGGCCATAGCTTAGATCTGTTGCAAGCAGGGCTCGATCGCGTGGTGACCCCGACGCCAATTCCGTTTGACCGCGATCGCGTCTTGCCCGTGGCTCACCCCAGTCCTCTCCCGCCCTCGGTGCCAAACCAGGTGATGATGCTCCCCGCCCGCTCTGGCATTTCGGAGTTACCCGTCACGGCATTGAGCGAGTATGCGCTGTGTCCCAAGCGGTTTGAGTTTCACCATGTTCAGGGTCATCCGGGGTATCGGGAGGGCGATGGTTCGGGGGCGGCGGCGAGGGCGATCGGGAAGCTGGCCCACAAGGCCCTGGAATACGGAATTCGTGACTTTGACAGGCTCAAGAAGTACGCCACTGACCTCACCGATGAGCAGGTGCAAGATGCGTTGGACTGCGCGGAAAGGTTCCATCATGCGCCGGACTTTGCCGCCTATCGCGAAAGAGCATTGCAGTGGGAACTGCCCGTCTCTCTCTCTGTGCGCGGCATCACGTTTAACGGCGTTGCGGATTTGGTGGGTGAAGACTTCGTACTGGACTTCAAAACTGATCGCACCATCCACCCTGAGCATCACCAGTTTCAGCTCTGGGCCTATAGCCATGCCACGACAAAACCCACCGCCCATATTGCCTACCTGCGCCATGATCGCCTCTACACCTTCCCCGCTGACCATTTGAGCAGGTTGGAAGCCTCAGCCTCAGTACTGGTCAACGGGCTGGTAAAAGGCAACTTTACCCCCTCCCCTTCCGAAGCCAGTTGCGGGATTTGTCCTTATGCGGAATTGTGCGAGGGATTTAATACAGGTGCTAGATAATTTGCTTACGAGTTGGATAAAAAGTTTCTCAAGTGATATGAGTCGCAGCCCTTAAAGACTAGCGGTTGGCTAGAATATCGGGGCGACGGTCTATGAACACATGTTCTTCGGTTGAGTCTGTATTACTAAATATGCTGAATAATCCACGCGGTTCTCTTTGGAGAAAATGGGATCTACATGTACATACACCTGCATCAATCGTCCAACATTATGGCAGAGACGACGATGCATGGGAGAAGTTCTTTGCAGGTATAGAAGCGTTACCTGAAGAATTCAAAGTTATCGGAATCAATGACTATATTTTTATTGATGGGTATACAAAAGTAAAAGAGGCATACTCTAACGGCAGAATGCAAAATATTGCATTGTTTCTACCAGTAATCGAGTTACGCTTAGATAAATTCGGCCAAAGTGGCAGGAAGCTTAGCTGCGTCAATTATCATGTTATTTTTTCAGATAAAGTTGAACCAGACGATATTCAAGAATTCTTCTTGAATAAACTTTCTGTCCAATACAATCTTTCAGAATATCCAGAAGAAGTTACAGCCAAGAAAGTAAGCCTGGAAAATTTTGGGAGAATAATTCGAGAAAATACGCCTCAGGACAAGAGAGATAAGCTAGCGGTTAAGACAAACTTAGAAATTGGCTTTAATAATTTTCACTTACCCATAAAGACTATTAATGATGCTCTAGAGAGCTCTTTGTGTTTTAGATCAAAGTACATGACTGCTGTAGGAAAGGCAGAATGGGAAGATATTAGATTTGGTCAGAGTGGTCAGGGTGCCGCAGAGAAAAAGACAATCATCAATAATGCAGACCTTGTATTTACAGCGGGGAAAACGGTCGAAAATGCTCAGCAGGCAAAACAATCCTTGATAAATCAGCAAGTTAACAGCAAACTTTTCGATTGCAGTGATGCACATCATTTTTCCGATTCTCAGGAGCATATTCGATTAGGGCACTGTTTTACGTGGATTAAGGCTGATACAACTTTCGAGGGTTTGAAACTGGCCTCGCAACGTTACGATGACAGAGTTTGTATTGTACAAGAACCCTTGAAAGTTTCTCTCGTCAATAGTAACAAAACGAAATATATAAAGTCTCTTGAAATCCGAAGGTTCCCAGAGGCTACTACAGAAGAAGTTTGGTTTGACTGCAAAGTAGAGTTCAATCATGACCTCGTTGCAATTATTGGAAACAAGGGTAATGGAAAGAGTGCCTTGACAGATATCATTGCTCTTTGCGGAAATACAAAAGTACCTAGATTAAGCTTTCTGACAGAAGATAGATTTTGTAATTCTTCTCAGAAAAAGTCGGAGGATTTTGGCGCTACATTAGTTTGGGAAAGCAATTCTCGTGTAACTAAAAAACTGTCGGATAAAATTTCTGCTCATGAGAATGAGTGGGTCAGATATGTGCCCCAAAGCTTCTTTGAAAGTGTGACTAATGAAGTCGCCATTCATGAAAAGAGTGCCTTTGATAAGGAGTTAAAAAAAGTTATTTTTTCACACATTCCTGAGTCGAATCGCTTAGGCTTTGAAAACCTAGATAAACTCATTGAGCATTATATAAGCACTACAGAGGAAAACCTGGCGTCTCTCCGACAAAAACTGCATCGCAATAATGTAGAAATTTGTAGAATTGAGACGGAAATTTCCGAAGGAAAACTTCGTGAAACAGCGGCGCAGATAGAAGCCAAGGAAAAAGAATTAGAATCGCACGATGCTGCCAAGCCTCCAAATGTTGAAAAGCCTGCCATGCAATCTGAGCAGGCTAACAAACTAGAGGCTTGTCGTTCTGAAGTCGATAAACTAGAGATTCGAATTAATTCTCAAAAAGACACACTCAGTAATCTAAAAAAGCGGCATTCAACGGTTAATCAGATAATAGAAAGAGTGAAGCAGGTAGAGAAAAGTGTACAAAGTTCTCTCGAAGATTTGACACAGAACTTAGAGGAAGTAGATGTCGGATTGAAATTGAATAGCCTGATTTCTGTGTCTGTCAATTTAGAGCCCCTTGAGAATCATTTATCAGAAATCAGTTCTAACATTTTTGCTATTGAGAAAAGCCTTGATGCCGATTCCGACGGCAGCTTGGCTAACCAATTTCAGTCTATGAAAACCGAAGCAAACTCACTTCAAGAATCCTTGAATGAGGCGGATGAACTCTACCAGCGCTACTTAAGCAACTTACAAATTTGGAACTCCCAAAGAGAACGAATTGTTGGTTCAGAAGCTGCTGCTGACTCTTTAATATATCTTCAAAATAAATTATATGATCAGCAGAACACATTCCCTAAAAAGCATAAAGAATTGCTTGAGAAAAGGCTGGATATAACGAGAAATATATACGCTCAGATTACCAACTTAAAAATAACCTTGGAATATCTTGCACAATTTGTCCAAAAATTTGTTCAAGAAAGGGTTGGTCAGCATGAATTGACACAAGAGAAGTATGGATTTAGCTTCAATGTCAAGCTCACATACTTAAGCTTTTTGGACAGATTCTTGGGATTTATTAATCAGGGGCGGTCTGGCACTTTCAAAGGTAAAGAAGCAGGCAGGGAAATCTTGGCGGAAATTTGCAAACAGTGTGATTTTTATGCTAAAGATAGTGTTGTTTCATTTGTGGATAAAGTTGTTCAAAAGCTGAAGCAAGACGATAGTTATAATCCGCCTAGAAATATTGATATTTCTGCTCAATTGAAAGGGACATTCACCGAGTTAGAAGTTTATGATTTTATATTTGGATTAGAGTATATTCGGCCAAATTATTCTTTGCAGCTTGATGGGAAAGAAATGCAGCAATTATCTCCAGGAGAACGTGGAGTATTATTACTCATCTTTTATCTTCTTATAGATAAAGATGATTGCCCGCTGCTAATTGATCAACCAGAAGAAAACCTTGATAATCAGTCAGTCTATAAATTGCTGGTTCCGGCAATTAAGGAAGCTAAAAAGAGACGTCAAATTTTCTTGGTTACTCATAACCCGAATTTGGCAATCGTGTGTGATGCTGAGCAAATCATTCATGCAAGCATGGATAAAAACAACGGAAACCAAATTGAATATCAAAGTGGTGCGATTGAAAATCCAATATTCAACATACTTGCTTTAGATATCTTAGAGGGTACTCAACCAGCATTTGATATAAGGCGAGAGACTTACGTTTTCCCGATCTCTCAAACAAGTAAATGAGTGCATTTGTGGAGGCAATCGCTTGCTTCCCTTTGATAAGGGCACCTCGATTAATTCAATTTCTGAGAGAATGGAGAACGAGTTTTCAAGGGTTTCAGCCGCTGTTTTTGATGGCTTAGTCAATTTTTCGAGGTGCCCATAAGTGGGGCGTCCTATTTAATTAGCTCTATCAGGAACGGCATATCAATGCTTTCAGCGATCCAGGACAACGTTTAATTGAGACTACCTACTTACAGTAGTGTTACAGATACTTTATAAAAAGGTGGAGTCCTGGTGAAGCATTTTAATAATGGCGATTCCAGCCATTGTTGTTCATATTCAGAAATGCGTAAAAGCTGAACGATTGATACCTGAACCGGAATCTTGATGCAGTATTAGAAACTAGGGCAGGGAGAATCAAGGCAGACACGAACATCGGGGAAAGGGAAAACATGCTGAATTGGCTGAAGCGGTTATTTCAAGGAATAAGCAATCCGTCTTCTGGGTCTAGCAAGTCTCAGAACCCCCGTCAATCCAAGGCTAAAGCGCCAAAACCTAAGACGTCTCCCACTCGTGAAAAGACTTTGGCTAGAGAAATCCCCGTCAAGTCATTACAATCGCCCTCCAGGAATTCATCGGTCAGCGCCAAGCCTCCTACCGATGAGTCTCTACAAACCGATCTCATTCGCACACCTCCCCCGTCAACAACGCCTACAACCCCTTCCCGACCGGCTACGCCCGCTATCCCAAAGGCTAAAACTCATCAGGTTCCTCCCCCACCCCCTAAACCATCCGCTCTCTGGGTTCCTCCGGGCAAAAGTGTCAAAGTTAAAGACTATTTGATTCCCGGCGGAATGGTTTATGTCGGTACCTGCTTACCAACAAAGAGGTCACATTCACAGATTGATCCGTGTTTAATCAACCCTCAACTTCGGGTTGAAGCTTCTAGACCAGATCATGAGGGCACGGGCATGGGCTACTGGCCTTCCTACAGCGATATTCCCCCCGACTGCCGGGCCGCTTATCTGGAATGGTTAGCAGGCAATCGCCGCGATCCCAACGCTTGCATCGGATACGTATTTCTCTTCTTTTACGGACTGGAACGGCGGGTACTCAAGGACTTTCCGGCACTAAAAATCGATATCTCTGAGGAACTGGCCCAACTTACAGCTGAAGTCGAGCGGTTATTAGAAAGTTATGGGAGCAACAGCTCCTTTAACAGCTACGGCTCCAGATTTTTGGAGATCTGCCAGTTACTGCAAAATTCTGGAAATTGGGCCGACGTGGAGCCGCCTCTAACTCGAACCGGGTGGGAAATGCCCCTCAGCCTGAAGTTGACGCTGGGGCGAATGATGGCCGAGGGCAAACCGATTCCCGCCGATTGGATGTTGTCCTGGTATCTCCATTCTGAACAGACCCGGTTGAGAACACCCGCCACTCGCTGTGCTGAAGAGTTTCGCAAACTGCTGCGATCGCGGTATCAGCAGCGCTATGGCGCAGGGATGGTGATCAAGCCCAACAAACGGAAGTTGAAACTTGAGTATCATCCTGCCAGCGCTGGCCTCTCTGGTGTAAACCTCACTCATTTGCATCGGAGTATTGGAGATCTGCCAGATGTTTCGAGGCTTTCCGCTCCCCTCAATAAACTACAAACCCTGATTGACGATTGCACCGATGCCCTTGATCCTTACAGCCGCTGGCTGGGGCGGAATGGAGAAAATCCTGATCCTAAGGCAGCCCTGGCTCTACTGCCGCCTGAATTAGTGGATGATTTAGACGACCCGCAAATTCGACGGCTTGAACAGTGGCTCGCTCAAACCCTGGGGGAAAACGAGCAGGTCGTTGCTCCTAGCCGACAGCTCCTAGAACAATGGTCAGATCCCACTACTGGAAAGCTGACCAAGAAAGAATCCACCACCTTATCTAAAGCAGTTGAAAATTTGGGCTATGGCATTGAACCAGATGTCAGATTTGGAGGTAAACCGCTTAAGAGTGAGCAGCCCATTGTGCTCTTCAAATTGAATGACGAAATTGTGGCTGCCCCGTCGAAGGAATATACTGCTGCGATGCTGTTGCTCCATCTTGCGACCACCGTAGCAAATTCTGACGCTGTTATTGATGCTGCTGAACAGCAGGTTTTAGAAGCCCATTTGGAAGCTGCACTACACCTATCAACGGCTGAACGAACTCGGTTAAGGGCTCATTTGACCTGGTTACTGCAAGAGAAACTCAGTTTGAAAGGGTTAAAGACGAAGCTCAATCAAATGACTTCTGACGAAAGAGCGAGTATTGCTGATTTCCTGATCAGTGTGGCTGGGGCCGATGGCTATATTAGCCCACAGGAAATCACAATGTTGACCAAAATTTATCCTCTGCTAGGTTTTGAGGCAGATGAGGTTTACAGCCACATTCATACATTCAACATAGCATCTCCGATGGCACCAGCAGCAGCACCAGTAACAGTTAGACCGGCTGCCCAAACGTCTAGTGGCTTTGCTATCCCAGCTCCGCCTGATGCTGACGATAAGAACCCCAACCAAAGCGTTTCTCAAGATGCCTCAGGCTTCAATTTGGATTTAGCTGCTATCCAACATAAGCAGGCGGAATCTGCTAAAGTCGCTGATTTATTGGGAAATCTCTTTGAAGAGGAGGAAACTGAAACTGAAGCATTAGAGCATGTATCCGTTGCTGAATCTGAAGCTACCATAGCTGGATTAGATCCGTTGCATTCTCAATTGCTACTCGCGATCGCCCAACAAACCACTTGGCATCGTGAGGCTCTGGAAACCAAAGCTGATGAATTGGGACTCATGCTGGATGGGGCTTTAGAGGTTATCAATGAAGCAGCTTTTGATGCTTGTGATGATCCTTTGACTGATGGAGAGGACCCGATCGAGGTCGATACTGACGTTCTAGAACAACTAATGTCATGACTGCTGGAACCAAAATCAAAGCGAAAGACCGAGATGCTGTCATCCAATCTTTGCGGGCGGGGGTGGTACCTCGTAGTGGCCAGCACCTGATTCAGGTAGGACGGGTGCAAGAACTAGAAGCCCTGATTAAAGACATTGATCGCATTGGCGATGGTGGCTCTGGAATTCGGTTTGTCATCGGCGAATATGGCTCCGGCAAAACCTTTTTTCTGTCTTTGGTCAGGGCGATCGCTCTTCAGAAAAAATTAGTAACAGCCCACGCCGATCTCACCCCTGATCGCCGCCTTCATGCCTCTAAAGGACAAGCTCGGTCTCTCTATGCTGAGTTGATGCGCAATCTCTCAACCCGAGCAAAGCCTGATGGGGGTGCCCTCTCCAGCGTGGTAGAAAAGTTCGTTAGTTCAGCCATGACCGAGGCGCGATCGCGGGACGTAAATCCTGAGGTGGTGATTCGAGAGCGATTAGAGCATCTTTCGGAGATGGTGGGCGGCTACGACTTTGCCGAAGTGATTGCAGCCTACTGGCGAGGGCATGACAACGGCGATGATGTCTTGAAATCCAATGCCGTTCGGTGGCTACGAGGAGAATTCAGCACCAAAACCGATGCTAAAAAGGCTTTGGGTGTTCGCATTATTGTTGATGACGCCAACTTCTATGACCAACTCAAGCTCTTTGCTCGGTTCGTGAGGTTGGCGGGCTATGGAGGTTTTGTCGTCTGCCTGGATGAGTTGGTGAATCTCTATAAACTTGCTAATACGCAGGCTCGCAAAAGCAACTACGAACAAATTCTGCGAATTCTCAACGATAGCCTGCAGGGTACCGCTGATAACCTGGGCTTTGTTTTGGGAGGAACGCCAGAATTTTTGATGGATACTCGCAAGGGTCTCTATAGCTATGAGGCTCTTCAGTCTCGGCTAGCGGAGAACACCTTTGCGGGTAACGGCATTGTCGATTTCAGTCACCCTGTGATTCGCCTGGCTAGTCTTAGCCAAGAGGACCTCTATGTATTGTTGACCAAGATTCGCCACGTTTTTGCAACGGGTGATGCAGATGCTTATTTACTCTCAGATGCAGAGATTCGGGGCTTTATGCAGCACTGTTTTCAAAAAGTCGGTGAAGCTTATTTCCGAACCCCTAGGAATACGATCACTGCGTTTATCAACCTACTGGCCGTACTTGAACAGAATCCAGGCGTATCTGTCGAAGATTTAATTGGCAAGGTCACTATCGAACCTGAGCAAAATCCTGACCTGCTTCCCCTGGAGGAAGCAGATGGCGATGATTCCTCTACCGAATCGAGCGCAACCGTAACTGCTATGGAGGAAGCCGACGCCGATGACGACCTTGCCTCCTTCAAACTCTAGTGAGCAGGAACAGACCTCTTCAGGGTTTCAGCGACTGCATCCGGGTGTACAAAAATGGATTTGGCAGCAGAAATGGCATTCCCTTCGCCCAATTCAAGAGCAGGCCATACCGCCGATCTTGACGGGTGAAAAGGATGTCATCATCTCAGCCGCAACCGCAGGCGGTAAGACTGAGGCCGCTTTTTTACCCATCTTTTCTCGCTTAATGGAGGAGACAGGAGCCGGAGTCGGTGCCCTCTGTGTGAGTCCGCTGAAAGCTCTGATCAATGATCAGTTTCGGCGACTATCAGAAATCGGCGAACTCTTGGAAATTTCTGTCACTCCTTGGCACGGAGATATTGATGCCGGGCGCAAAAAGCGTCTGCTCAAGCAACCCAGCGGCATTCTAATTATTACTCCAGAATCTTTAGAAGCTCTATTTGTACGTCATGGGCCAGATATGGCAGCCGTTTTTCAAGGGCTTAATTATTTGGTGATTGATGAGCTCCACGCTTTTATTGGTTCAGAGCGGGGCAAACAGTTACAGTCGCTGATGCATCGCGTCGAGCAGGTGATTCGGCGAAGAATCCCTCGCATCGGTCTTAGTGCCACTATCGGCGATATGGAATTGGCAGCTGAATTCCTGCGCCCTGGCAAAGCTGACCAGGTAAACCTAATTCTTTCGGAAGAGGAAGGGCAAGAAATCCAGATTCAAGTAAGGGGGTACCGCCAAGTCGAGCCCAACTTGGAGAAAGACCTGAATTTAGACCCAGAAGAGGAGTCTGATGAAACAGGTGACTCTCAGGATGAAATGGACATTGCGGCACACTTGTTTCGTGTCCTGAGATGCGACACCAACCTCATTTTCATTAATAGCCGCGCTAACGTAGAGTCTTACACTGATCGGCTGCGACGAATTTCTGAGCAGCAGCGGGTACCCAATGAGTTTTTGCCCCACCATGGCAGTCTGTCTAAGGATATCCGTGAGGAGGCAGAGCAAGCGCTGAAAAGTGACAAACCCACGAACGTCATTTGCACCACGACTTTAGAGATGGGGATTGATGTGGGTGCAGTAAAATCGATCGCCCAGGTAGGGGCTCCGTTTTCAGTTTCCAGTACCCGACAACGATTGGGGCGATCGGGTCGCAAAGGGGGAGATCCAGCAATCATCCGGTTCTACATTACTGAACCAGAGGTGACACCTACTACATCCCAGCCAGATACCCTGCATCCGGGCTTGGTTCAAACCATTGCCATCGTTAACTTAATGGTGTTTGAGCACTGGTGTGAGCCGCCAAGCGTGACCAAACTACATCTATCGACCCTGATTCAGCAGGTATTGTCGCTGATTGCCCAGTATGGGGGCGTGAACGCCCTACAGCTCTATCAAGTGTTGTGCCAGACAGGGGCGTTTCGGCAAGTATCCCAGGAGATGTTCGTCAAGCTGCTGCGTCAGCTAGGAGCCAAAGACTTAATTCAGCAGACCCATGATGGTGTATTGATTCTGGGTCTAAAAGGTGAACGGCTGGTGAACCATTACAGCTTTTACACAGCCTTTAAAACCCCAGAGGAATATCGCATCGTCACCCGAGGCAAGACGTTAGGTACTCTACCAATTGACTCGCCCCTATTTGAGGGCATGTTCATGATTTTTGCCGGTCGCCGCTGGAAGGTGTTGTCGGTGGATGCTGAACGCAAAGTAGTGGATGTGGTCAGGGCCGCTGCAGGGCGAGTTCCAAAATTCAGCGGTGAAAGTGGGTTTATTCACGACAAAATTCGCCAGGAGATGTCTCGAATTTATCGCTCCGATGATAGTCCAGTTTTTTTGGATAGAACTGCCGTTAATTTATTACACGAGGGTCGAGAAAACTTCTTTCGTCTGGCTCTAGACAACCGCTACTTGGTAAGAGATGGCAATCATATATTGCTGTTTTGCTGGATGGGAAGCCAGGTAGTGAACACCATTTGTCTATTACTCCGCACTCAAGGCTTAGATGTCGGACTAGACGGGATTGCCATCTTAGTGCGTGATATCAGTCCCGAAAGACTGATGGAACGACTAGAAGGTCTAGTCGCAATGAAACCAGCGAACCCTGCTGAGTTGGCCGCCATTGTCGAAGATAAGGTTATAGAAAAGCATGACTGTTTCCTGAATGAAGAGCTTCTAAGCTGGAACTATGCTTCCAGTTATTTGGCAACTGATAGGGCATGGGAAACACTGAAAAAGATTATTGGCTCATAAACGGGGTTTGAGTAGTAATGAATGCTGTTGACTGACACTGTTGGCGAACTCCGAAAGAATGGCCCAAGCTCAGTAAGCTCGTTCCTGACTATCTGACTGAACCGACGAAACCTCGCTGGTTCAGCGCCGAAGATTTAGTTCGCCAACAGCATCTGATACTACTCAAACCCCAAAGCCAGCATCTAGACGATAGAGATTAACCCTCCTCTGTTGACTCAGGCGGTAACCTCACCTTATTTTTCCAGTTGCAGATCGTCTTTGATGACACTCCCTTGAGTTGAGCCACTTGATTCATCGAATATCCTTGTGCCAAGAGATCCAAACAGGCTTGTCGAAACTCCAGGGAATGGACTGGGGGACGACCACTCTTCTTTTTCAATGGAGGCCGCTTCACCTTGGCCTCTTTCACCCACTTTTTGATGGTATGGACCGGAACTTGTGTCATCTTCTCAACCGTCTTGAATGAGTTTCCTTGCAGGTAGAGGTCAATGCAACGTTGTTTCTCCTGCTCGGTATGCTGACGCTTCGGTCGACTTTCCCCAATCTGGCTAACCCAGTGGCCGACGACATCCGTCGGCACTCCCAATTCCTTCTCGATTTGACGCGGCTCCAATCCATCTCGATACCGCTGAATACACGAGGGACGTAACTCCTCATAGTCTTGACTCCCCCCCATCAACCCCGATTGCCGCAACCACTGCCGTATCTGCCGTAAGCTATTGGCTCCTGTCATCCACCGGATATCTTCTAGTGAATGGCCACAGCGAAATAGCTCCTCGCACTGCTGACGTAGGACATTCTCATCAGGTCGATGATCCTTGGGCATCAGCAACAGGGGAATCAGAGTCTCATCCCCACCCGACAACTCCTGTTGCATCTGCCGGATGAAGAGTCGAAACGCTGGACAGCTCTGACACCGTTCCCGACGACCCGGATCAGGACAGTGGCACGGCCCCTGCCACCCTTCAAGGGCTGCGGATCTGGCCTGTTCAAACTGTGCTGCAGATTGCTGGATGTATTCGGAGCCATTCATCATCGTTTATTCTCCTCAGAGTCCTATGAGAGGGTTCAGGTGTGCGCTAGAAAAAGCACTGTTCGCAGAGTCCGACATGATTGCAGAGCGAGCCAGAAGCAATCGTATGAGTACGATTGCTTCTGGCTCGCCGTCGATCAGACCGTCAATTTCACCGCCATGACGGTCTTGCCACTGACAAAGACCGTGTCCAACAGCTTGTCGTAGAGAAATTCCCGTTCGGCATAGGTGCGGGTCGCCCAAAAGCTTAAGTCACAGGCCAGGGGATGGCTGATAATCTCCTGAGCGGTCGCTTTTTCGATTTGAATAAAGTCCTGTTCCTTCTTCAACTGCTCAATTTTGAGCTGCAGATCGTGACGTGTTTGCTTGAAAGGGCCATCTGGAAATTGAGTCACGAGTGGCTCAACAGCTTCAAGTTGCACGTGAAGGTCCTGTAATTTCTGCGAGGGCGTCGTCCCTGGTAAGGAGGCTTGGGTCGTCAAATGATTCGCTCGTTGATGCAATGCCTTTGCAATGGATTCCTCTAACACCTCCACTCGAATCAATGATTTGCGCTGAACCTCGGGTTGACAGCCTGACATCGAGCACCCGTAGTAGCGATAGTTCGCATTGCGTTTCAGCTCCATTTTGTAGCCACAGTGATGGCAACAGACTCGCCCCGTCAACTGATATCGACCCTCAGCATTAGGCATCTGACGGCGACGACGACGGCGAATAGACCGCAGTTCATGAGCCTCCTCATCGGTTAGTAAGCGCTGATCCGGATGGGTATCAGGGTGCATCTCCCACTCATCGTTAGGTTTTGAAGCCCCCGTTGAGCGAAACTTAAGATACGCCGTATGGCCCTGCAAAACTGGATTTTGAGACCATTCGATGAGGCTATTGGACGAGCTCCACAACAAGAGTTCATCGGCCAAAACCAGATTGGTTCGTTTCTGACGACTCATGAGCACTCCCCCTCATCCAAATCAGACGGAGACTGACCTCCAGACCACTGTGGAATAGGCACTCCATAGGTTTGATAGAGTTGCTTCAAAACCTGTGCAGGAGATTCATTCTCCAAGAGGAGGTCTATGGCATGACGAGCAATATCAGCGCGACTGATGCCCAGTAAGTGAGGTGAATCATCGGGCTCGTTGGATAGATTGAGGTAATGGCTAGGGCGATCGCTCAACAAACAAATGATGGGGCGTCGATCCAAGCGATAACGCTCATTTTCTGTCATGTATCCGAACGGCGCGCGTGCGCAGGCGGCTTTCCTATGACGACGATGCTCCTGCCCTTTTTGCACCCGCTCACGCAGCATACGCCGCTCATGAACTGCAAAGAGGACATTCATGTCCGCGCTCAGCTCACCTGATGCTGTAGAAAGGTCAACCCACCCTCCATCGAGTAAATAGAGTTGAACCCCACAGGACTTGAGCGTTTCTTTCAGTTGTAGATATACCAGCTCATTACGAGTCAGCCGATCCCACCGTGTTGCGATGATGGTGTCAACCCGACCGGCCTGCACCTCACGCATCATGGCTCGAAATTCAGCACGATTTGGATTATCACCAGACTCAATATCAAAGTAAAGTCGAACGATAGGTATTGAGTTTCTGAGGCGGCTTTTCTGTTGATCGGCGGCATGAAAAATATCATCCTGATCATGAGTTGAGACGCGCCCATAGGCAACAGTGCCACCAGAGTTGCTGTCTTTAGGTTTTCGTTTTTTTACCATATTGCTATTTCAGTAAAGACTGAAAGCACTTGCCTGGAGATAATTACAAGGAATCAAGACGATATTCGTCACTCCAAGCGAGTGCTTTATATAAATATAAATAGCACATATTTTTGTGGAAAGGTTATTCAGCTAACCTTTCCACAAAAAGGGTTTTAACTAACAGTAATTAAGCTATAAAAAGCCCCTCCAATTGATAGCATAAAAAGAGGGGCGATGGATTTTTGAGTTAGTTTGGAGCAGTTCTGTAACAGAGGCTTAACAATCTTCGTAATACTCGAAACTGCCATCCTCAAGGATGCGACTTCTGACGGACACCCTCTGGTTCGTTTGCTTTCGCAGGAATAAGCGGTCATGACCCCAAGTCAAGCTGGGCCATTGATCAGGAGTCAACTTTTTGCGGGTTCGAATGAATTGCTTCCACGGCTTTTTGAGGTGGGGCTTGGCTTGCAGATCTTTCAAGGCCAATACGGCATAGCCGAACCATCCACTGTTCCAAAGCGCGTTCAGGTATGCCGGATCTGGTGTCTCGATGTAGCCGGTTAACACCTTTGACCAGGTGCGATGCTGTTTCAGCTGCTCCGCTTTTGACGGAAAGTCTTCTTTGTTGCGGAAAAGTGTCTCGATGTCCTCTTGAAAGTCTGCTTGAAGCGTCTCAATGAAGAGAGCGAGGGCGGGATCTGGAGCGTCGCTAAACGGATCGTCAATACTGTATCGCTGACACCATCGGGCAATGTCAGCCTCCCCAGCTTGGATGAGACGATAAAAGGCAATATCGGCTGAGATTCTGAGTTGGAGCAATTCGAAGGCTTGCTTTGGAAGGAGGGGACGAATCCCGGTTTGAGGGAACGTCTTGCGAGGAAGTGCCCCTTCGATTTCATTGGACAGCCACAGCACCCGATAGTGCCAGGACTGCTTGAGGCAAAACATCATATGCCCCTGAGCGTCGGTGTTGGGAAGAAGATGGAGCTTCAGTTGATCGTTCATGCGATCCGCTAGGTCAACCGTTCTCTGACCTTCAGGGGTATCGGGAAAGCCAATGACGCTGACGGGAATGTGAGGACGAGTGATGCCGAGGCGCTGCTCGTCCTCGCGCTGTTGCCGCACCCGTCGATCGTAGGGATGTTCGATGGAAGGCCGGTTCGGATCGGGAGGGTGGAGTGACATCGTCCAAGGCTCCTGCGGATGAGTACATCAGTTTTTTATAGTCTAGAGTCGATGAAAAAAGAAGACGACTAGGGCTGTCCCTGTGCGTCTCTGTTGTGAGTCATAATCTCAGCCGCTTGGAGTGCTGATAAAAAATATCGCGACAAAACACACCCCCTCTAATAAGAAAAGGTGAGAATCGGGGCTTCTATTGATGGAGTATTTCTGATGGAAGCTGATTCTAAGGCTGGATCGTTCTAATTTTTATGGGTGTCGGATTGAGCGTCGGATCAGGTGTCGGGTAAGTGTCGGATCAGCATGGGGTGTCGGATCAGGTGTCGGGTGTCGGATGGCATAGATACCCAGCTATCCGACACTTACGGTTGGGTGTCGGGTGTCGGTTCAAGGGAGGTCGGATGGGTCAAACGTGGGCATCCAACCACGTCGGGTATCGTCTTCCCACTGGCCCCTGCCATCACGAGTTAACGCGTCTAGAAGCTCGATTAAGGCATCGCCTTTAATGCCCTTGTCCCCTGCCCAATTTTTCCGAATATCTCGGACTTTGACCCATTGCCCAATCAGATTTTTGTCGCCACAGTAGCGCAAGAATTCACGAGCTGATTCTGATAGAGTCTCGGTCTGCTCTGGTTCAACTTCTGCCGATGGAAGGCTCCACATCGTTTCTAATTGCTCTCTCAATCCCAACTTTTGCGGATTAGTCTGAGGTTGCGGCTGCGACTTGACCGAAGCATTGAGCGGGGATTCGGTGATGCGGACATCTTTGGAGTAGTGGGGTAGCTTCACCAATCTCGAATCCCCACCAACATTGGTGAAGGCGATCGCCCCTTTCTCGCCACTGGCGACATACGCCTGTAGCTGAGCTTTCAGCGCTTGCCGCAGGTCTTTATCTCGGATCAGATATTCGTCATCGATGGCGTAGGCGATCGATTCATATTTACCTAGACGGCCCAGCACGATGACCTGAAAGTTTTGCTGGAGTCGCTTGTTGAGTCCGATGTCATCGACGGCGTGACTGTGGGTGCTGATCCACAAGCCCGACTGCTCACTCATGCACTGAGTCGCATAGAGACTGAGTTTCTTGTCAAATTTCTTGCGGTCAGTGTCCGTCATGAGAATCCGCTGATTGTTGACCTCATCCATGACTAAGAACATGGGGTAATGCTCTGTGCCTTGGGTCTGCCAATCTTGCAGCGCTCCGACATTGGCCTGAAACTGCCCAAACATTTCCTTGGCTTTCTCTTCTGAGTTGAC
>JBARXP010000268.1:0-42866 GCA_049647405.1 Elainellaceae cyanobacterium | reverse complement strand
CAAAGGTCTATCTGAGCGTCATAGCGAAGAGTTTCGCGAGGGTCTAGGCAACAAAGGTCTATCTGAGCGTCACAGCGAAGAGTTTAAGGAAGGTCTAGGCAATCAGTAGGTTGCAGTCTGCAATTTGCAATCTGTAAGACCTAAGATCAGACTCTGATCGACCGACAGCATAAAGATCGACTAACAGCATCAAGCCACTGGGAATGAGGATTTAAAATTCTTACTCCCAGTGGCTTTAAAGTTTTTTTAATCGTAGCCAAATCTGTTGGTACCCATGCCCCCTACATTCACTTCTCATTTAATCCCACTTCTCCTTTAATCAGAGTCATCATGCGAAACGCTCGTTTCAAGTAGGCGCGTGATCCAATCAAATCTGAAATCTTTGACCAGCATATCTAGAACTTTTGCTGTGCTGTGATGTTCTGGAGGAATTTGCCGAATCAGGGTGACACAAGCCTCTAAGTTAAGCAGCACAGATGCCTCATAAAACTGCGATCGCCATGATAGGGGCATAACCATAAGGTCTTCGAGGGTGAGAGATTGGGCTGACTTCTTTGATAACAGAGATGACACCTTTGCATGAGGGTCATCTGCTTGATCTTCTTCATCGTAGATATACGTGACGGGGAGATGTCGTGCGATCGCCTCATAAATCTCTTGGAGGTAAAACGGCTTAGAAACAACATCGTCACACCCTGCGTCTATCATGCGTTGGCGCTGCTCTTCAAAAGCGCTAGCCGTAACAGCAATAATTTTAGGATCAACAGGCTCGAAATCTGCACCGTTGCTTGTTGTGGGTGCGTTGGCGGCATCTCTTCCCTTCGTGATATCTCTATTGTTTTCTAGAGCTAGATCGCAAGGGGGGTGGGTAGCAGATAAGGTTTGACGGCGACTGCCTTGACGAATCAGGCGGGTTGCTTCGTGACCATCAAGACCCGGCATATTGATATCCATCAAAATGAGATGAGGTCGCCAATCTTGCCAGCGGGCGATCGCTTCTTCTCCATTGGCTGCCGTGTTGACCTCAAACCCGACCCGACTGAGTAGATCGATGGCAAGCCGTAAATTGTCGTCCTGGTCTTCGACCACTAAAATGCGCCACGCAGGTTGCCCCGGCGCAAGCTGACAGATGTGCGCCTGAGAGTGCGCCTGAGATTGAGCCTGAGATTGAGCCGGCGTTGAGACATCGCTAATCGTTTCTACGGGGATTGTGACGTGGAAGGTCGCGCCTTCCGCCAAGACACTCTCAACCTGAATGTCGCCATGCAGCAACTGAACAAATCGCTGACAGATAGCTAACCCTAACCCTGTGCCTTGAACGCTCTGCCGTCCAGCCTCAGCTTGGGTAAACAGGTCAAATAAGGTAGGCAGTGCCGTAGTTTCAATGCCCACCCCCGTATCTTGAACGCTCAGCCGCAGCATCAAAACCGTGCCAGCTTGGCGTTGGCTCGCCTGGGCGTGGCCCATATCGCCCTCAACGGTCAGTCGAATAAAGCCCTGATGGGTAAATTTAATGGCATTGCCGATCAGGTTGATGAGAATTTGCCGCAGTTTTGCTTCATCAGACCGAATCGTAGTCGGCAGATCGGCAGACATGTCAATGTAAAACGCGACTCCTTTACGTTCAATGTGGTTTCGAAACATGGCTTCGATATCGTTAACGAAGCTAATCAAGCTAAAAGGAGCAAGATTGACGCTTATTTCTCCGGCGTCAATCTTGCTGATATCAAGCACATCGTTGATCAGTTCTAGCAGGTGGTCACCACTGCTTAAGATGGTTTTCACCTGATCGCGCTGGGAGATAGACAGATCAGAGTCGAGACTGAGCAACTGAGCAAAGCCCAAAATTCCGTTGAGGGGCGTGCGCAGCTCATGGCTCATACTCGCCAAAAATAGGCTTTTGGCACGACTTGCAGTGTCAGCCTGCTGGCGAGCCTGCTCTAGCTCTTGGTTAATGCGGCTCAGCTCTTGCCGCTGCTGAATCTCATGGTCGAGTACTGTAGCATGGGCGATCGCAATTCCCATCTGATTGGCTGCCGCTTCAATCAGCTCGATCTCTTCTAGAGTCCAATGGCGGTGGCGATCGCACTGGTGAAGCCCAATCACACCATTGGGCTTACCCTGGTAGAAGGTACCCACCGCAAGCATTGACTTGAGGCCGACTTGGCGCAGCAGATCGTGAGCATTGTCTAGCAGCGGGTCAGAAAAAACATCATCAATGGCGATCGCCTCTTTCTGCGCCAATAGGCGTTGCATATGGGGGTTGCCCCCAATGGGAATTGTCATACCCATGATTGGCTCAACGGCTTCGCCTAGGATATATTCAGCCACGAAGGGCACTTGAGGAGTAGGCTCTGCGACATAGTGATGGATCAGCGCCCGGTTCACCTGCAACACCGTGCCAAGCTGATACGCCGCCGCTTGAAAAATTTGCGCAGGGTCGAGGCTCTGACGAATTCTATCCGTAATTTCCTTAATTAGTAGCGACTTTTGGAGCTGCCTTTGCAAGCTTTGCTCTGCCCGTTTGCGATGGGTCATGTCACGCACCATCACCAGCACGTCATCTTCACCCAGCGGAACGACACGACTCTCCTCGTAATGTAGCTCTCCCTCAATCTCGATTTCATGCTCATAAATTTGACGCTTGCCTGTATCAAGCGCCTGCCCAATGTAGTGAATGCGCAAGTCAGCTAGCTCACGGGGCAGCGTTTCATAAATTGATTGCTGCCCACTTTCAGCGACATTGGGGCTCAACTGAGTCTCCCCTCCTGTAAAAAAGTCGAGCTGTATACCTTGCCGATTGAGCCGAATCAACAAATCAGGAATCGCTTCAAGAATAGCTTGTTTGGTGGCTTCACTCTGGCGCAGGGCAAGTTCATGCTGTTTTTGAACAGTGATGTCACGAATCAGCACCATGACTGCATCGTCTGCGTAGGGGATAACTCTCACCGCTTCATATTGGAGGCGATCGCCAACCTGAAGAGTGTGCTCATACGCCTGCATTTTTTGGGTTTTGAGAACGGTACTAATGGCTTTTAATTGATGTGTTGCAATGTCTGGGGGCAATATCTCTGTCACATGTTGGCCCGTGATATCGACCCCCGTAGGAATAATATCGATGGATTCGCCAGAGTTAATTTTATTCAGGTAATACCCTGTGCTACTCACAACTCTGATCACGTCAGGGATAGCGCTCAACATCATCTTACTTTTGGCATTGCTCTGTTCGAGAGCCAGATCGGCTAGCTTGTGGTCGGTGACATCTCGATTAATGCCAATCAACCGCAGCACATGACCCTGCTGATCTCGCAAGATTGCGCCACAGGTTTCGACATAGCGAATGTCGCCATCTGGCCGCACGATGCGATATTCGTCTTGAAACTCTAACTCTCCGTTGGAGGTCGCTTGTAAGTTCTCTTCAAGGGCAGTGGGGAGATCATCGGGGTGAACCCTCTCTTTCCATGCCTCCTGAGTTCCGGAGAAGTCGTTGGGGCCGAGACCATAGATTTTAAACATCCAATCGTCCCAAACCAGCCGATTGTTGACACAGTCAAGATCCCAGACTCCAAACTGAGCCGCATTGGCTGCCAGTGAAAGACGCTGAGCCAATTCGCGAATTTGGTTTTCTGCCCGTTTGCGATCGCCAATATCTTGATGAATGCCAACCATTCGCAGAGGCGTACCGTCTTCGGCCCAAATGGCCTGCCCCCGCGACAAAATCCACTTGTAGCCGCCATCTTTGCACAGCAGCCGAAACTCGACTCGATAGGCACTAATTTCTCGCGCTAGATAGGCATTCGCTGTTTGCACAATGCGAGGGCGATCGTCGGGGTGTAGCAGCAGTCGCCAGGTTTCGGCACGCTCAGTCAGTTCCTCATCGGCATACCCCAGCATGGCTCGATATCGGGCTGACATCATCACGTCTCCCGTTTGAACGTTCCAGTCCCAGATGCCATCGCCTGTACCTTTGCTTAGGAGTTGCCATCGCTCTTCCTGAGCTTTCAGGAGCTGGTTTTGCTGCTCGATGTTTCGCTGGAGTCGTTGATTGCTGAGATGAAGCTGAAGTCGGGCTAGGAGTTCTTCTGCTTCGTAAGGCTTGGTGACATAATCGACCGCGCCTGAGTTAAACGCCTTCACCTTGCTAAAGGCTTGGTCAAGAGCGCTCAGAACAATAATGGGGATGTGGCTCGACGTTGCACTGCTCTGGAGTTGCTCGCAAAAGGTATAGCCGTTGATGTCAGGAAGCTTGATATCTAGCAAGATTAGGTCGGGCGATCGCACCTCAATCGACCGCTGGGCGATCGCCCCAGTCTGCGCAATGCGGGGCTGATAACCTGCATTATGAAGAATTTGAGTAATCAGATGGAGATCTGCAAGGGTATCGTCAATAACAAGAATATCGGCAGATAAGACCTCAGCAGATAAGACGGGGGCAGAGTGAGACATGATCGAATTTTATTAAAAAAATCAACTTAATGAAATGTATAGCAATGCGCGAATAGGTTGAGACAGATATTTTTGAAACGGCTACAGGGTGCGCGGCTTGCCAAAAAATTTTGGTTTTACACCAGCGCGCTGCACCACAGCACTATATAGTGATAGACCGCAATGATGAGTCGCGACAGCCAGCAAATCTCATGATGGTTACGCCCCAACACCCGCAAATAAATTGCGGGCTACAGACGATCAAGTCCTTGCGGGACTGATAGCCGACAAATCTTAGCTCCAACGGGGCTTTCACTGATTAGCCCGCAATTTATTCGCGGGCGAGTCAGAAGCGTAGTCAGATAGCTCATTCGCCAAACTGAGAATTGCTGCGCGACAGCAGCACAAAATCGCTAAAATACCAGACTCCTCTCCACTCCACTCTTACCTCTTGACACTGCACCATCTGGGCACCCAATCTTCTCTATCTGTAGCACATCTACCTAAAGGAGTATTTTTTAAACAACACTCTTCAATCTATACCCACACTAGGAGTCATTGTCTAGACTTCTCAATCTCTTCAAGCACAGAAACATGGCAAAACTGTTCAATACATCTATTGAGAGCTTGGGCGAGATCGGGCTGGGCGATCGCCACTTTTTTGAGTGCCTGCTCAATCAGGTTTTTGTCTCCTAAGATGATCGCCTCTTCCAATTCTGAGACGAGGGCTGAGTCGAGGTCGCGAAGTGCCTCTCCGAGCTGCGATATCGTCCCCGGAGCTGATTGAGTCGTGGTTTGTGAGGACGAGGAGGAACCATGGGTGTCGGCGTCGGTGTAGCGATAGGGGCGCTGAAGGTGATATTCAAGAGCCCTGAAAATTTCGGTGTTATCAAATGGTTTACGAATCAGAGCATCGCACCCAGCGTCGGCCACCGGGCAATGAGGATGTTCTAGCCCAGTGGCTGAAACCGCCACAATTGCCGTGCGGGTGGGTGAAGAGGATGTGCTTGGGTCTAGGCTTTGCTCTAGAGTGCGAATCTGACGGGTCGCGCCATAGCCATCTAAGATCGGCATCCTCAGATCCATAAAGATCATCTGGGGCTGCCAGCTTTTCCATTGCTGCACCGCCATCTCGCCATTTTCTGCTTCTTGGAGGTCGAGGTCGAGACGGCTCAAGAGCTGAACCAACAACAGACGATTGGCCGGGTTGTCATCCACAATGAGAACGCGATGGCGCGGCTGATCGGGCTGCGATCGGGCGAGGGGGGTTGCTGAGGGGGAGATTGTATTGGGGGGGCGATCGCCCCTTTGGCCGTGGTTTGCCCCATGAGCGTGAGTCTGAATATGAAAGCGAAAACAGCTCCCCTGGCCGACTGCACTCTCGACCGTCATCTCACCCCCCATGAGCCTCGCATATTCTCGGCTAATGGCGAGGCCCAGGCCGCTACCTTGGTGGCTGTGGCGTCCAGATTCTGTCTGGCTGAACGCTTCAAACAGCATAGTCTGGTCGTCTGGTGAAATCCCGTAGCCCGTATCGTTGACCCGAAAGTTAATCTGAATCTGAGAGGGGAGCGCTTCAGTTCCCTTGGCTTTTATTGGGTGAGCCTCGACCGATAGCGTCACATGCCCCTGTTGGGTAAATTTTATGGCGTTGTCGAGCAGGTTAATCAGCACCTGCCGCAGTTTTAGGTTGTCGGCATCAATAGCATGGGGAACCGTGGGCGATCGCTCGATACGAAAGTCGAGTCCTTTTTCTTTAGCTCGCAGCGAAAACAGACTATAGATATCGCTCAGCAAGCTCCACAAATCTACCTGCGCGATATTAAGGGACATGCGGTTGGCTTCGAGACGAGCCATATCTAGAAGCTGATTGATAATGCCAAGTAGGTGTTCGCCACTGCGCTCAATAATGGCGGCATTTTCACGCTGGGCTGGCGGCACAGCGCTGTCTAGCTGGAGCAGATTGGCAAATCCCAAAATGGCATTGAGGGGCGATCGCAGCTCATGGCTCATATTGGCGATAAACGAGCCCTTGGCCGCATTGGCATCTTCAGCCGTTTCTTTGGCTTGCTGAAGTTCACATTCAGCTTGTTTGCGATCGCTAATATCAGTAATCAGGGCGTAGTAGCCTTGTACCTGACTCTGGGCATCGATCTCAGGCACCAACACTCCTGATACATAGCGAGTTTTTCCCTCTTGATAGGGTATTTCGGCTTCATAAGCCACCGCTTCGCCCGATAGCACTCGATCGATATGGTGCTTTGTTAAACGATAGGCTTCTGTGCCGATCACGTCTTCAACGGTGCGGCCTAAAAGGTCTTTTTTGCGATAACCAAACCATAACTCGTAGGTGCGGTTGACAAACCGATAGCGTTGGGATGCGTCAATGTAAGAAATGCAGGCTGGAATGGAGTCGGTGATCAGTCTGAGTCGATTTTTGCTTTGCGTTAAGTCCAATTCGGCCTGTTTTCGCTCTGTAATATCTTGGGTAAATCCCCAAAAGTGAACGGCATTGCCTGCCCCTTTGCACTCCACTTGTCCTTTCGAAAAAGCATAGACAACGCTGCCGTCGGGACGCAAAAACCGAAATTCTATCTCATACGATTGACATTGCTCAATTGCAGCCTGAATCACCTGATTGACTCGTTGGCGATCGTCGGGGTGAATGTTTTGATTGGCAATCTCAACATCAGGCGGAGCAGCATACTGCTCAGGATCTAGCCCCGCGATTTTGTACATTTGAGGCGACCACCACCGCTCGTCGTTGACCAAATCCCACGACCAATTTCCGATCTTGGCAATGCGCTGGACTTCGTTTAAGGCAATAGTTCTTTCTGTAACTTGCTGTTCTAAAGCTTGTTCATAGTTGTGACGCAGATGCTCCGCTTGCCGCAAAGAATCAACCATTTTGCGAAACGATTGAGATAGGGTTTCTAGCTCAGTAATCGAAGAAGGGGCGATCGGCTGTTCGAAATTGCCCTTGGCCAGTTTTTTTGTAGACTCTGACAACCGCTTGACCACGCGCGCAATCCGTCGCGAAGTCAGAACTCCAATGCCCAGAGTTCCGAGCAATGCCAACACGCTCAACTCAACCGTTCGTCTTACATTAGAGTGAATTCCGCCCATGAAATCTGACGCCGGAATGACCGTCACAATCAGCCAATCGATGCCATATCCATCTTGGTAAGAGAGCGCCTCGGCATAGTAGCGTTGGCGTTGGCTTGCCGTATCGCCGTCCTCGCTTTGATCCGCATTTTCTAACGACACCCTATCAACAAAACTAAAGTTTAAATAATCAATCGTTTGTAACCCCTCACCTTGTTTGAGCAAAGATTGAGTGGTTGCTTGAATCAGATCGTGAGTAAGATCAGTCGCTTTGCGCCGAATCAACTGCGGCGGATCTTTTGCTTCATCCACTGTATACACTTCATCTTTCGTCGAAGTGGCAACTAAATCTCCTGACCGTTCAATGATAAATGTTTGCCCATGCTCAGACAGATTCAGAGTGCTGAGAAACTGACTAATATCTTGAAGACTGACGTTGACAAATATAACCCCTTCAGAGGTTCCTTGCTCACCCCGAATCGGTGCAACCGCTAATGAACTTGCTACGGGAGCGAGCACAACTGAATAGATTGGAGTCCATGCTTGACCGTTTTCGAGGGCAGTTTGATACCAGATAATCTCACGAGGGTCGTAGTCAGAAACAGTCTGAATCAGTTCAGTTCGGGTTCCTTTCTCATCTAATAGATAAGCATAATTTTTCCTCGGATTTTGATTGGTTGTTTCTGCAACGATCACTGACCCGGCAGAAGACATCACCCCGTATTTATCAACGCCTACGAAGAGGCTCTCGCCTTGGGCTGTTCCCACACCTACAGATGAAAAGTGATCCTGTAGAGATAAGGTCTCAAAAAAATAGTCTTCAATCTCTGAAAAATTATTTAGATCGATTCGCCCGCTTTCAAATGCTTGTCGATTAAACGTCACCAAATGCTGAGCGTCTCCTAAAAAGTGATCGAGATGTTCGCTCACTCGCTGGGTATTCGCGTCGATAAACTGATTTGCCAGATTTTCGACCGACTTTTTCCCGCTGCGATAAGACAGATAGCTGATTAGACCTACGATCGCCAGGGTTTGCAGCGCAAACGGTACGACCAAAAGCACCCACAGCGACACTCGACCTCTCAAGAAGGATATGAGGTCGAGCCTTCGTAGGACTGGCATCATCGCTAAACTATCCCTATCAGCACTAAAAATCGTTGAGATTACCCCGAAACGGTTCAGAATTCCTGCATATCAAACATAACTATTCTTGGTCATGCCGTAAATACCCTATTCCATACTTAGAACGAGTATTTTTGCGATATCTCAAGCGCGATTGGCGATCGCCTGTTTACCCTATTCTCAGACGAGTCGCACTCAAACAAAGTTCGCCCTAATGTCTTATTCCACGTCCCAAACGTAGATGGTGTAAGTGTTGATGACATCGGCCACTTGAGTTGTGCGAGTGGGCAACCAGTCGCCCATATCAAACGAGTGCGTAATGATGCGTGAACCCGGCGTTAATTCGGCCTGTAGCTTTGCACGAAGCTGGAGATTTGTTTTGGGTAGAAGATAAAGCACCACGACCGTTGCTGGAGACAGATCCAACGTCAGCAAGTCTTTTTGCTTAAAGCGAATCTGGGGATAAAGGTTGAGCGTTCGAGCCGCGTCGTTTGCTTCTTTGACGCGCTCTGCATCAATGTCAACTCCTAGCCCTTTCGCGCCTCGCTGTTGGGCTGCGGTCAGCAAAATGCGGCCATCGCCACAGCCCAGGTCATAGACACAATCTTCTGCGGTGACCTGACCCAACTCCAGCATGGCGTCAATCACAATAGGCAGCGTGCGGACGTAGGGAGCCAAGCTCTGAGGCGATTGGGATGTTTTTTGGGGCGATCTTTGGGATGTTTTTTGGGGCGATCGCTCATGATGTGCCGAACCAAAACCCTTTACTGGTTTCAACCTGTTCTCCTTTTATCCCAATTGGCATACAGCAGTGCGATCGCCAGCATCCTCACAAATTATTTAGGATCGCCATAGTGAAACTTTAAAACAAATCTCTTCATCGTTTCAATTTTTTCTTATTACTCGCAAGCACCACGATGCAACAACTTTATTTATTAAGGAAAATTAAGCTTTAGGTCACCTCTAGAATGTTTGACTAAAATTCTCTTGTGAGAGGCATCTTAAGGGCAGGGCTATACTACCAAAGCATCGCTGAGCGATAGCAGCAGAATGAGCAGTCGATATCAGTCAGAATTGCCGCCCAAAATTTATGCTGAGGCCGTTGTACGTTCAGCGAGTGGAGAGTCCTTATTACGCTCTCCGCGTCAGGTCACGAGTGACAACGTTATGTTTTTTCATGCCGCCTCAGATCAGCGACTTCTTGCTGCTAAGCGATTGCGTGCTGAAGGGTTTGAGGTTTTAGATATTGGTTCTGCCTCAGTTAATATTGCGGCTCCGCCAGAGGTTTATGAACGGGCTCTTGGTGCAAATCTAGAATTAATTGAGCGACCCACTGTCGGAGATATAGGGCATCAAGGCATCGCAAGCTACATCAATTCTGTCGATCAGACACCCTTTGGTGAAATCGATATTTCAGATAAGAGCTGGCATGACCTTTTAGATGGCGTCGCTATTAATGAACCTGCTTACTATCTTCAGCAGGTGATGCCCAGTGCCACTCCACCTCAAACAAATACTCGATATTTACAGGTTCCTCATGACTTAGCAGAGGAGTTAAATGCCAGTTTGGCTCATGCAAAAGGGGTCACAGGTGAGGGCATTCAAGTCGTTGCAATCGATACTGGATGCTATACCGATCATCCGTTTTTTAAGCGTCATAACTACAATCTCAACGTAGTGCTTGGGCCTGGATCAAGCGAGCCAGATCTGGATGCAAATGGTCATGGAACAGGAATCGCAGCGAATGTATTTGCGATCGCCCCACATGCTAATCTCACGGTTCTCAAGGCAGACATAGCATTAAAAAACAAGTACAGAAACGTCAACTCTGCGGCTGCGTTTAGAAAAGCGATCTCTCTTCGTCCTGATGTGATCTCGTGTAGCTGGGGAACTGACTTGCGCAGCCCTTTCCAGTTATCCGCATATCATAAGGTGCTAGCGGCGGCGATCGCTGATGCCATACGCCAGGGTATTGTCGTTATTTTCGCAGCAGGCAATGGACAGTGGGGATTTCCTTCTCAACACCCGGATGTCATTGCAGTGGGAGGAGTCTACAAGCACCTAGAGGGCTCTCTCAAAGGGAGATTAGAAGCGAGCAACTATGCCAGCAGCTTCATCAGTGCTATCTATCCGGGGCGACGAGTACCCGATATCTGCGGCTTAGTCGGGCAGCTTCCCAACGCAGCATATATCATGCTGCCTGTTCCTCCGGGGAGTCAAACAGATAGTAGCCGTGCGGCGACTGGGGATGAAACCGAGAAAGCAGATGGATGGGCAGCCTTCAGCGGTACTTCGTCAGCGGCACCCCAATTGGCTGGGGCTTGTGCCCTGCTTGAGCAGTATGTGCCAGGGTTAGGCCCGTTAAAGATCAAACAGCTTTTGCAGGAAACTGCTGAAGACATTCTTGAAGGCAGTAGTAATCCTGCCAGTGGGAGTGGGGGGGCTAGGGCTGGGCCAGATCTGGCAACCGGATATGGGTTAGCTGTTGCTCATAAGGCAATTGAGGCGGCTAGAAAAGCACAAAATTCTCAACCTCAGAATTCAATAGCTTTTTATCAAACCTCTATTGAATCAACTCTTCCGAACAATACAAATATTCGTCAAGATGCAGAAAATTTAAATCAAATCAGTTATCACACAGGAGTTCAAAATATGTCTTTAGGTGATCTGACGTTACAAAATCTAAGGAAAAAGATTGATGAGATTCAGATAGACCTCAACAACCATCTCAAGGAGCTCGTTAAAAATGAACCCGAGTTGTCAGGTATTGAGTTATTAATTAATGAAGTAAATTTCGTTAGCAGAAGTCCCGAATCAGATTCATTATCGGCACTTCTGCAGATTCTACGAGAGACATTTTCCGAGAAGGGAGTAGTTCAAAAACAATTAATCAGAAAGAGACATGTCTCGGCGGCAGAGAGTCTTCTGAAACAACATAAATGTCAAGAAATCGCCCGAAAAGTTCTTATTGAAGCTATGAATTTAAAGGGAAAAGTTGTGAAGTTTACTTTAAGTTCGGAAGCAAAAAATTTAGAGAATAATAGAAATTTAGTTGAAATACCACATCAAGAAATATCAGCCGAAGATTTTCGCAACCTTGAAATAGACGAAATAGACGAAAAAGGAACATATATATTAAAAAACGTGAAGGCGAATCATAGTTTTGATTTGAATATAACTGTGAATAATCATGAAGAGCGTAGAAAATTCACATTTCTTCCTGAAGAAACGCAAGAAGATTTGTTAGTTAACAGTATTGTAACTAGATATGTGCTCGACCTAGATGAAATCGCAGAGTTGGCTGCAAAAGCTCTAGGTGAATTTAGAGGTTCTCTGCACAAAATAGCTCCCGACAATCCGCTCACAGGGCGTAAGCAATGCTTCTTTGATGAGAATAATAAATGTCTATACTGTGTCGATAGTAAGGGAGAGCGAGTATCCTGCTAAGGGTTTTAGTTTGAAAGTTTATTTACAATCTCGGTTAGGATCGACATTCAAGTTTTGAGGGAGCTTTGTGTTGCAGAGATATGCTTCTTCAAGCTGGGTCTCTGTCAATCCAATGACTTCTTCAAGATTAGCTTTATGCAGAAAACTGCCTGAGAAATTTGCTCCATCCAGTCTCGATTTAGTCAAAGAAGCTCCTGTAAGATTTGCGTTTCGGAAACTAGCATCTTTAAGAAATGCTCCTTGAAAGTCTGAGTTTGTAAGAATGGCTGAATCAAAATTGGCTTCCCATAAAATTGCTTGATCTAAATTTATTCCCTCTAAATCTTCAGCACAAAAATTGGCACCCTCTAGGTCATCTTTTTCTCCCGCCAAAATCATGTATCGAAGTAAAAACACAACCTCAGGATTTTTCTCACATTTCTCACTCGTAAGAGCTGTTGTTGCTTGATTTAGAAGAAAGAAGTGGATTGGTATCAACGTTCCCAAGAGTGGAAAGACAAGAAATATTGAAAGACTCTTGACTGTTCCCCATATTTTTTTTTGTATACTGCATCTAATAAATTCAGTTGCCAAACTAGACAAGCTCGTTGCCTGCCTACTGTTAAAAGCTTGAATAAATTCTTTGGCATCACGCAAAGGCCGACCTTGTAAAAGAAAGTCTTTATTTCTTTCTCGTTTTTCCCACTCTTGTGCTTCCTGCTCAATCTTACGTTTCTGCCGCAATGCTTCTCGACATTCAGCCAGCCATTCTTGCAGTTGTTCCCAGTTACGAATCAGCGCTTCATGAGCCACCTCGATTGTGTCGCCACGTTCTGCATCAAATGATGTGACTAAAAACCGCACTCCGGGAGCGGCAAATCGCTTGATAATTGCTTCAACTTGAGGTGCATCGCTATCACTCGTGATCAGTTCTGACTTCGCGACCCGACGACGAGTTCCCTCACTGCCATCCTCAATTTGCACGAGCGATACAAAGATCCGTTGGGCAATCTTCTGCTCATCTTTGTTGAGCGAGTTATACAACTGCTGGGCTTCGTGAGCGAGTGCGCCACCCACTCCTCCAATTTCTTCCAGAGTCCCGAGTGATTCTACTCCTTGCTCTAGCCCTTCCCAAATACGCTGTAAGGCAAACTGTAAGAGCGGCAAGGCTCCTTGCTGTCCACGTGCTTGTTCCACCAAAAGCCGAACGGTTGCTGGGTCAAGCTCACGCCCTGCTTGCTTAGCTGGTTCAGAAATAGCGCCTTCCATCTCCTCTGGCTGCATGATCGGAACTAAAAATCCTTGCGTTGAAAACAGCTGATTCAACTTTGGGTGCTGTTGGGTTTCGCCCAAAAAATCACTCCGGCAGGTGACAATGACTGAAACATATTGGGAGCGATCGCCCGCTGCACACAGTAAGTTCCCAATAAATGCGTCTCGCTCGGCTACAAATTTTTCGCGCTTCTTGGCGTCTTCTAAACTATTACTTTGAGGCTCGTAAGAGTAAATCTCTTCAAACTGATCAACCAACACAATCAACGGAGCAGTGGCAATATCCTGAAATCCATATGCAATGCGTTTTAGCCCAGTAAATTCGCCATCTTCATCTTTTTTGAGGACGCGCTTAAATTCATCGGCTTTCTCCGCTGGGTTAGGATCGCCCGTTGCGATTTTCGCCAGCACCACCGCGAGTGAATAGAGCGGGTCATCTCCAGGCACAAGGACGAGCCCCCTTGACCGATCGCGCCCTGACAATGGCGATCGCCCTAGCTCTCGCAGCAGTCCTGCCCGTGCTAGAGATGACTTTCCAGAACCCGACGGGCCGTAGATCGGTAAAAATCGAATGGCGTCCTCTGCTTCATTCAGGTGCTTAAATCGTTGCCACAGGAGTTGAATCTCCGTCGATCGCCCGAAATAGCGATCGCCATCTTTTTCATCAAACGCTAACAGACCTTTATAGGGATTGGCTCCAATCGGTTTTGCCGCTTGAGTTTGAGATTGCTGGGGGGTGTCAGGATTGATAATCGCTTGTCCTCCGCTCACATAGACGACCATACCGCCATAGACTTGACCAATCGTTTGGTTGCGATCGCCTGTGAGATCTTGCTGAATCGATTGAGCTGGAGAAGAAGGATTGGGAGACTGGTTCGACATCTTGCTATTGCTTAGGGCTGGAGTTGATTAGGGCTGGAGTTGCTTAGGGCTGAAATTGATTACATCGTGACGTTACCTTCAACATGGCTGACCACTTTTCCGCCCAACACTTGCCCAATCACCTGATTTTCTTTTCCTGTAACATTTTGAATAATCTGTGTGCTTGATGGAAGGTCTGACATACCCTCTTGCATGATGTGGGCGATCGCCTGCCATAACTCAAGATTCTCTTTCAGCAGTGCCTCCAGCTCTTCTTGAAACATCGCCTGTCGTGCTGCGCTCTCTGGTTTAGCCGCAACTTGAGTCGCGGCAATTTTCAAGTCCTCTCTTGCTTTGACCTGTGGAGAGAGTTGCCGCCAAATCTTTTGGGCTTTTGTTAACACTGCTTTGTCAAAGCTTTCGGGCATCGCTGCACTCGTCTTGTCTGTGGCTTGCTCCTCCAGATTCATCAAGCCAGGAAGGAAGGGAGACAACAACGTAGCAAGTGCAGCAATATCAATAGATTCTTCAGATTCTTCTGGAGAGGCGTTAAGTTTGCCTATTGGATTCGTTTCTGGGTGAGATGCTCGCTGAGCGGATTGAACGTGCGTCGCGTCAGTCTGGTTGCTCTCCTGAAATTGAGATGAGTTCTCTTTTCGAGCATTGTTCTCTTTTCGAGCAGTAAGTTTTTGCAGAATATCGTTTGCAGCTTTTTGAATCCCCCTTGCAATATCAGTGAAGGCATCGTCAAGGGTAGACCAGGTTTCAGTTTTCGTGACGGGAACCGCATTTTTGGGTAAAGCCTGCAGTTTTCCAAAGGGAGCAGATGACCACAGACAGCTTCTCAAAATGATCGGGATAACACATGCTTCTCCCGCTTCATGACGCTCCATCGCTCGTGTGATTTCAACATCCCAACAGTAAGAAGAAGCAAGAAAATCTGAACTAACGAGCAGCAAAATAATTTGAGCCGAACTCAGATTGTCGTTAATCTCGCGATCCCACTCATCTCCAGGCAGAATTTGGCGATCGTGCCAGTCGGCAATCACTCCTTTTCGCTCCAAAATTCTCAGATGATTGGCGAGTTCATCTCGCAGCCGCTCATCTTTGTGAGAATAGGAGAAAAAAACGGTAATTGCGTTACTCACCATAGCCCCGTTCAATTAAGCTTGCTTTTTGCTTATCATACGCTTTGGCTTGAGATCGGGCGATCGCAAACAGGCATCCTCTAAGAAAACGGCAATTTCTTGCTATCCCAACAATTCATCATCAGCGTCTTCTGTCTCTCGTTCAGCCAACACGATTTTGGCGACATCAGGAAAGTGCTGTTGCATACAGCGATCGCACACCCCGTGAGAAAATTCGACATCTGACGAATAGTGCTGGATAAATTTTTCAACGGTTGACCAGTACCCTTCGTCGTCGCGAATGCCTTTGCAGTAAGAGCAAATAGGAACCAGCCCCTCAATTAGCTCAATTTTGTCTAGGGCATCGGCCAGTTGCGCCGAGATTCGCCGTTGCTCTAGCTGCGTCACCACCTGCCGCGCCAATGCATTGAGCATTTGAACTTGAGGCTCTGACAACTCTCGCGGCTGATAATCAATGATACAGAGCGTTCCGATAGAATGTCCGCCGGGGGTGATGAGGGGAACCCCCGCATAGAAACGAATTCCTGGGGCGCAGGTGACCAGCGGATTATCGGTAAAGCGATCATCTTTCAAGGCATCGTTGATGACCATAATCTGCTGATCTGAGATCGCATGGGCACAAAATGAGACATCGCGACTGGTTTCGCTCACTTCTAGCCCAATCTTCGATTTAAACCATTGGCGATCGGCATCAACCAAGCTAATGAGCGCCGTGGGGACATCACAAATGTAGGCAGCAAGCGCCGTAATGTCGTCGTATGACTGCTCAGAAGGAGTATCTAAAATCCTATATTGCCTGAGTACTTCCAGTCGAGCAGCTTCTTGAGTTGGAGCTTTGGCCTTCATGTTTTCTGCTGCAATGCTTAACCATGCTTATTCTAGAATGGAGCGCCTAGAACGTGGCAACGCTTAATATGTCCACATCTTCTAGACGAAATCTTTTGGGCAGAACTTGAGAGCGCTCGGCGAAGCAATTCTACACATCGGCAGTACAAATACAGGCAGGCGATACAGGCAGGTGATGGCGATCGCTGGGGAAAATCGCTAATCTAGAGCAAGCGCATCGGTTTTTGCAACCCTGCGAAACTAAGTGTTGACCTTGCGCTGGAGAATTAACGATGCGCCCCTCCCGTTCTCTTCTAACGTCTCTTCTAAAGATTGCCGCAACTGCGCTGCTGATCGAGTTTGGTTGTGTGCTTATGCCCAGCAGTGCCCTGGCGCAGTCGCCAGAGCTAGAGCCAGGGCCAGTGCTAAAGCCAGTGCTGCTGTTGCAGGTTGAAGGTGTGCTAGAAGATGGCGATCGCACCTTTTCCATGGATGGCTCGTTTTATGACGTTTATACCTTTGAAGGGGAGGCAGGCCAGCGCGTCTCTATCAGAATGGAGAGTTCAGACTTTGACGCCTACCTGTTGTTGAATAATCCAATCGGCAATACCATAGCTCAAAACGACGATTATGATGGCACGACTAGCAATGCCCGCATTGTGTTTGACTTGCCAGAAACAGGGACGTATAGCGTTTATGCCAACTCCTCTATTGGTGACTTGCGCGGTCGCTATACCGTTACCGTTCATCTGATTCCCAACAATCAGAAACCGCTGAGGTTGAGTGACTTAAGTGACGATGACATCGACACCTCAGACGCGGATGACCTGAATCAGGAGGGGCTACGTCAACTGAATGCGGGGCAATATGCGATCGCCTTGGAACGGTTTGAACAAGCCCTCGCAATCAGCCGAGACCTGAGCGACTCTCCGGCAGAGCGGCTGCGCCAACGCGAAGACGAAGCGACTCAGCTCAACAACATCGGTACGGTCTATCGTGAGCTAGGGCAATATGAACAAGCCCTTGAGTTTTATCGGCAAGCCCTCGCGATCCAGACTGAGATTGGCAGTTCTCCCCAGGCGAGAGGCCACACTCTCAACAATATGGGGTTGACCTATCGCCGGATAGGGCAATATCAGCAGGCACTCGACGTTTATCAGCAAGCCTTGAGCATGAGCCTCCTGACTGGCGATCGCGTTATCGAAAGTATCATCCTCAACAATATCGGCGGCGTGTATAGTGCGTTGGGGCAATATCAGCAGGCGATTGAGCAATATCAGCAGGCGCTCACGATTTTGACAGCGCTGGGCGATTCTGAGGAAAGGCGGCGTCAGCGCGCCCGTGAAAGCACCATTCTCAACAACATGGGTGAAGCCTACAACCGCTTGGGGCAATATCAGCAGGCGCTCGATTTCTTTCAACAGGCTCTGGCGATTCCGATTGAGAGTGGTGATTCTTCAGCAGATCGGCAGCGCCAAGGGATGCGTACAGGCAGCGCCTTCAACAACATCGGCTTGGTCTATGACAACTTGGGGCAATATCAGCAGGCGCTCGACCGGTATCAAGAGGCTCTGGCGATCTGGGTCGAGATTGGCGATCGCGCCGAAGCAGCCAACACCCTCAACAACATCGGCTCGGTGCGCGGCAAGCTAGGGCAGTATCAGCAAGCGCTCAGCTTTTATCAGCAAGCCCTCGCGATTCTCACCGAGATTGGCGATCGCCGGGGCGAAGCCAACACCCTCAATAACATCGGCATTGTCTTCAAAGCACTAGAACAGCCGGAGCTGGCGATCGCCGTTCTCAAGCAGTCTGTCAATCGCTATGAAGACATTCGTGGCGACATTCGCAGACTCACGACCGCACAGCAGCAGTCTTTTACCAACAGCATTGCCTCAACCTATCGAGACCTGGCCGATCTGCTCCTGGAAGCCGATCGCGTCCTCGAAGCGCAGCGAGTGCTTGATTTGCTCAAAGTCCAAGAACTTGATGAATACCTGCAAGACGTGCAGCGCAATGCCCAAACCGAAACAGGGATTACCAACCGCCCCGCCGAACAGCAGATTCAAGCTGAATTAGACACCCGCCTCAATCGATCCATCGCCCTCAGTCGCGAACTACAAGACCTGGAGAGCCTGCCGACCCTCACCCCCGATCAAGAAGACCGTCTGATTGCCCTAGGTCAAGAAGCTGCCCAGCTGATTCAATCGTTTAACGGTTTTTGGAACAGTGAATCGGTGCAATCTCAGGTGGCGCTGCTGCGCCAGACCACGGCTGGAGAAAGCCTTGATCTCAGCAACTATCGCGACTTGCAGCAGAGCCTTGCCGCCCTCGACCAACGGGCCGTGTTGCTCTATCCCTTGGTGCTCGACGATCGCCTAGAGCTGGTGCTGGTCAGTCCCGATGCCGACACTCCCATTCGCAAAACGGTGCAGGTCGATCGGGTGACGCTCAATGCGGCGATCGCCCAATACCGCTCGGCCTTAGGATCTCCCGACAGCAACCCCCTACCCTTGGCTCAAGAGCTATATCGCTATTTGCTAGAGCCCCTAGCCGATGAGCTGCAAGCCCTGGGCGTCGAAACCATTCTCTATGCTCCCGATAGTCAGCTGCGCTACATTCCCCTCGGGGCGCTGCATGATGGCAACCAGTGGGTGGTGCAGCAGTTTCGCATCAATAACATCACTGCCGCCAGCTTGATGGATATTGCTCAGTTACCCCAGCAAGCCCCCCGCATTTTTGCCGGAGCCTTCACCGCAGGCTCATACAACGTGCAAGTGGGCGATCGCTCTGTCCCCTTTCAGGGGCTAGAGTTTGCGGGTCGAGAAGTCGCACATCTAGCCGAGTTGATTCCCAATACGACCCAGCGGCTCAACGACGACTTTACCCCCGCCACCGTCAACGTGATGAACCGCTACACCATCGTTCATCTCGCGACCCACGCTAGCTTTGTACCCGGAAGCGCCAGCGACTCATTTATCTTGTTTGGAGACGGCACATCAGTTTCGCTAGAAGAGGTTGCCTATTGGCGCTTGCCCGATGTTGAACTCGTCGTGCTGAGTGCCTGTGAAACTGGAGTCGGCGATGAACTCGGTGATGGGCGCGAAATTTTAGGCTTGGGCTACCAGATGCAGAAAGCCGGAGCCGATGCGGCGATCGCCTCCCTCTGGCAGGTCAGCGATGGCGGCACCCAGGTGTTGATGGATGCTTTCTACACGGCGCTGAATCATGGCTACTCTAAAGCGGAAGCCCTGCAACGGGCTCAACAGGCGCTCATTACCAGCGATGCAACGGTTTTGATTGGAGAAAGAGGCGTTGAGGTAGAAATTACCGATTTGCGCAGCGGACAACCCCTATCCCAAGGCAACGACCTGACGCACCCTTACTACTGGGCACCCTTCATTCTCATTGGCAATGGTCTCTAATCGCCAATTTCTAGAGAAGCACAGCCGCAACCGCTAAAGCGTCCCCAGCACAGACGCATGATCTGGGGCGATCGCAGCTTGTTCGACTACAGCCTGGGTGATGCTTTGGGCATCTAAGTGATGACCAATAAACACGAGTCGAGTTTTTTGGAGTTCACCCGGTTGCCAGCGGCGATCGTAGAACTGGTCAAACCGCTGGCCTACGCCCTGCAAAACTAGCCGCATGGGCTTATTCGGAACGGCGACAAACCCTTTAATGCGATAGACCTCCTGCTTTTGCACGAGTGCTTTTAGCCGATCAACCAAAGCGGCAGGCTCAAACGCCTGCTCTAGATTGACGCAGACGGAGTTGATGTCGTCATCATGGTCGTGCTCTTCCTCATGGTCGTGGTGGCTGGGGCGACTATCGAGGTGATCTTCGACCGCAGCATTGAAGCCCAGCAAGATGTCAGGGTTGATTTCGCCGTGGTGGCAGGGCACAATCTTCACTCCTACTGGGGCATGGTGCTGAAGCCATTGCTGAGTGCGATCGCGCTCAACTTCATCCATCACATCGGTTTTGGTCAGCAACACCAGATCGGCACAGGCAAGCTGATCTTCAAACAGCTCTTCAATGGGGGTTTCGTGCTCTAGGCTGTCGTCGGCCTGCCGCTGAGCTTCCAGAGCTTCCAGATCCCCGACCATCTGGCCTCTCGCCAGAGCATCGCCATCGACCACCGTCACCACGCCATCGACCGTCGCCCCCGTGCGAATTTCGGGCCAGCGAAACGCCTGCACCAGGGGCTTGGGCAGCGCTAAGCCTGAGGTTTCAATCACAATGCAGTCAATCTCTTCTCGTCGCTTTAGCAGTGCTTGCATGGTTGGCAAAAATTCCTCCTGCACGGTGCAGCAGAGGCAGCCATTGGCAAGTTCGACAATATTAGAGACCGTATTAGAACTAGGGCTATTCTCAGTAATTTCTTCGTCATCGCACACTTGGCAAGAGCGCAGCAGATCGCCATCAATGCCGACCTCGCCAAATTCATTCACCAGCACAGCAATGCGACGCCCCTGGTTGTTTTGCAGCAGATGCCGCACCAGGGTTGTTTTGCCAGAGCCTAGAAAACCAGTCACGATAGTCACAGGAATCTTATGCATAGCCACTCGTTTCTCCTTATAACAGTCAGTTGATTTGGCGAATGAATGACAGCAAGCCAATCACAGCGAATCAATCAGGTCAGCTGCTGATTAACAAACAAAAGTCTTCGGCTCTCTCCCGCTAGTCTTACCCGCAAATGAATTGCGGGCTACTGGAGAAAACCCATTGAAATGAGTTAGTGTCGGGGTGCCTCAAGGGTTGAAGCCTCCAGTCCACTTGAAGTGGACTTGACCGACTAGCCCGCAGTTTACTTGCGGGGCGAGTGTTCGGATCGGGTGCATCCCACTTTTGTACCCCTCACCCTAAATCCCTCTCCCTGAGGGAGAGGAACTTTGAAATTCCGGTTCCCCTTCTCCCCAGGGAGAAGGGGTTAGGGGATGAGGGCAAACTTGCAAAACTGGGATACACTCGTTCGGGTCGGTCTGTCGCGGGTTCCTTTTGGGCAGTTAAGACCCTGGAGGTAGCGGAGGCAGCACAAACGCAGTCGCCTCACGAATCGGGGCCGGACGCTCTCGATAGGGCACTCTGCCATCGACGCTGTCAGTATATTGTCGGCAAAAGTCTGACAGCACCGCAGCCGACTCAGTTGGAGACACGCCGCTGAGGATAAAGGTCAGCTTGTTGGGCGCAGCAACACTGACGCTACAGGGTTGGCTACACCCGGCCATGCAGCGCAGGGGTTGCAGATCGACAACGTCTTGGAGATTACGGTTTTCTAGTTCTTGCTGGAGTTGCTGGATCAGGTGCTGACCGCCTGACGCACCATTGCGACTGCGTTCTTTTTCAGAAAATCCGCAGAGGGAACAGACAAATAATGTGGTTTGGGTCACAGGAACACTCCTGACAGAAATGCAAATCCGGCACCACTTAGGGCAAATCCGGCAAATCTCAGGTTCAGCGCTCCGGCTTCGCTGCTTGTTCCCAAACGTTTAGCCACCCCATAGGCAACCAGGGCGATCGCCATCTGAATTGACGCAAACCCCAACAGATAAGACACGAGTGGGGCCATATCGGCTCCGACGATTGCCTCGCCGTAGGCGTAGCCGTGAAACAGTCCGGCGATCGCCCCTAGCACCGTCACAATGAAGGAGTTGGGCTGATTTTTGAGCGCCAGCAACCCGCCAAACAGCAGCACCGAAGCAGCAATCATCAATTCTGGAGCAGGCAGATCAAGGCTCATCACATGAATGCCCGTCCCCGCTAGAGAAGCTATGACAAAGGCCACAGGAATAATCAAGCCGCGCCCCATAACGGCGGCCAACAGCCCTGCTGCAATCACAAAAGCCAAATGGTCAAGGCCAATCACCGGATGCCCCAGCCCCGATAAGAAACCTTTGAATAGCGTGTCAGGCGTGCTGCCGCCAAAGGGGTGGTGCGCCCAAGCCGCCATTGGGCTTAGGAGAAGGGTGGCGATCGCCAAAAGCGTTGCCACAGCAACAGTCAGTTTGGCTTGACCCGACGCAAGACAAGCCTTGAGAGACCTCAAGACTTCAATCGATTGATTCATCCGTACCTCGCAGACAAATTAAAGAACAGATCGGCTATCGGCGGGCGTTCTGACTTGGTCGATTTTAGAGTTTTTATAGTTGAGATGTTGGATCAGATTGAAATCCAACATTCCCTATCCAAAATCAACTCACAGCTGCGGGACAGCGGCAGAATTTCACTGCACTTTCCCCGTCTCCTCCAGTGGCTGATCCCCACTAGAACCGATAGAGCAAATGAATCATATCACTCCATATCGGGCTTAAACCGTGGAGGCATTCGTCTCGTTATCCAAATTGAGGCTGAAGCTTTTGCAAACACAGGGCTTGGCTTGTTCTGAAAACTTGCCTAGCGGTGTAAAGAAAACTTAAGTCTAGACTCGCTCAGGTCAGCCCAGATTGTCGAATCACGCGGGAGAATCTGTTTTCCTATCGAGGCGAATGGCCTGTTCGAGAGCGGACTTTTCTGCTGCCCGCTGCATATAAGGAGCTAACTGATGGGTTGTCCATCCGGTGAGCATGGTCATGCTGCTGGGGCTCATCCCCCGCATGATCATCTCGACACACCAGGTATGTTGAGCCTGAGCCAAGGTCGGCGGCTCGCCCGATAGGGTCACCAAATCTTGAGTCAGGTCTTGCCAAAAATGCTCAATTTCTTCGACGGTAGTGGGTTGATCTGTCTCAGGGTTGATAAAAAGCGATCGCTGCTGGTCGTGCCGCGACTTCAGCCACTGGGTTAACGGATTCTTTCGATATGACCCGTAGCGTTTGCCCATAATCCACTGGTTGATGGGCACTTGCCGCCCCTTGCCTTGGGGCACATGAAGAATATGCTGATCTCGATCGCTAATGTGATGCGATCGCTCCAGTTGTGCCATATCTTCTGCACTCAACCCCGCTCCAAAAATCACGTAGAGCATCGCATATTCAGATAGCCCTTTTTTCTTCGCTCGCTGCAATATTTCATGGACAAGGCTGGCGGGCAAATCATCGACTCGGTGAGAGACGGCGTCCTGCTCATCCCAGTCTGGGCTGTGAGCCTCTAAAGCATAGTCGGCGATCGCTCCACTTTGGAAAAGCGGAATCAGATGATCGATGAATTCATCTTGGCTCTGCCAAAAATTGTGGCTGTCGCTTGTGAGTTCGATCATGGCATAGCCCAACAGCAGGCTATTGAGCAGACTAGAAAACGTATGGGGCGAAAAGCGAATCGCTAGCTTGCCCTTTTGCGCAACTGTGTTGAAGTAATCGGCTACAGTTTGGTTGGCCTGCGCCAGACCTCGTCCTAGGGCGGCGCGGTTTTCGTGAGGATATTGCCCTGCCTCACCCACCATCGATCGCACCATATCAGGCACCTGGTCAATGACTCGCAAATAGGCCGTCGCATAGGCATGGAGTGCTTCATCGAGGCGATCGGTTTTCGGCATCCGCTGCACCAGCGCATGGCCCAGCTGGGCAAAAACAGCGCTTTCTTCAATGACGGCAAACAGCAGCCCATATTTGCTGCCAAAGTGTCGAAACAGGGTAACTTCATTGACGCTCGCTTGCTCTGCTATTTGTTTGGTGGTTGTGTCTGTGACGCCTTGAATGACGAATAGCTCTAGAGCAGTTTGTATCAAGCGTTGACGGGTGGAGTTACGGGATGGTGCCATATTTCTTGCAAGTGACACTTGCATTATTTAATAAAGTACTGCTAAAGTAAGAAATGTAAGCAGCACTTGCATCATTCATTTTTACTGTAACGGCTTGCTTCGCAATCGTCTATTCAAGCTATATGCTCCTGCGCTAGTTTGACGGCTTCGACATGCTGGCAGGCATACGAATAGACGCCTGTTTTAAAGTAAAAGGATTTCTGATGATTACAACCCCTATAAAGGCTTCTCCGGCCATGCGAGAAGTCGGTTCTCTGTCGTGGGTAAATGTCGCATTCTTCAGTGCATTTCATTTAATTGCGTTGATCGGTGCGCCAATTTTCTTTTCCTGGTCTGCACTGGGAGTGGCGATTGTGCTGCACTGGGTTTGCGGCAGTCTGGGGATTTGTTTGGGCTATCATCGGCTGTTGACCCATCGGGGGCTGCGAGTGCCTAAGCTTCTAGAGTATACGTTTGCAGTCATGGGTGCTCTGGCGCTTCAAGGTGGCCCGATTTTTTGGGTCGCGGGTCATCGGATGCACCACCTCTACACAGAAGATGTCAACAAAGACCCCTACTCTGCCCAGCGTGGTTTTTGGTGGAGCCACATGCTGTGGCTGTTTTACACTGATGCAGAGTGGTTTAAGTACGACGAGTACAAGCAATATGCGCCTGAGCTAACGCGCGATCGCTTCTATCGCTGGCTCAACAAAAACTATTTGCTGCTACAGCTACCTCTTGGTGTTGTGCTTTATCTAATGGGCGGCTGGTCTTTCGTCATCTACGGTGTGTTTGTCAGAGCCGTGACGTTGTGGCACAGCACATGGCTGATTAACTCTGCATCTCACATGCGTGGCTATCGGAGTTTTGAAGCCGATGACAACTCTCGCAACCTTTGGTGGGCCGCGCTGTTGACCTATGGCGAAGGCTGGCACAACAACCACCATGCCAATCCTAATGTGGCAAAAGCAGGCTGGAAATGGTGGGAAGTTGACATGACCTGGTGGACAATTTGGACTCTATCAAAGCTTGGCTTGGCGAAGCGAATTGTGCATCCCCCAGTCTCTTAAATCGTTGAGTTCTTGAGATAGTTGGATAAGGGTGTAGATTTTATGCCCTTATCCAACTATTTTTATATTTAACTTTTATATCTCACAGTAAAACCCTGTCATCTGTTGCAGTCATTCATCCAGGAGTTTTGGCATGGAACTTGACCCAGAATCTCTTGCTTCGGGCGATCGCTACAAATTGCTCATTGGTAGTGTGGTGCCTCGTCCTATTGCCTTTGTCTCTAGTCTGTCGCCTGAGGGAGTGGTCAATCTGGCTCCTTTCTCATATTTCAATGCGGTTGGGCATTCGCCGATGGCGCTGATGTTTAGCGTCAGCAAAAAGCCTGACAAGACCGACAAAGACACCCTGCGCAATGTGCGCCCGGTCAGTGAAGGGGGCACGGGTGAGTATGTGATTAACTTGGCTGTCGAATCTTATGTGCAGCAGGTAGCCGAAGCCTCTGAACCCTTACCCTATGGTGAATCAGAGTTTGATTATCTCGATTTGACCACGGCTCCTAGCACGGTTGTGAAAGCTCCCAGAGTGGCCGAATCTCCTGTCGCTTTTGAATGCAAGACGCTCCAGATCGTGCCTGTAGGGGACTTTAACATCGTGTTGGGGCAGGTGGTGCATATCTTCATTCGCGATGAGCTGGTTGATGAGCGCTATCGGGTGAATACGGATCATCTAGCGGCTGTGGGTCGAATGGCGGGGTATGACTATTGCTATACTCGCGATTGTTTCACAATTCCTAACGGGTTTTCGCCAGAGAAAAAAGCGGCGCTGCAAAACCAGAATGAGACTTAAACCCAATGGGGTGTTGCGGCAATCCAGAGCATGAGTGGCGTTGGCTGGGCTGAGCGTAGCCGAATCGCTACCTCGGCGGGATGCCGCACATGGCTCGGTCTTCGTTGGTGACGTTGGGGCTGTGGGTGAGGTAGCTGTGAAGGCGATCGCCCCATTTACCAGATGAGGGTTGTTGAATATCTATGCTTCACGCTCGATTAGCTCGGTCAACGTCATTCTGAGTTCCAACTTACCAATACTGGTATTGATGGCCATCTCCCAAAGACTGGCAACGCTTAAAAATCTCTGGTTTTCTGGGTTTTCAATCCAAGCTCTCGCAGTGTTACTCAGGTTAGAACTTCCCTCGATAAACCATAAAAACGTATGACTGATGTGTTGAATATAGCTTTTTTGCGAGGGAGCGATACGCGGCTATGCCCAGGCAAGCGTTGGGGCGATCGCACGTTCATCGGAAGAGGCGATTGCCCCTCACCACTCATCCAGCAATCATCTACCCTCAACTCCTGAATTCTGACTCCTCTCTCCTGACCCCCTCACCTCGGCGGAATGCCACACATGGCTCGATCTTCGTTGGTGACGTTGGGGCTGTGGGTGAGGTAGCCTCGAAGACGATCGCAGGCACGAGCAACGAGGCCATCGAGGTCGTCAACCCGCCATTTGGTAACTCGCTCGTTGTCTGGGTCGTCATCTATGAGGGCGTTGCCGGGTTGGATAATATAGACGTATCGCCAATCAGGAGAGAATGTACCCAAACGACCTTCGTATTGAGCGATTTGTTGCCCCCGAATGACACGTTTAGGATCAGGATCTGAACCAGGAATGAGCCAAATGCGAATGGTTCCGTCGTAGCTGCTGGTGGCCAGTCGGGTGCCATCGGGGCTAAAGCTCACCTGAGACACCCAACCCTGATGGCCCTCAAACCGGGCCAGCTCATTGCCCGCCAAGTCCCACAGCCGGGCGGTTCCGTCGTAGCTGCTGGTGGCCACTCGGGTGCCATCGGGGCTAAAGCTCATCTGATACACGCTATCCTGATGGCCCTCAAATCGAGCCAGCTCCGTGCCGTCTAAGGCCCACAGCCGAGCGGTACCGTCTTCGCCGCGGGTGGCCAGTCGGGTACCATCGGGGCTAAAGCTCATCTGATACACCCCACCCTGATGGCCCTCAAATCGAGCCAGCTCCGTGCCGTCTAAGGCCCACAGCCGGGCGGTGCCGTCATCGCTGCTGGTGGCCAGTCGGGTGCCATCGGGGCTAAAGCTCACCTGAGACACCCTTCCCTGATGGCCCTCAAATCGGGCCAGCTCCGTGCCGTCTAAGGCCCACAGCCGGGCGGTGCCGTCGTAGCTGCTGGTGGCCAGTCGGGTGCCATCGGGGCTAAAGCTCACCTGAGACACCCCACCCTGATGGCCCTCAAATCGAGCCAGCTCCGTGCCGTCTAAGGCCCACAGCCGGGCGGTGCCGTCGTAGCTGCTGGTGGCCACTCGGGTGCCATCGGGGCTAAAGCTCACCTGAGACACCCTTCCCTGATGGCCCTCAAACCGGGCCAGCTCATTGCCCGCTAAGTCCCACAGCCGGGCGGTGCCGTCTTCGCCGCGGGTGGCCACTCGGGTGCCATCGGGGCTAAAGCTCACCTGCAACACCCCACCCTGATGGCCCTCAAACCGAGTTTCTTGCTGTTTATCTAAGCTCGTTTGTGTAGCCAAGAGAGGGCTGGCGGCTGGATAGTTTTCTAGGGTTTGAATCTGCTTACCTTGAGTCATATCTTGCAGCTCAAAGGCGGCTCTCAACGCCGCAAGTAAGCCTTCCGTTTGCTGAAACTCAAACCGCTGTATCGCCGCGACTCCAGCCCGCTCTAGGCGAGTGCCCGTGCGAGCCAGTTGGCTTTCTTCCTGTGCTGCGGCGCGTTCTGTCTGAGCGCTTTCTCGTTCTCGTTCGGCTTGCTGCTGAAGGTTTCGGGTGTCTTCGAGGGCAACTTGTGCTTCTTCCTGGGCTTGTTGAGCCGATTCAAACTGTTGTTGAGCCTCAGCTAGTCGCTGTTCTGCCGCTTCTATTTCCGCTTCCGAGGCATTATTCTTCTCTGTCAGCTCATCCAGTTCAACTTTGGCCTGCTCAACCTCTTCCCGTGCTGCGACTACATCCGCATCTGCACTTGCTTTTTCAGATTCAGCCTGAGCCAGTTCGGTCTGGGCTTCACCAAACTGTTCGTTGGCCTGCTCTTCTCTCCGAGCCGCTTCACTGGCCTGATTTCCCGCCACGATCGCCATCGGCACCGCCACCGCTGCCGCCATCAGCGACACCAGCAACACCCCCGTTCCCACTGCCAGCCTCCGCTTCGCCTGACTATTTACCTGCCGCGCCTTCGTCAACTCCTCTGCCGTCAACCGCTGCAAGTTCTCCGCCTGCTCTCGCTTCTGCCGCTCTTCACTCAACTCCGCAACCAGCTTATTCCCCTGCTGCTGCCGAATAAACTCCGCAATATAGTCATGCACGAGCTGATAGCGGTCTTCTGGCTCCTCCGGCAGATACACTACTACCCCCGCCCCACACAGCACCCGCAACACCAGCTCCAGCGGAGCCAGTGCCTCTTCATCCGGCAACAGCGACTCCAGCTCTTGCTCCAGTCCCGATCGCGTCTTCAGCGGTCGTGTGCCCCGCTCATCGGTCAGCAAATACAGCACCAGCTCCGCCAGTTGATGGTGGTCGGGGCCGCAGTCGTTGACCACCTCCTGCAAATAGCCCTTGACCAGTTCTTCCTTGGGCGACTCACCCAACTCTTGATACGCATTCAGAGTGGTAATACCCATCGTTTGCAGTTGCGCCCCCACAATCTGCATCTCAATCGGGCGCACCTCTTCTAGCTCTCCCCCCAAATCTTTCACCAATTGGTCAATCAGTTCAGATTGCAGTCGAAAGCGCGATCGCGCCGTCAAATCGTGAATCGCGGCTGTAGCATGGGGCAGCGACAGATTGCCCAGGGCATAGAGCACATTGCGCCCCAAAATATCGTGACCCACAGCGCTCATGCTGTCGAGCCGATTGGCCTCTAGCAAATAGTGAATGTAGTCTTCTCGCAGCGACAGCACCACCTTCACATAGGGAATCGCCAAACACCGCCCCACAAACTCAAAAAACTGCCGCCACTGCAACCGATCCGGGTTCGCAAAAAAGAACTCCTCAAACTGATCAAAAATCAGCACCGTCCGCACCACCCGCGCCTCACTCAGCGCCAGCTCCCGCAAAAGCTCCGCTTCATCTTCCCTTCTCCCAGATTGGGAGAAGGGGCCGGGGGATGAGGGGTTCTCCTCCTGGGAAAAGGAACCGGGAGAGGGGGCCAAAGTCATCGCCGCCATTGACCCTCGCCGCAGCTTCTGCAACTCTTGGCTAAACCGCTCCGCCAAATCTGCCAGCCAATCGGTGCTATACGTCCGCACCAGCACCACGAGATTGTCTTGAATACCGATCCGTTGCTTTCGCAACAGGGGCACCAGCCCCGCATTCACCAGCGAACTCTTGCCCACCCCCGACGACCCGTGAATCACAATCAGCTTGTAGTCGCTGCGACCAATCCGCTCTCGCAGCTGGTCTAGATCTTGCTTCCGTCCCGATGCCTCGATTTCGGGCGCAACATCTTCCAGCCCCTCCAGACTTTGCGCCGCCATGCCCAAGCGTCCGGCTCCGACAAAGGCACGAATGCCCGCATCCTTTTCCACCTCCAGCCGTTCTTGCTTCAGCTTGAAGGCGTCTAAATAGCGCTTTTGCTCCAGTCGCAACTGCCGCAGGGTTGCGAGAATATCGCAGTAGGTGGTCGGGTGAAACCGATCGCCATAGTTCTGCGCCTCTTGCAGATGGGCGATCGCCATCTCGGGTTTGCCCAGCGCCCGCTCCGCCTTAGCAAGGTGCAGCAGATACAGACCATGAATCCACGGCTCTGCCTCCGTCGCCGCTTTCACTTGGGCGATCGCCTCGGTCGCATAGGTTTGAGTCTGGTGCCATTGCTGTCGCTCTAGCGCCACTCGCGACAAAAAGCCATAGTCATAGGCCAACTTGCGAGGATAGATGTATGTCTGGTGTAGCTCTAATCCCAAATGGGCGTAATGTTCGAGGGCATCCCAGTCTTCTACCCGCGTCAGCACCCGCTGAAACACCGACAGACACTTCGCGACGAGATCGGGGCGATCGCCTTGCCGAAAGTGCTGAATCGCTTGCTCCAGCACGTCTCGCGCATCAACCCAGTGTTCGGGAACCACCTCTAGCCCTTGCCGCCGTTGCCGATCGGCCATCCACGACAGATGCCGCCCCAAGAAAAACAGCACCAGTCCTGCTTTTAGCCCGTCTTTTAGTCCTGTGTTTATACCCTCATCGCTCTGTTGTGGCCGCCCATCCCAAATCTGAACGCTTTGTTTCTGAACACTTTGTTGCAAGAGGGCTTTGGGGGTTTCCAGATCCTCATGATTTTGATTGGCCCTGTGGAAGGCGATCGCCAGATTCAGCGCGGCCTGCTGCTCAGGCTCAACGCTTAAGCCTCGTTCGGTCAGCTCTTGCACCGCCAGCCCTAATTCTTTCGCCTCAAAATCGCCCACCGTCGGCATGTTCGCCAAAAGACTCGGCAGGGTACTATCTTCCGGCTTCAGCAAGGTGGTGTAAATCGCTTCAGCACCTCGGTGTAGCGCGTTTTGCAGGGCATCAGAGGCGATCGCCAAATCCGTTAGGTCAGGCGACCAGCTCGCAAAATTGGGAGCCTGCCGAGTGAACTGAATCGACGTATCGCTATCGAGCCACAGCACCAGAGGAAACTGAAAATGCTTGCGAAACTCTTCGCGGACGTTTTCTGTGGCTCCGAGCACCTGATCGAGATCCGTCACCTGCTCTAGCCCCAGCACCATTAGCGCCTGAGGCTGATGCGGCTGATGCAGGTCTCCCAGCATCTCCCTTTCTGCGCCTAGAGCTTTCTGGATGCTGGTGTAAAGGTTTTGCGCCGATGGCTCCAGGGTGACGCGCTCAATCTCCAAATCGAACTCATCGCGGCAAATCTGCTGAAGCTGATCGGCCAAGTGCGATCGCAGCGCCCGATAGCGACAGCGCACCAAATGCAGCGAAAATTTTCCTAACCCTAAATCGAGGGCATCCGCTAGCTCATAGAGGGCAGCCGCGTTGGGGTCATCGACAATCATGACGACAGTTCCTTCGCATCTAGCAGCAGAGGATTCACATCAAACCAGGATAGGCCCTGATCGCGATATTCGAACACTAACCGACTGTGAATTAACGTTTTGTATCCCGTTTCGCCGCCAATCCGCTTCTTTTGGCGCACCTGCCGCAGCAGTTGCCACTCGTCTTCCGAAATTTGCAGGCTCATCTCATTGCGCCGCTCCCGAATCACCTGCTCCAGGGATTCTGCTGTCAGAGGTAGCTGCCGCCGACTCTTCTTAATCCAGCCATTCAGCAACCGCAGCAAATCCCGCACATGGCCGCCGCTGACCCGACACAGCCGATCCAGCAGTTCTGGTGACTCGAACACTGTATTGATTTGGGCAAGGCGATCGCCCTCCGATAAATCTGGAAACGCCCGCGCCAGCACCATCTGCCGCAGCAGCACCATGCCCTCGTCGCACTCACTGCCGTCTTCCCGCTGCACGGGCACCATCGACAGCACCTTCGGATCTTCGGTATAGCGCTGGGTCAAGTGGCCATATTCGCTCGAAAACTTCAGCGCCAAAGGCATCGTGTAGAGCGTGTGGCAGCGCAGCCCCGTAAAGCACTCGCTCTGATCGATAAACAGATATTCCTGCTGGGGCCGACCGTGAGATTTGGGTCGATTATCCACCCGATCGAGATTGTCCATGATCACCACCAGTCCCTTTTTGCCCCGCTGCTTCAGTTGGGCGATCGCAGGCTCCAGCAGTTCCTTATTGATCGCGTTGAGCAGACGAGTCTTTTGAGGGCCAAGAAACTGGTTGAGGCGATCGCGCAAAATCGAGTCGTTTTTGGCCTTGGCCGTAATCTTGCCGATCCCCACGGCCAGCGACAGGCCATCGTCGAGGTTGAAGCCCACCTGCCCCATCAAGGGAACCCCTGCCTCCACAGACAGTTGCCCCTCGGTACTGGCTGACACCTTCGCCACCCCCGGCACATCCGCCTCCGCCGACAGTTCCACCTCCGTCAGCAGCAGTTTTCCCGCCTTTTGCAGCAAATCTCTAAACGTCCTCGGCTGCTCCAGCTTTATCGACTCAATGCTCTCCCCCACCCGACGGGCGATCGCCAACAGCACATCACCAATATCGACATCGGCCATGTCTAAGTCTTCGCTCGACTCAAAATAAACCACATGGAACCCGTCGCGCTCTAGCTCCTGCTTCAGCCGCATCAGTTCCGTTGATTTGCCGCAGCCAATATGCCCCGTAAACAGCACACAGGTCGGCTCATCCGGCGAGAAAAAGGTAATGCTGTCTCGCATTTCTTCAATAATCTCGCCCCCCCGCACCGACGAAAAATCGATGTAGAGCTTGCGATCGTCTGCGTCTGCCACATTGAGCGTCGAACTGGGGTTAACCGCTTGGTAAAAGTCGCGAATATTGAGCACGGGATCTTTACTTCATGCACGATAAATCTGACCACAGCTTACCTCGACTTTTTCCGGAATGTTTGTTGTGGATGGGGGCGATCGCGGAGTTGAAGAGAGGGCGATCGCCATTCAGCCGTTCTACTCCTGTTTAGCCGTTTAACTCAAACGGTTGAAAAATCGATATTTTCGTAAAGCTCTGCAATTTGAATTTCAACCTCAACGGTACTCAAAGACAGGGTGACCGTTGGATCGTCGTATTCTGAAAATAGCCACTGATGAGCCGATGTTTTGACGTGGTGCTCAACATGTATGCGATATTGATCGACCAGCAAATATTCTTGGAAGGTCGGAATGCTGCGATAGGCAACAAACTTATCGCCTCGATCGCGGTTTTGGGTGGACTTAGACAACACCTCAGCGATTAAGCAAGGGTTCACGACGGTATCTTTGCGTCCGGTTTGCAGTTCTAAGGGTTTAGGCAAAACCATGACATCGGGATAGGTGTAGAGGTTAACGGCTGGAATCCAGAGCCGCTGATCGGCATAGAAAGTTCGATAATCTTTTCTTCTGAGGGCAGATTTAATCAAAATATACAGGTTTCCAGCAAGGTCATTATGGTTAGGCGTTCCACCCGTCATGGGAATAATTTCTCCATCGTGGTACTCATTGCGGCTTTCTGATGCGATTTCGAGTTCTAGGTACTCGTCAGCGGTGTAGTGTTTTGTCTCAGGTTGAGCAATCATGACGGGTTTACCTCAAGGGCTTTAAGGTGCTGGTTGAGCTAAGTCGTTGCTGTAGTTTCATCGGTTTCTATCGCTTGCTCTACTCTAGTTTTAGCAAGTTCTAGTCGTGCGATCGCCATCTTATCGGGTTCGCCATTAGCGCGTCTCTCAGCATGTGCTCTCTGCTACTCGCAACACAGATGAGATTGGCGATCGCCTCGAAGATTGGGTTAGGCATGTCGCGCCCCAAACAGGATAATGATCATGCCCAGCAAACAAACCCCAACCCCGACAATGTCTGTCATCGTGGGTCGGACTGAATCTACAATCCAGAGCCAAAGTAAAGCCACACTGACATAGACGCCTCCATAGGCGGCGTAGACTCGTCCGGCGGCGTAGGGATGAAGGGTCAGAAGCCAAGCAAAAAAGCCCAGGCTCATCGCTGCGGGTGGCAATAACCAGATACTGCGCTCTTGCCTGAGCCACAGATATGGCAAGTAGCAACCGACGATTTCGGCAACGGCTGTGAGTGCAAATAGCCCGACTGCTTTGAGAATTTCCATGGGCGAATTTTGGGATGTCTCACGACCAAGCTCATCGAAAAACGATAGTCTCTCACTCTACATAAGGGCCAAGAAACTTAGGGCCATTTAGGTGAATAAGGTGGTCAGGGTCACTCGCAATCCAAACTTCAGTTTCCCATGCTAGATTAGCGCAGTATTTTCTGTATGTAGCGCGATCAGGAAAAGCAGTTACAAAAACTATAGGGTTGGCGCAATCCTGTGTAATTCTTTCAAGTTCAAGTTTTCTCATCTGAGAAATTTCCCCAAAACTAGTAACTGACTCAATTAAGTAAAGCCAACCCTTTTGTTCAGAGAAAGTAATTATATCAGGCAGTTCTTCATGGCTAGGTTCAGGAAATCTGAGTGCTAATAACTTCTCACGATTAAGATGTAGATATTTGTCCGAACTGTCCCCTATGTAGAGAACTTCGCAGCCATAACCATACCTGGGGAGAAATTGCTCAACGATTGCTTTTTGTAATTCATTATGCCTACCAGGAGTGAACCGTAGATCGAGTCCTCCTGGTAAGACAACAGAGATCATGGAAAGATCTCGACTAGTATTTAATCGCTGTCGCAATGATATTTTTTCTGTAAGAAGACTTTCAACAGCATCACCCCAATCAGAAGTAGCAAATTTACGAATAGCCTCAACGTGAGTAGGACAAATGGCGTATCCACTTCTACTGTCATTAACAGCAGATCGCTCAACAAATCCAGGAACAACTATTGAATCGGAAAGCAGCAAATCTATCTCCTTCCGCTTGAAGTCATCATAAGAGCCTTTGCTTATAGATTCTGAGTAATGCTCATTGATGAAATCGATTATGTTTCTCGTAGTTATAGAAACACCATCGTCTCTGCTTTTAACTGACAACCAAGGCGTATCAGGGCGTATGTCACCAAAACTGAGCAGGACAAGTGCTAGCCTCTCTACTCTTCGCCATTGCTTAGATGTAAATAACTGCTCTAAAGGAATACCCAATTGACTAAGAATCTCAACTGCCTCTAATATTTTTGCTTTTTGCTGTTTCGTTTTAGAACCAGTAAAACGAGTCAAATTATAAGAAGCCATGTTTTCCTAGAAAAGCGCTAATTGCTTGGTTAATCCCTTACCTTTCATGATCTCCTGGGGAGTATATTTTGCTCCTCTATCTAGGTAGTCTATGACAGACTGAGCGATAACTTTCGCAAATAAAGGGGCGACAGCATTTCCAACTTGATAATATTTGTCAGTCTCACTACCAGTAAACTCAAACCCATCTGGGAAAGACTGAAGCCGTGCGGCTTCTCTGACAGTAATACGCCTACGACGGCCATCAGGCAAACGTATACGATGCATATCGCCTGTTGCGCCTGCAAGGTTTCGACAAGTCACTGTTCTCGCTGGTCGGTCATAGTGAAGATCACGCGGATTTCTACAGCAACTTGCCTTCTCATATTTGGCAATATATGCATCCATGCTTGGGGTTAGCCACTTAGCATTATCAGGTATTTGCTCAAACATCGAGCCTAGAGCCGTCCCGGCTGAGATGACTTTTGTATGAGGAGTTGGAAACTTAAAATCTCCACGATGGCCTACAACAATCACTCTCTCTCTATTCTGAGGAACACCATAATTTTTCGCATTGAGCAATTGCGCTTCGACAATGTAACCAAGTTTCTCTAGCCTGCACTTGATCTGCTCAAAATACCATTTGTTGCGATAGAGCAAACCACGCACGTTCTCAAACAGGAAGATAGATGGACTTAGTTGTTCTACCGCAGCAATAAAGGCCGGGAATCCGTCTCTAGAATCTTCAAGCCCTTTTTGATTGCCTCCCACACTAAAGGGTTGGCACGGAGGACCACCGATCACTATTTCTGCTTCAGGATACCGAGTCTGTGGTGTCAAGTGCTCACATACACACTCACCAGTAAGATTGAGACTGTATGTTGCCACACAGTCTGGTTTTGTTTCAAAACCGTGGGTTCTGAAACCTACGGCTTCAAAGCCAAGAGCCAAACCACCACAGCCAGCAAAAAGGTCTATTACCCTTTCCTTTCTTTTGTTTTGTGGTATTCGGAGGGATTCGTTCACTTGCTGAATCCAAGTATCTTCAGACTTTGCTTCTGTGTGGTTAATCATGACACTTTCAACAGCTCGGAATATAACTAACAATCCTCATTAAATTTAACCACGACCTGACGCTTTATAATATTTTCGTACTATATTTCGAGTGATGAGTACAGATACTGCTCTTCTCCGCAGCATAGGTTTTGAGGAAATTAGAAACTTGGATGGCGATCGACATCCAAGATTGAGGAAGAGAAAAGCGGGCGATCGCCTCACCTATGCTTTGCTTCACCTTCATTGCTTCATGCAAGCAGAAGCCAGACAACATCACTAATGCGTGTTTAATCTCTCCTGAAACTGGCTTGGTGACCAGTTCTGAACCCACAACACATAGTCGTTTGCAGACATCGGCTCTGCGAGAGCATAACCTTGTCCATAAGAGCAGCCGAGATGATTGAGAGCGCTCGCGATCGCATCTGACTCTATACCCTCTGCGACAACATTTCGTCCATTAGCCTGCGCGATCGCCAAGATGCTTTTCACCAGCGCCAAGCTTGTGGCGTCAGAGTTGAGATGTTTGATAAAGCGTCTATCGATCTTTAACACATCGATAGGAAGCGCATGAAAATGAGTCAGAGAGGAATATCCGGTGCCAAAGTCATCCAGTGACACGCTGACTCCCAACGCCTTACATTGCCGGAGGATTTCATAGGTGGACTCGAAATTCTTGATTGACGAGATCTCCAAAATTTCGATCTCTAAGTTCTTGCCTGAAACGCCTGTGCCAGCGAGTAGAGAAAATAGTTGATTTGGAAATTTCTGATCCTCAATAGTTCTCGGGTTAATGTTTACACTAAAGAGCCCCTCGATCCCGTGCTCACGAAAAATCTTGCTTTGTACAAGAACCTTTTTAATGACCCAGTTGTCTAATTTCTGCTCCAACTCCGTATCTTGAATTGCAGTCGTTACATCCGTGGGGGAATACGAATGATCACCTCTAAACCAGCGCAGCAGCGCCTCTGCTCTTACGAGTGCGCCGTTGCTAAGGTTGATTATCGGCTGATAATACAGAACGAATTCGTCATTTCTGATTGCAGTGGCGATCGCCCTGAGCTGTTCGCGTCTCGATAACCTGAGCTGGTGCTTCTTTGTATCAAAGAAACAAATCCGCGATTTTCCATTCTCTTTGGCCTCATACATCGCCTGGTCTGAATGGCGCAGCAGGACTTCTGGATCTACGTTGTCTTGTGGGTATATTGTCACGCCAATGCTGACCGTGACATTAAATGTATTGACTTGCGTAAAGTATGTCCCCTCGATCGAGCTTTTCACGCAGCGCACCGCTTCATCGATGCCAATATCATCAAGATTGACCAATACTCCGGCAAACTCGTCGCCGCCGATTCGCGCGAAGATATCATCAGGGCCAGCAAGGCTCTGTAATCTACGCGCAACACCGATCAGTACCTCATCCCCCACAGCGTGTCCATGACGATCGTTGATCAGTTTGAAATTGTCTAAGTCAATGAATACAACCGCTACATGGGTGCGACCTTGACCGATTGATTGCACAGCGGCGTTCAATCGATCTGAAAAGAATTTACGATTTGGCAGATCGGTGAGCGCATCGTGGTATGCCAAATACTCGATTTGCTGCTGTGCTGTGACCATCTCAGTAATATCTTGGGCGGTACCGATAGACCGAACTGCGGTCCCCTGCCCATCGTAGACAGTAACGCCTCTCGCCTCGATCAAATGGATCGAGGCTGCCGCATTGACGCGATACCGGAGGCAATACTCTGTTTTGAATTTAACTGAGTCCTGATAGGTTTTATTGACGAGATCGCGATCCTCGTCGTAAATCAGACTTAAGAAAACCTCATAATTGGGTCTAACGGCATCACTATTTAATTCGTAGATGGTGAAAATCTCTTCAGACCAATATAGACTTTCGTTCTTGTGGTCAAGTTCCCAGAATCCGACCCCGGACAAGCGTTGAGTTTCCTGTCGTCGTCGCTCAGACACCGCGAGGGCATCTGATAGCTCATGAATCTGATCCTTATCCATACTGGCTAGGTGACACTTACAAAACATAAAAGTAGAGCAGTGCATTCTTGAACGTTTAGCACGTCACATTTTATGCCAAGCACCCGACTATGCTTCGCATCATAGCGCGATAGATAGGGGTCTCTGATGTCTCCGAAAAATGACTTTAACTAGCTACTCCGAATTGAATTCGTTGTGTGGGTGAGGAATGGCGATCGCGCCTCGAAACCTGGGTTAGGCATGTCGCGCCCCAAACAGGATGATGACCATGCCCAGCAAACAAACCCCAACCCCGACAATGTCTGTCATCGTGAGACGGACTGAATCTACAATCCAGAGCCAAAGTAAAGCCACGCTGACATAGACACCTCCATAGGCGGCGTAGACTCGTCCAGCGGAGTAGGGATGAAGGGTCAACAGCCACGCAAAAAGCCCCAGGCTCATCGCTGCGGGTGGCAATAACCAGATACTGCGCTCTTGCTTGAGCCACAGATAGGGCAAATAGCAACCGACGATTTCGGCAACGGCTGTGAGTGCAAATAGTCCGACTGCTTTGAGAATTTCCATGGGCGAATTTTGGGATGCCTAACGGTTCGCTTCAGCCGCTGCTAGTAACCTGTTGGATCAACCAACTTCTCGATACGGTCGGTGTGCAACGAGATTATTAGATGGTATTTGGAGTATGTCCAAATACTGCCAGAAGAAACCGCAAATGACAAGTAAAATCAAGCCCCTTCTAATTCGATAAAATCACCTTTTTTCAATACTCCTTCAACCAAAACTGCACAGTAAAGCCCAGCAAAGTTGTCGTGTGATTGGGCAACTTTTCGTGAAACTTCTGGGTTGTGTTCACCTGTATCTGGATCAAGCGAAATCATCTTACAACGCGGGTCACGCTCAAGAACCATGACCGTCGCGGTTGATCCAATTCGTAGACGGCGACCGACAAAATTATCTTCAGCAAATCCGATTTTGTCTGACGCAAAATCAAAGTAGACGTTGGATCGAAAACGCCGCTTATCAATTGGAATTGAGCATTCTGATTCAATTTGTCGAATCGTCGATAAGCTGATTAACGAAATCGGGCGACAATCGGTTAACGCCCGGTCTGAATGCACAAGTTTTAGTTGAGTCTTTTCGTCGAGTCCTTTACCCAGTAGCTGTATCAGTTCTGGGTCATCGACAGAAACAACTTTGCCTGACGGAGTAACAATGTCCAAAATTATATCTTCTGGGTCACTGTTAGCAGGGGTCACTCCAGGTGAGATGCTCGTTGCTTCGATTAAGTTCGGCGGTTTTGAGGCTCGTTCTGGGTAGCGATATTGCGGACGATACTGCAACATTTGTTGCTGCACATTCGCGTTCAAATAAGGAAATCCTTTGCGGGCTGTGGAGCTTTTGAAGGCGTAGCAGCGATCGCCATAGATACCAGAAAATCCCATAAAGATTTCGGGCATTTCCATGCCGCGCATACTTTTAACTGGGTAGCACCATAAACTTTCAACGGTTCCGATAGTTGCCATATCAAAATTGAAAACCTCATTGTAGCTGCGATCGCCTGCATTGCAAAAGATATGAGCATGGTGCGCTCCAAAAATCTATCAATGGAGTAGCAAGAGCTGCATTTAAGGAACACACCCTACAAAATCGGCGATCGCACTTTGAGAATTTCCATGCCCGAATTTTGGGATGCCTAACGGTTCTGATCAGCGGTTGCCGATATCTATGCCTTCTTTCACCTAAGCGGCTTCAGCCAATCGGCTGCACCAGAATTTTTAGACTGCTGGAAGACTTTATAAGTTACGCAGGTGAATATCCCTTAATAAAGGACAATCTAGGAATAGGAAAATGTGTTGATACCTCAAACCATTGAAAGATATTAATTACACATTCTATTGCCTCTAATGCATCTTCTTCAGTTATTGCAAATGTTGTTTTATTTCCGGCATTAGGTTCACCTAAATGTGCTATCTTATTTCGAGTTCTATAAAGCCTGGTAGCTTTTTGGTATAAAGCCTCGTTATCAATAAGTAAAGATTTCCCAAAAATATACAAGGGTATCTCATGAAGAAGTTCTACAAACTTGCTTCTACTACGCAGCAATTCATAAACGGGATCTTTAGTAATTAAAGTTCCTCCTTTTTGGGAAAAAGAAACTAACCTCAAAACGTTATCAGCATCTCCATTTTGAGTAATAAGATCATATGCTTCATCAGATTTTGTCGCAGCTAATGTTTCAACAGAAATAGCTGTATATAGCAGAGATCTTCTGTAATCCTTGTCTTTATAAGCATGAATTGCATCAAGGAATAGCCTTTCATATACAAAGCTTTTTGAAGCCAAAAAATCTAAATCTGCATCCGTTAAATTTTCCCATGTAACTGCCGTATCTAATGTGTATTTTGGTATGATTACCTCTGACTTTTTGGCTTCTGTGAAATTCAACTCAGGTAGCTCAAGAAGTTCACCTTTGGAAATAACGGAAAAACTTTTAGGAATTGTAACCTGCTTGCTTGTTTGGCGCAGGTTTGAAGAGAAACGTTCTACGTAAGTAGGAAGTAGGTCATATATATCAAAACTTGTTTTTCCTTCTGAATTAAGCCGAAAAATCTTCGCCTTTTCTATAGCAAAGGGAATCAAAGTCGGGTCAAACTCCTCAAGCGAAGTTCCCAGTACAAAACCTCCTGTCGAAACAATGATTGTATCATCAACAATTAAAACCTTTTTGAAACTAAAATTTTCAGAGGCTAATTCTATTTCTGAGTAGGTTAGAGGATTGATTAAAAACCATCCAGGGAGGGACTTAAGATTTAATATCAATGGATCGCTGAGATGAATCCTCCAATAGATACTACCTACGAATGACATAGCGTAAATCTTCATGTTGTGTCAATGTCTTCATTCTTTTTAATCTGACCAAACTAAATATGCTGTCTTTACCAAAACCTAAAGCAGTCCAACAATGTTATTGGAGAAAAAGTTTCTACGGATTGTCCCTATCAGGGTAGATAGGCCGAAAGTTTCCGCATATCTACCTCAATCCGCCAGATCGCTAGAAACTTTCTCCATATTATCCAGATTTGTCTGGATCGCAAGAATTACTGTGATATTCGCACGATTCAAGGGGTGTTAGGCTACAAGGATGTCATGACCCCGATGAGTTTGAGTCGAGGCAGACGGGGGTGTGAAAATTTCGTTGTGTGGTTGAAGAAGGGCATTGGTTAGCCTGGGTGTAGCCCTTCTCTCCTCTTCCTCTCTCCCAACTCCTCTCTCCCAACTCTCTTCCTCTACGGTTGACTCAGAACGCCAGTATGCGTATCCTTTGTCATTAAGCTGTCACGTCGATGGCTTAGTTCAGAACTCAAGAACTTGGCACCATCTGCGAGTGCGACAACACCCACAGATGGCTAACCCACCGCGACTGCGTATTCCAGTCGGGGGGCTAACGGTTTATGGTAAACCGTGGCTGCCTCGAATTGCACACAATTGCGGGGTAGCTAAGGGACTGAGTTCTGGTTTCTTCTCGCTGTAAAACTACAAAAGGAACCAGAACCTCATGTTTCAATCCCATTCGGGCGCATTTGCGTCCACTGCTTCGGGTGGCGATTTTCCGTCCCGTTCTCAAGCAAGTCCGCACAACGAACCCGTGCGCCATTTGCTCTACGGGTCGCCCAAAGCCATCCAAATCGTGATCAAGAGTCTACATCGACTGGGCTACGCCGACCCCAACGAGTGGAGCCGCCCCATGCCAACAGAGCGCCCTGGCGAAATGATGTGCATTCTCACCAAAACCGTACAAGTTGAGTAAATAGGCGATCGCGGGGTGGGTGCATTGTGACGCTCATCCCGTGGGGCGTTGGCTTGCCCCGGCGTAGCCCGTATCGCCTATACATTCTCCCCCCATCGTCAACTGTTTTATGATTGAGAAATGCAAAAACTCACCCTCACTCAACCCGACGACTGGCACCTTCATCTACGTGATGGGGCGGCACTGGAAGCAGTTTTGCCCCATACAGTGCGTCAGTTTGCCCGCGCCATCATCATGCCAAACTTGAAGCCTCCAGTCCGCACGGTAGCCGATGCTGCCGCCTACCGCGATCGCATTCTCGCAGCGATGCCAGCGGGCAAAAAGTTTGAGCCATTAATGACCCTCTACCTCACCGACAACACCAGCCCCGAAGAGATCGTTGCGGCCAAGGCATCGCAGTTTATCAACGCGGTAAAGTATTACCCAGCAGGTGCAACGACTAACTCAGACTTCGGCGTGACAGATATTCATAAGTGCGATCGCGTCTTTGAAGCGATGCAGCAGGTAGACATGCCTCTATTGCTGCACGGAGAAGTAACCGATAGAGATATTGATATATTTGACCGTGAGAAAGTGTTCATAGAGAAACACCTGATCCCACTCATGTCACGATTTCCGAAACTGCGCGTGGTACTTGAGCACATCACCACCTCAGATGCCGCGTCGTTTGTGCTATCTGCCGACAACATCGCGGCAACCATTACACCACAACATCTACTGTTTAACCGCAATATGCTATTCAAAGGCGGCATTCGTCCCCATTTTTATTGCCTGCCAATTTTGAAACGCGAAGAGCATCGCTTGGCCCTGTTGCAAGCAGCAACGTCTGGCAATCCCAAGTTTTTTCTGGGCACCGATAGTGCCCCTCATTCTCGCGACAGCAAAGAAAATTCCTGTGGCTGCGCGGGTTGCTATTCGGCGCTGCACGCCATTGAGTTGTATGCAGAAGCGTTTGAGAGTGTTGATGCACTCGACAAACTTGAAGCGTTCGCCAGCTTTTACGGGCCAGATTTTTATCAGCTCCCGCGCAATGTTGAACACATTACATTGACCAAAACAACTTGGCGCATTCCCGATGAGGTGCCGTTTATAGAATCCGGGCTCGTGCCTTTAGGGGCAGGAGAAGAAATATCGTGGCACATGACGTGACATAGGTGAGAGCTGCAAAACCTTTAGGCTGTTTAGCCTAAGCCGTCATTTCTCCGATTTCTACACGGGCTCATTGACTGACAAAACTTATGCATAGATCCTCAAAAACCCCTCACCCTAGCCCTCTCCCAAGAGGAGAGGGAACAAGAATTTTGATCGGCTCCCCTCGCCCGCTGGGAGCTAATCTTGTAGAAGTTTTCATCCCTTGCTTGATTTTGATAATGTGCATCCAATCCTGTTTGCTGAT
>JBARXP010000267.1:0-3984 GCA_049647405.1 Elainellaceae cyanobacterium | reverse complement strand
ATTGGGATCGGGATGGAAAATCGCCACCCGAAGCAGTGGACGCAAATGCGCCCGAATTGGGTTGAAACATGAGGTTCTGGTTCCTTTTCTTAATACAACAACAGAAGGAAACCAGAACTCAGTCCCTTAGCTACCCCGCAATTGTGTGCAATTCGAGGCAGCCACGGTTTACCATGAACCGTTAGCCCCCCGACTGGTGTATGCAGTCGCGGTGGGTTAGCCATCTGTGGGTGTTGACGCACTCGCAGATGGTGCCAAGTTCTTGAGTTCTGAACAAGCTATCGCGGAGACAGCTTAATGAAAAAGCATACGGGTGCGATCGCTATAAGTCAACCGTAGAAGAAGAGAGAAGTCAGGAGTTGGGAGGCAGGAGAGACGCATAGAGAAGGATCTGCTCAAGCCAACCCATGCTCATCATCAACCCCCTTATCTCTCCAGCAAATAGGCGATTATCCTTAGTGGTGCAGAAAACTCCTGAAACCTAGTAAACTCGCTGTTCTCAACAAGGAATGTTATCGAGAATAGTCAAATTTTCAACGAGGATACAGGAGTTTAAGCAGTAGTACGTTTGCTTGAAATTGACTGAAAAAAGTTTTCTGCACCACTAAGGGCGATTATCATTGAAATAGTCCACCTATTTACCCAAATATAGATTTTAGACAGACATAATTCCACTTATCTACCCCAGAAAGGAACTTAGGCTGAAATATTTCAGCCTAAGTAATTGTTTATGCTGCCTTCAGTTATTGGTGAGGCATAATCGAAATACTACCTGCCAGCGCCCAAGAGGTAGTGATGCTAACTGTCTGTCTTTATCTAAAAGATTGGAAGCAATGCTCTAATTATTTAGGTGGAGAAGTATACAACTCTCCTTCAGGTAGAGCCTAATCAATACGCAACTGATGACATGAGCGGTAAACAACTCAATCTACAACTAACCTTCGGTGACAGTTTTCTAGAACATCATGCTGGAAGCATAATTGCTGATCCTCACTATGCATTGATTGAGCTTGTAGCTAATTGTTGGGATGCAGGTGCAGATAGAGTTGATATTGAGTGGTTGAAAAACGATAGCCAGTGTCTCTCTGTTCAAGATAATGGTACTGGTATGACATATGAGGAGTTCACTCAAAGATGGACGCAGTTAAACTACAATCGCTTGAAGTATCAAGGTAATACTGTAGAGTTTCCACCTAAGTCCACCAAACGCAAAAGAATTCCTTTTGGGCGGAACGGAATAGGCAGACACGCTATGTTCTGTTTTGCAGACAGATATTTCGTCGAAACCAGAAAAAATGGTGAATTTCATCTTATTAGAGTGGAAAGATGCTATAAAGATACTCCTTTTAAATTAATTCTTGAAGATAAGGGAAAATCTGAAGGACATGGCACAAAAATCTATACTGAAGCACAAAGAAATATATCTGATCTAAACCCATTACAGGTATCTGAATTGATAGGTTCACGCTTTGTGTCAGATCCGAAATTCAATATATATGTCAATGGGAATATTGTCTCTCTAAAAGACATTGAACATCTCTGCGAAACATACTCTGTTTCTATTCCAGAATATGGAGATGTTAAAGTACATAGATTTGATTCTAAGAAAACAGGACGAACTAGTAAACAGAGCGGAATGGCATGGTGGGTAAATCGTCGCCTTGTTGGGGAGCCTTCATGGGAAGGTTTTGATAGTCCCTTGCTAGATGCTCGAACCTCTACGGGAAAAAGGTTCACTTATGTTATCGAAGCCGATCAATTAATTGAAAATATAAAGCCTGACTGGTCAGGTTTTTACTCATCACCCATTGTTCATAGTTTTCAAAGGAAAATATCTAATTTTGTTAGAGATGATTTGCGTTTATTGCTAAGTGACATACGGAGTGACCGCAAACGTGAAGCACTTCAAGCTAACAAAGACAAAATTAAAAGGTTGCCCCTAATCTCACAGAAACAAATCTCTGAATTTTTGGAAGAAATTCAGGTTTTATGTCCAACTATGCAACAGAGAGACTTGGACAATACAGTCCAGGTTTTAGCGAATTTAGAAAAGGTTCGTTCTGGTTACGCTCTTTTGGAAAAATTAGCCCGATTAGATTCAGGAGATTTAGAACAATTAGAGATTATACTTCATGAGTGGAATGTAACTGATGCAAAGAAAGTTCTTGATGAACTTCGCTATCGACTTGAGTTGATTACTCAGCTTGATGGATTGGTTGAAAGTCACACAGCCGATGAATTACATGATCTTCAACCACTCTTTGAGCGTGGTCTTTGGATATTTGGTCCTGAATTTGAATCTATAAGTTTTACATCGAACCGTTCATTAGCAACTGTTGTCAAGAAATTTTTTGACACTGCAAGATTGGAATACCCAAGTAAGCGACCAGATTTTGTTGTTTTGCCAGACAGTTCAATCGGCATGTACGCCTGCGATGATTTTAATGAAAAACATGAGGTTGTTGGTTTTAAGTCCATTGTTATAGTTGAGCTTAAAAAAGGTGGTTTTACGATCACTAATGAGGAGAAGACTCAAGCGGCAAACTACGCAAGGGAATTAAGGAGAAGTGGAAAAGTCGGTAAGAGTACCAAAATTATCTGCTATGTGATTGGAACATATGTAGATCCTTTGGATGAAGACACAGCAACAGACGGAGAAACTACTATACATCCGAGAACTTATAACACTGTTCTTCGTCAAGCCCATGCGAGAACATTCAACTTATTGAGAAAAATTGAAGCAAGTCAAGAACCGGACATAAACCCTGACAAGGAACTTGAGGAAGTTCTATCTACTGATCAGGGTAACCTTTTTACGAGTGATATAAATCCCTACCAAAATCAGAGTTCTGAACGAGAAGTTTCAAACTTATAGCTTGCGTTTTTCAGAATCGGCATACCACGTTTTTGAGGTGAATAATGAATGCACAATTAATGATTCAACCCTCCTCTTTTATTGATGCTGGTATTCAAATCAAGCCAGTTCGAGGGCTGTTCTTATTCAAATTTAGCGAAGACTTGCAAGAGCGACTGGAGAGCCTGAATGAGAAACACCGAGAATCGAAATTGTCACCAGACGAAGAAGTAGAACTGACTGGGATTTTAGAACTCGACCGAATTTTCACATTGCTCAATGCAAAAATTGTTGCCGAGTCTGCGTAGATATGGCGATTTCAAAAGAGACTCGGCAGCAGGTTCGAGAGCGGGCTAAGTATCTGTGTGAATACTGCCACTCTAGTGAAGAAGCCAGTGCAGCACGGTTTGAAATTGATCATATCCAACCACGATCACTCGGAGGAGCAGATACACTTGAAAACCTGGCTTTGGCTTGTCAGCGGTGTAATAGCTACCGCTATAACTTCACAGAAGGAACCGATCCAGAATCTCAAGTTTCTACTGCATTGTTTAACCCACGGCTGCATCAGTGGAATGAGCATTTTACGTGGGAGAAGGGTGGTTTAGTGATTCGAGGCAAGACTTCCATTGGGCGTGCAACGTGCGATCGCTTGGACTTGAATGATCAAAACCATAATGAGGGGGCAATTGTTAAAGCTCGTCGTTTTTGGATTCGGGGTGGTTGGCATCCACCCTCCAATGATGCTACTGAGTCCTAACTCAAGTAAAAGGGCAGTTGCAGCGGCATAACACTGCGTTGGTGCAGAGAGTACAGAGGTCACTGGCGGGAGTTTGAGATTGCTTGCCGCCGCACAACTTCACTGTTAGCGGTCAATGTTCATCGCGATCGTGATTTCCCAGAGGTATGGTGTTTAGACTAGAAGGCCGATACATAAAAGGCGCGCTCTGGGTTTCAAAGAGCGCCTAAGGACAGAGACTGAGAAGAGTCCAACCCTCTCCTGTCTGTCTATGACTTACGATACGCTTCAAACCTTCCGTTCGGAAGCTTACCAACATCTCAGTCGCGCCCGCGACGCCACCTTTGAACTGCTCGATGCGGTGATGACCACTCGCCAAGTCTACAGTTTT
>JBARXP010000266.1:0-18403 GCA_049647405.1 Elainellaceae cyanobacterium | reverse complement strand
GCCCGAAATCGTCCAGCTCTCGTCGCTGCAAACGCTCTCCCTCAGCTCTAACCCACTGAGCAGCCTACCGCCCGAAATCGTCCAGCTCTCGTTGCTGCAAACGCTCGACCTCAGCTCTAACCCACTGAGCAGCCTACCGCCCGAAATCGTCCAGCTCTCGTCGCTGCAAACGCTCTCCCTCAGCTCTAACCCACTGAGCAGCCTACCGCCCGAAATCGTCCAGCTCTCGTCGCTGCAAACGCTCGACCTCCGCTCTAACCCACTGAGCAGCCTACCGCCCGAAATCGTCCAGATCAAGACGTTAGAAAAGCTGGATCTGCGAGGCAATCCGATTCCGATTCCGCCCGAAATTTTGGGGCCAAAAGAATTCTATGAAGATCCGGGCAACCTGACTGAAATTCTCGACTTTTACTTTCAGACTCTTGATCCTGATGAGAGTGAACCTCTCTATGAAGCCAAACTCCTCATCGTCGGTGAGGGCGGTGCAGGCAAAACGACCCTGGCAAAAAAGATCGACAATACTGAATACGAGCTTCAGCCCGAGGAGAAATCGACGGAAGGTATTGATGTCGTTCGCTGGGATTTTGACCATCCCAATGGTCAACCCTTCCGTGCTAACGTCTGGGACTTTGGCGGTCAGGAAATCTACCACTCCACCCACCAGTTCTTCCTGACTAAACGCTCCCTCTATGCCGTTGTAGTCGATGCCCGCCAAGACAACACCGACCTTTACTACTGGCTCAACGTTGTAGAGCTGCTCAGCGACAACAGCCCCGTTTTCATCATCAAAAACGAAAAGCAAGACCGCACCTGCCAGGTCAACGATCGCCAACTCCGCAGCGAATTCACCAACCTCAAAGAGACCCTCCGCACCAACCTCAAAACCGATCGCGGTCTAGACGAGATTAAAGCCAAGATTCAGCAATACATCACCCATCTGCCCCACGTCGGTGCGCCACTACCCAAAATTTGGGTACGCGTCCGCGCCTGTCTCGAAAACTACTCGCAAAACTGCAACTACATCCCCATCGAGAAATACTACGAGCTGTGCGAGCAAAACCAGTTCAAAGACCGGGCGCAAATGCTCAGTCTCAGCCGCTATCTGCACGACCTCGGCGTTTGCCTTCACTTTCATGAAGACCCATTGCTAAAAAAAACTCTCATCCTCAAACCTGAGTGGGGCACGACCGCCGTTTACAAAGCCCTTGACACACCCGAAGTTAAAGAAAACCAGGGACGGTTTAGCCGCGCCCAGCTCGACGATATTTGGGATGACATCGAGTACGCCGATATGCGAGATGAGCTACTTCAGCTCATGATGAACTTCAAGCTCTGCTATCTGATTCCCGGTACTGATAACGAATACATTGCGCCTCAACTACTGGATGAAAATCAGGCTGACTACCCCTGGGATAAAAACAATAATTTGTTGCTGCGCTACCACTACGACTTCATGCCCAAAGGCATTCTCACTCTCTTCATTGTCGAGATGCACCGCTTCATTGAGCAGCAAAAGCTTGTGTGGAAAACTGGTGTCGTGCTCAATAATGGCTCCGCCCGTGCCGAAGTCATTGAGTACTACCACAAAGGCGAAATCCACATCCGCGTTAATGGCAATCGTCGCAAAGACTTGCTGACCGTAATAGGACATGAGCTTGATAAAATCAACGCATCTTATGAGCGATTACAAGACAAGTGTAAGAAGTTAATTCCTTGCAACTGTAATTCCTGTCGTAATGAGCAATCTCCTCATTTTTATCCGCTAGAAGTGCTACACAATTCTCTAGACAGGCACAACTATCAAATGCAATGCCAACAAAGCTTTGACATGGTCGATGTACGTGGCCTTATCTCTGATGTCGGTGATATGTATGGAGATACTCAAGCTTTACTTGGTCATCAAATGGTAGAAGTTACCAATCCAATTTCGCCTGCACGTCGTGCAGAGTTTTGGCCTATCCAAACTGAATCATCTACGAAAATTCCTAAGATCTTCATTAGCTATGCCCACGAAGACGAGCAGTTCAAAGACGACATAGATGAAATGATGGCGGGTTTGAAACGGAATGGCGTGATTAAAACCTGGCACGACCGTCTGATAGAGCCTGGAGACAACTGGTACGACGTCATTCAGACAGAGATGAATAATGCTGACATTGCCTTGCTACTCATTAGTAGACACTTTATTAATTCTCGTTTTATCAACGATGAAGAAGTACCCAAGTTGCTCAAACGCCGCGAGTCGGAAGGGATGCAAGTGATTCCGATCATTGTGCGTCCTTGCATGTGGAAAAGTGAACCCCTCCTCGCGAAGTTGGGTGCGTTGCCCAAAGACGGTAAGCCCGTGGTCACGTTTTCTCAGGAGAATGGCGATCGAGATCAAGCCTGGACTGATATTGCGCAGGCCATTGAAAACATTGCCAAAGATCTCCGAGCGGGATGATTCTGCTCAAGTTGAGTCAGGTCATCGGGTGTATAGTAACTCAACGAAATAACGCCGAGGATCTCGATCATTGGCTCACAGAGAGGGCGATCGCACCATTTTTGCCATAATAAAGCCATCACACTCCAGCACCGAATCGTAATGTCTCCTCTAACTGAGCAAATTCTAAAGACCATAGAAACTATGTCGGCGCAAGACCAGCGAGAGGTGCTTGACTTCGTAGAGTTCCTCAAGGCAAAACATCAGCACGTCAGAATTACAGAAAATGAGTCATTTTTTGAATCTGCCCAAAGTTTGATTGGGGTTGGAGAGGGGCCGGGAGATCTGTCAACCAATCCAGACTATATGCATGGCTATGGTCAATAATGCTTCATCAAGTCATTGTTGATACAGGTATTTTGATCGCTTTGATTGATCGCCAAGATCGTCATCATCTATGGGTAACAGAGCAATTGACCCAGATTGCACCTCCTCTTTTAACGTGCGAGGCGGTGATTTCAGAAGCCTGGTTTTTGTTACAGCGAGTCACGAAAGGTCGGGAAACATTGCTTCAGCTCCTGCAACAACGACACGTCATTGTTCGGTTTGACTTAGATGAGCAATTGGCCACCGTTGCTGACCTTCTAGCTCGTTATCAATCGGTTCCAGCTTCTTTAGCCGATGCAGAGCTGGTTAGAATGGCCGAACTGCATCCCAATAGCGTAATTTTTACTCTAGATAGCGACTTCCAAATCTACCGAAAGAATCGCAATCGCCCGATTACCTTACTCAGTCCTCAATCAGAGTTTTGAACATGATTAGAGAGGCGATCGCCACTCTTCAGATATTTCTTCAGATCTTCATGTCGTAGGCGATCGCCTATTCATAATGCGTCCACATCCGCAGAATTCAGTTCACCAATGTAACTCTCGCTCACATTCCCCAACAGGCGTTTCCATGCCTTCTCGAATCGACTCTCTCATCCTTGGAACCGACAACAGGTAAAGCGTTTCTTGTACAAATGCCCAATCTGCTTCGGAGAGCAAAACCGCATTATGGGTTTGTCCTGCAATCACGATGGGTTGGTGAGACTGATTAAATTCATCGCTACGTTTGAAGTCCCCTCACAAGGAAAAGAATAATCCTTTGGTCATGCTTCTAGCTAAAGGTGTAAGCAAATCAGCGAAAGACCCAGCGCTAAGCAGCCTCGCAGAGACTTTGTGCCTGTAGCCCACACTTCAGTCGCAGGCATTTTGGCTTCAACAATAAAAGGGGATCTCATCTGAGACCCCCTTCCGTGCAATCAACCAGAGCCTGACTAAGCGTCTGGCTGAGGAATCGTGATATCTAGCGTCACGATGGCATCATCGGGCATCAGGTCTGACAGAGGAGGATTCATCGTCTCAGGGTTGCCCACGACGAGTGTTACAAGCTGTTCAGGTCGAAGATTATCTTGGGCTGCTTGTTGAATATCCGCAGCCGTTGTGTCTTCAACATCTTGACGATACTGAAGGATAAAATCTTGGGGGTAGTCATAAAACTCATAGGTGATGAGTCGTGAGACGACTTGACTGGGGCTTTGAAAATTGAAGACAAAAGAGTTGATAACGCTATCTTTGGCTTGAGTCAGCTCCTCATCTGTGATGGGTGCTTCGCGGATTTTCGCGATCTCTGCCTTTGTGGATTTGATAAACGGAACGGTTGTCTCCGAACGAGTTTCGCCGCCTGCAATAAACACGCCTGGGTAGTCATAGCCTGCTGACCAGACCGCATAAGCGCTGTAGGCCAGCCCCTGGCGCGATCGCACCTCATTCATCAGTCGCCCTGCCAATCCATTCAGCACTTGATTCATGACGCTCAACGCTGCATAGTCGGAGCCTTTGCGAGTGCCGCCCAAATGCCCGATCAAGACGGAGCTTTGAGTCAGTTGAGGCTGCTCAATTAGGAATAGCCCGCCTGCATGAGCTTGCTTCACGTCGCCTAGCTGAGCCTCTAGCTCAGGCACCGCCGGAGCTTCCCAATCTCCCAATGACTGATCGATGAGCGATCGCACCGCAGCGGTATCAAAATCGCCGTAGATGCTCAGAATCATATTGTTGGGCTGAAAATAGCGATCGTGAAAGGCGACCACATCATCACGGGAAAAGTTAGCCAGAGTGCTATATTCCACTGTGCGAGCATAGGGACTGTCGCTGCCGTAAACCAGTTTGTAAAACTCGCGGCTGGCCACATCGCCAGGACTATCGTTGCGACGGGCAATAGAACCCGCCATTTGGCTTTTAATTAGAGCCAGCTTATCTTCAGGAAAGCTCGGCTGGCGAACAACATCGACAAATCGCTCAAACACAGCGGCCAAATCTTCGGAGAGGGCGCTAAAACTGGCGCTGCCTGAGCTTGTTCCGATGCCTGTTTCGATCGAGGCTGCTCGCTGTTCGAGGAATTGATTTAGCTCATCGGCAGCAAACTGAACGCTGCCGCCTAACCTCATGCCGTCTCCGGCCACGCTAGCCAACCCAACTTGGTCAGCGGGTTCTAGGCGATCGCCCGTATGCACCGTCACCGAACCGCCCACTAGGGGCAGATCGTGGTTTTCCATTAGGTACACGACCAAGCCGTTGTCTAATTCATACCGCTCATAGTCAGGAACCGACACCTCTGGCAGTGGCGGAAACTCTAGCTCGGTGTAGTGTAGGGCTTGCTCTGCAAGGGCAGGTTTCCAACTCCAGCCTGCAACGATAAAACAACAGGTGGCGATCGCCAACAGCCCCCGATAGAGCCATCGCTGAATGGGACGGTCTCTCAAGAGGGGGAAGCTAGGCACGGACTTTGACTGCCGCATGGTCAAGAAAAACTCCAAATGTGATGATTAATCCGAATAGAATTTGAGCCGCATGAGATGCTCTCATGCGGCAACACGACTTACGATTCTGAGGAGGATTCTGACAGTATTTTGCCTACCGTCCGTTTCTCTGGGCTAAACGTGAATTGGGCAACGCGCAGCACATCTTCAGGCTCAATCGCTTCGATTTGCTTGAGTTCCTCAAAGAGGTTTTGCCAGCTTCCGGTCTTGGCTTCATATTCAGGCAAAAGGCTAGCCATGCCTCGATTAGAATCTAGCGTTTGCAAAATACTGGCTCGCCACTGAGTTTTGACTCGATCTAACTCTTCCGTTGATACGAGTTCAGTTCGAAGGCGCTCAAGTTCTGTGGCGATCGCCCCTTCCACCTCTTCTACAGAATGTCCTGGAGCGGTCAGCGCGTAGAGCACCATCAAATTGCCATAGCGATTGCCCGGAAAGTCGCTAAAACACTGGGCATTCAACGCCACCTGCTGCTTTTCAACGAGGGATTGATAGAGGCGAGACGTGCGTCCGTTAGCCAAGATTGACGTAATCACCTGGTGAACCAGATAGTCTGGATCTTCAACCGACGGCATGTGGTAGCCCTCAAAATACCAGGGCTGAGAAGGCAATTCTAAAACAACTTCACGCGGTTCTGTTTGAATCGGTTCATCGGGGAGATCTCTGGTGATGGTCTGCCCCGGTGCGTAGCGACTAAAATAGACCTCAGCCAAACGCTTCACCCGTTGCGGGTCAACATCTCCAACCACAGAAAAGATCATATGGTTGGGCGTGTAATAGCGATCAAAGAACTCCTGAATATCTTGCCGTGTCATGGCTTGCAGGTCAGTCTCGTATCCAATGATCGGGCGACGATAGGGATGCTCTTGGTAGGCCGTGGCCAAAAACTCTTCGACCATTTTGCCGACCGGAGAGTTGTCTACCCGCATTCTCCGCTCTTCAAGGATGACGGCCTTCTCTTCGTAAAATTCTCTAAATACAGGATCTAAAAAGCGCTCTGACTCGACTGACATCCACAGTTCTAGCTTGTTAGAAGGGAAGCTGTAGAAGTAGCGGGTGGCATCGGCAGAGGTGGTCGCGTTAAGCCCTACTCCACCAGCCTGATCGACAATCAAGGCATACTGATTTTGAATCACGTAACTACTGGCTTTTGCCTGGGCTGCGTCAAACTCCTCTTGGAGTTCTTTTAGAGTTTCTTCGTCGCCGTCAGCCCGAGCCTGCTGGATACGGTCAAATAGACGATCTAAGATGGCAAATTGCTCGGCTTCTGCCCCATAGTCTTTGGTGCCAATGTCTTGAGTTCCCTTAAAAGCGAGATGCTCTAAATAGTGAGCGGCTCCGGTTTTGCCTTCTTCTTCGTCAACCCCACCCACATTCACATAGGTCATGAAGGAAATCACAGGGGCTTGATGACGCTCCATGACAATGAACGTCATGCCATTGTCTAAGGTAAATTCGGTGATTTGCCCCATCGCTTGGTCGATGTAGGGCTGCATGTTGGTTGAGCGATCGCCCGTTTCAGCTTCTTGTCTAGCTTCTTGGGTAGATGGCGGCGGGCTGTTTTGCACCAGAGACGGCTCGGCAGCGTCAATATCTTGGGCATAGGCAACCGGAGCCAACCCTCCCGCAATGCCCAAGATGAGAGCGCAGACTATTCCAACAATCCACCACGTGGTCAATCTCCGCTGCCAGCCGCCAGTGCGATGCCAGCGGGGGGATAGGGCGTGGCCTGAGTCGCTAGGCTCTAGCTGAGCTTGGGCCTTGTCAGGCGGTTGAGTCGAGCAGAAGGAACTCATGAATGGTTAAGACCTATGAATCGGAAGTAAACGAGAATCGGGATCAGCTGAATCAGGCGTGAATGCATGACACTAAAGGCTGGCTTGAGCCCCTTAACGTATAGTGCCGCAGGATTTGCAAAACTAGATTCCAGCATAGACACTTTTTTCAGAAATGGCATTCTTCACTACAGACACAAGATTGGAGCCGCAGAGTTGCAGTCGCTGACAACGAAAAGGTGGTGCTGGGACAGCATTAGGGCGATCATTTAGGGAAAGCATTAGGGCGATCGCCAACTCAGGGTTTTCTCCTCAACCCGTGTTTCTGCTCGAATGTGATAGAGAAGATTTGACCCAACCCGGAAACAGTTCAGCAAATCATGGCTCGGAATCAAGCTCGGAGAAATTTATACTGGTACTTGTGCCTCGTAACCACATATCTCCAGAAACTTGTTTCCACCCTTTTTACCCCCAACCGCTCAACATCTGACCGAAGCAACATCGATTGCTCTTGCTCAGCAGATTCAGCAACGGGCGATCGCGACTCCCCTGAGTGCTCACCCGATCGATACAGCCTATGTCCACCAAGGAGAGGGCACGTCACCTGTGCTCATGGTGCATGGGTTTGACAGTTCCGTCATGGAATATCGCCGCCTGCTGCCCCAGATGGCTCAGCACTACGACACCTGGGCCATCGATCTCTTAGGGTTTGGGTTTACCCAGCGACCCGACGATGTGTTGTTTAGTGCCGCTGACATCAAGCAGCATCTCCATGCCACGTGGAAAGAACTCATTCGACAACCCATCATCTTAGTTGGCGCATCAATGGGCGGAGCTGCCGCAATGGACTTTGCCGCCACCTATCCAGAACTCGTCAAAGCACTGATTTTGCTTGATAGCGCTGGCGCTGGCAAAGGGCCAAACATGGGACGGTTTTTGGTGCCACCGATGGGATATTTGGCGACAGAGTTTCTCCGCAACCCTAAGGTGAGACAAAGCATTAGTCGTGCGGCTTACTTCGATAAATCTTTTGCAACAGCGGATGCCGCCTGTTGCGCTGCGCTGCACCTTGCGTCTCCAGACTGGAGCCGATCCATGGTTGCGTTTACTCGAAGCGGGGGCTACAACGTGCTAACCCAGCAACATATGGCTAAGATTCAGGCTCCAACATTGATTTTATGGGGCAAGCAAGACCAGATTCTCGGGACGGCAGAAGCTTCCAAGATTAACCGGCATATCTCGTCTAGCAAACTCATCTGGCTCGAAGACTGTGGCCACGTTCCCCATCTAGAAAAATCGGCCATTGTGGCTCAGCACATACAAACATTCATCTCTCATTCTCCCTAAATTTACTAAATCCTTCAAAAATTTCTTGAAATTAACGTCGGCAACCCCGTATTGTTGCCGTATCTCTCTGGTTGCAATCAGTGCAACGGTAGACATAGTTGCAGTCAGTGCAACGGTAGAAATAACTGCTTTATCACCCTGAATTCTCTGTCACACCCTGAATTTTCCATCACGCTTAATCTGAGTTTGATGGGAGATTGACAAACCGTTTTATTCAACCATATTTCTCTTTTCGCTAAAAAATAGTTGTGACCGACATCAAAATCAATAGAATTAAGTCTCGTCGGTGGATGCTAACGATGGCTTGTCTGCTCAGATGCTGAACCGCTTTTTGCTGAACCGCTTCTTTAAAACAATCGCTCCTGCATTGAGAGAACGGGGTGATTTTGCCAGTTGTACGCATGATTTTTGGTGTTCATCATGTCTCAGGACTTGAGCGTTAAGGGTGGAGACTCATCGTTTTACCCAAGCACTTCTGACGATATTCTCTCTTCGTTGTCGATCGTGACATGGGCGATCGCCTTTCCCTCGCGTGCGTTGCTTCACATCAGCCCTGGCGTTGAGCCTCTGACGGGGCATCCGGCACAACGATTACTGGATGAACAGAGATGTTGGGATTCGCTACTTCATCCTGAAGATATTGCATCGACGAATCGACTCTTCAGCACTCTGATTTCGGGCGATCGCCGTTCCTTCGAGTGCCGTTTGATGGGTGTCGATGGGCGGGTGCAGGCCATGACAGGTCACGCGACTCTCATCTGTGATGCAGCAGATCACCCGGTTAAAATTCAAGGCGTCATGTGGGCGATCGCCCCAGAGCCTAGTCCGACGCCTCTGCCGCAGCCGACGCCTCTGCCGCAGCAACGTGAGCCTGCTGCTAACGTCTTCCGTCACGAGAGTATGTTTCGCGCCTTGGCTCAGCAAACATCGGTCGGCGTTGTTCAACTCAGTGCAGAGGGTCGCTATCAGCTTGCGAATCCGGGCTTTTGTGCGATGGTGGGCTACACCGCTGACGAATTGCTAAACATGACCGTTGCTGACCTCACCCATCCAGATGACTTAGCCCTGGGGTCAATTTTGCATCAGCAAGAGGCGCGAGATCAGAGGCATCAATCGTCTGAAGGGCTAACCCGCGAAATGCGATACGTTTGCAAAAATGGGCAGGCGCGCTGGGTAAAAATCGTGGTTTCAGCCCTGCCAGGGGCGCACGATGCCACAGATGATCAGCAAGAGTCACCTGATCTTCAAGCGTTGCCGTCAGCCTCAAAACTGCCTCACAGCTACATCGCCCTCATTTGGAATATTGGCGATCGCAAGCGAGCAGAGCAGTCGTTGCGCCAGTCTCAACAGATGCTGAAGCTGGTGATTGACAACATTCCCCAGCGCATTTTTTGGAAAGATACCAATCTGGTCTACCTCGGTTGCAACCAGCCCCAAGCCGAATATGCCGGACTGAGTTCTCCCCAAGACATCGTCGGCAAGACGGATTACGATCTGCCATGGGACATCAAAGATGCAGAACGCTATCGAAAGCGCGATCGCTATGTGATTGAAACAAAGCAGGCCGACTACTATGTATCGGAAGTCGAGCGTCAGACCGATGGACAAGCCATTCTGACCGAAACGAATAAAATCCCACTGTGTGACTCAGACGGTCGAGTTGTCGGTGTTTTGGGAACCGTTGATAATCTGACCGAACGAAAGCGGGCAGAGACTGCCCTTGTTCAAAAGACGGCTGAGTTACAGGCTGTTTTTGCCGCTTTTCCCGATAGCTTCTTTCGCATTGCCGCTGACGGCACTTACTTAGAGTGCAAAGTTCAAGACTCCAGAGACTTTTTATTATTGTCTGCGGATCAGCTGCTAGGACGGCGGATTCAAGAGGTCTTGCCCCACCCCATCGGCAAAGATTTGTGGCAGGGTATTCAAGAAACGCTGCGAACCCAGAGGCTCACCGTACTCGAACACGCCATCGAGATGTCTCAAGGCGCACAGTCTCAAGGCACGCAGTCTCAAGGCAGACAGTCTCAAAGTACACAGTCTCAAGGCACGCAGTCTCAAGGCGCACAGTCTCAAGGCAGACAATACTTCGAAGCGCGAATCGTGCCCTATCAAGACAACGAAGTGTTGGTGCTGGTGCGCAATCAAACTCGCGAAAAACAGGCTGAACAGGCGCTGGTCTTTTCAGAAAGACGCTTTCAGCGCCTAGCAGAAAACTTACCGGGCGTCATTTATCAATATCTACAGTCCGCAGATCTCGAACAAGGACAATTTTTGTATCTGAGTCCTAGCTTGTGCCGCCTCTATGGGGTGCAGCCGCAGCAGGTATTGGCAGAGAGTCGTACGATGCGAGAGATGATGTCTCCGAATGATTGGCCACCTGTCTGGGCGGGCTTACAGCAAGCAGCGGCTTCACTATCGCCCTGGCGGACGGAGTGGCGCATTCAAACCGCTATCTCTGGAGAGCAGAAATGGATTCAGAGCATTGCCCGTCCTGAACGTCAGCCTGATGGGTCGATATTATGGGATGGTATTTTGCTCGACGTTACAGAACATAAGCGATTTGAGGCCGTGCTTCAAAACCAAGCCCATCGCGAGCAGGCGCTCAATCAGGTGATTCAGGCCATTCGCGATTCCCTTGACTTGGGGACGATTTTTTCGACAGCGGCCTCCCAAACCGCAACCCTACTCAATGCTCTGCGCGTCTGCATTATCCGTCATTCTCCTGAGCAGCAAGCTTGGCAGTTTGTGATGGACTATCAGCCCCACGATCAGGGAACAAATCTGGTCGGTTCAGCCATGAAAGATGGCGATCGCCATCTCTTTACCCGTCTTAAGCAGGGCAACAGCCTCCGGCTTACCGCGCAGCAACTGTGTCGGATCATGAGCGATGGCTGTCGTCAGATTGTGGCTGAGGCTGCGGGGCACTGGTTAATTGTGCCGCTGATGGTCACTACCGAACCGACTACAGAGACGCCTGTCCGTTCTCGGGTTGCACGGTGTCCAGACTTACCCTATGTCTGGGGCTGTCTCTGCCTTGTCTCTCCCGATCCACAAACCCTCTGGCAAGACTCTGATTACGACTTAGCTCAAGTCATCGCCAACCAGTTGGCGATCGCCATTCAGCAGTCAGAGCTATACCATCGCATTCGGCTATTTAACGTCGAACTCGAACATCAGGTACAGCACCGAACGGTGGAGCTAGAATATGCCCTGTCTGTGGAAGCGTTGCTAAAGCGCATTATTGACGACGTGCGCGACAGTCTAGATGAAGACCGAATTTTGCAAACGGTCGTGCAGGAGCTAGCAACCACCCTGGTGCTTGACTGTTGCAACACGGGGTTATATTCCCTAGAGGCAGGCGTCGTCTACATTAATCAAGAGCACACGACGATCGATCTGCCTTCATTGCAGGGATATGCAGAGCCGCTAGACAGTCGCCCCGCCATCTATCCCCAACTGTTGGCGGGTGATACGGTTTACTATTCGCATTTAGAATCTGACCCCTTGCGTCCGGGCTATAAACCAACGGTTTTGTGCTACCCCATTGTGAGCGAGGGGCAAGTGTTGGGAGACTTATGGCTCTATCGCCCCCAGTATGCCGCGTTTAGCACCCTTGAAATTCGGCTCGTCGAAAAAATTGTCAGCCAATGTGCGATCGCCATGCGACAGGCTCGCCTCTACCGCGCCGCGCAGGCACAGGTTCACGAGCTAGAACGGCTGAGTCAGCTCAAAGATGATTTCCTCTGCACGGTATCTCATGAGTTGAGAACTCCCATTGCCGGGATTCACATGGCAACGCAAATGTTGGAAATTCATCTTGATCAACGGCAGGCTCAAGACGAATCTCTGGCCGAGCCGATTGCCCAATGTCTCAAGATCTTGCGCGACGGAGCCGAGCAAGAAATGACCCTGATCAATGATTTGCTAGAGCTTCAGCACCTCCGAGCCGGTAACCATCCCCTAGATCTCAGTCAGATTGATGTGCAAACGTGGCTACCTCATCTGATCGACGCGATCGACTTTCAAGCCCATGCTCACACTCAAACGTTACAGCTAGAGCTATCTGATGATTTTCCTATAATTTATTCTGATCGAGCAGGGTCTCAGCGCATTCTCGTCGAGCTGCTCAACAATGCGGGCAAATATACCCCACCCGGAGAAACGATTACCTTAGTTGCATCTGCCACTGAACAACACGTCCGGTTTGAGATTCGCAACACCGGGGTCGAAATTCCAGTCAGTGAGCTGCCCTATATTTTTGATCAGTTTTACCGAGTGCCCCAGGTCGATCGCTGGCAACACGGAGGCATTGGCCTAGGGTTGGCTCTCGCGCAAGAATGGGCTCGCCACTTGCAGGGAGAAATCTCTGTAGAGAGCGATCGCAACGAAACTCGTTTCACCCTCAAGCTACCGATCCAACACGATGCTGCTGAAAGCAATTGAACGCGGTTGTTAGCTCGCGAATTGAACCTAAGTGAATTGAACCTACGCGAACTGAACCTAAGTGAACGGACGCTGCACGGCTGACTGGCTCATGCGCCCTCATGCGCCAGAATTGCGCTGCCCCACTGATCGAAATGGAAGGACGAGCGGTAGAGTAGGAAGGGCATCACTGAACCGTTCTACTCTGGTCTAATTCTTTCTTGCAACCCTATGACTTCTGAGGCTTCTACCGCACCATCTGTCGGCATTATCATGGGCAGCGACTCCGACCTACCCACAATGCAAGGGGCGATCGCCATTTGCGAAGATTTTGGCGTCAGCCATGAAGTGGCGATCGTATCGGCTCACCGCACCCCAGAGCGGATGATGCAGTATGCCACCTCTGCCCATCAACGGGGTCTTAAAGTGATTATTGCTGGGGCAGGAGGGGCCGCCCACTTACCCGGCATGGTCGCCGCCATGACTCCACTGCCCGTGATTGGGGTTCCGGTGCAGACGCGATCGCTTCAGGGTGTCGATTCTCTGTATTCCATCGTGCAAATGCCAGGGGGCATTCCTGTGGCGACCGTTGCCATTGGCAATGCCAAAAATGCAGGACTGTTGGCCGTACAAATTCTGGCGACCCATGACCCTCAGCTTTTAGAGCAGGTGCAAGCCTATCGCCAAGGGCTGAACGATATGGTCATGGGCAAACAGCAAACTCTCGATCGCCAGGGCTATCAAGCCTATTTGAAGACGATGCAGTCATCGTAATTTTGACCGAAATATTGGCCTAACTATTGGCCGAAATACTGGCCTAACTATTGGCCGAAATATTAGCCTAACTCTTGGCTCAACTCCTTGACTCCCGATCAGCACGCACAACCATTGATTAACCTATGAGTTTTGAAGCGATCGCCCCCTTTTCTCTGCACGCCCTGCCGTCGATGTCTGACCTGGCTGCAACGCTGTCCTCCAGCCTCGCCCTGGCCTTTAACGAACCGACGATTGAAGGGAAAATTGCCCAATTTGTTTTGGTGCTCTGTGTTTCCTTGAGTGTGGCGACGCTATCGCGTACCCTCCCTTGGTTTCGTCAGATTCCCTACACGCTGCTGCTGGTTATCGTCGGGCTAGGATTGGCGATCGTCAATGTGCGCTTGGTCACCTTGTCGCCTGAATTGATTTTGCTGATTTTTCTGCCGCCGCTGCTGTTTGAAGCAGGCTGGAATCTCGAATGGAACAATCTCAAAGAAAACATTGTTCCCATCCTCCTCTATGCAGTGGTCGGCGTGGTGATCTCAGTGCTGGGGATTGGCCTCGGTCTAGAACGACTGGCTGGCCTGTCTTTCGGCACGGCTCTGCTGATTGGTGCAAGCTTGGCAGCGACCGATCCCGTATCGATTATTGCTCTGTTTCGAGAGTTGGGTGTCAGCAAGCGGCTAACGACTCTCATGGAGGGTGAAAGCCTCTTCAACGATGGAGTGGCGGTCGTTGCCTTTAGCCTGCTGCTCGGGGTCGCCATGGGAACAGAAGAATGGTCGCTGCCCGTAGCAATCGTTCGCTTTTTGGCCTTTGTCGGGATTGGTATCGGCGTCAGCAGCCTGATTGGGTTTGGCATTTCCTACATTACCCAGCGCTTTGATCTGCCATCTGTAGAACAGTCTTTGACTCTCGTGGCGGCCTATGGGGCCTATATTTTGGCGGAAGAGCTAGGCGGCTCAGGCGTAATCGCCGTGGTCACTGTGGGGTTGATTTTGGGAAATTTTGGCTCTCGCATCGGCATGAACCCCCGAACCCGCCTGATCGTGTCAGAGTTTTGGGAATTTACGGCGTTTTTGGTCAACTCGGTCGCATTTCTCCTCATTGGGGATCAGGTGCGATTTGAAAGCCTGACCGAAAACTTGCCCTTTGTGGCAGTGGCGATCGCCGCTATCTTGCTGACGAGGCTGATCGGCATTTTTGGCCTGGGCGCGCTGAGCAATGCGATCGCCAATTCCAACTTAGATATCAAAACGCAGACCGTTCTCTGGTGGGGAGGGCTGCGCGGCTCGGTCTCCGTTGCGCTGGCGTTGAGCGTTCCCGATAGCTTTGCCGAAAAAGAAGTCATCATCGCCACAGTGTTTGGCGTCATGCTCTTTACGTTGCTGGTTCAGGGCATGACCACTAAGCCCCTCCTCCAAAAGCTAGACTTGCTTGGGGATCAGCCCCTCAAGCAAAAATATATGGAGGCGATCGCCCGTCGGGTCGCGCTCAACCGCGTGATCGACCACCTGGCTGCGGTTGCCGACCGTCGCGAAATTGAACCCGATTACTACAACTATCAAACTGCACTGGTGCAGGGGGAAATTGATTCCATTCAAGAAGAGATCAACACCCTGCAATCGCAGAACCCCGAGTTTCGTGAGCTGATTACTGAACAGTTGAAAGACGAAATGTTGGCGATCGAGTCAGACACCTACGCTGAGTTCATTCGCATGGGTCGCTTAAAAGACAGCCTTTCGCCTGTGTTGCGAGAAGCCCTTGTCGAAGCCAGCGATCGCCAATATGAATAGCCCCATCTCTCACCCTGCCATGAGACCCCTATATTTTCTTGTGCCCGGTACCAGCAGCAAATTTGGCAGTGGTGGCCTCTGGGCCGAACTTAGCCAAGTCAAGCTGGCACAGCAAATCTGCGAGGCTCAAGTGGTCACCTACGAACAGCGGGAGCCCGACACCCTGTTTCTTGACGATCTGCTTCAGTCTACGGATGGCGATCGCCAGATTTTTGTGATGAGCTGGGGCTTTCATGTGCCGAAGTTGGTCAAAAAACTGCGCGGCTTTCACGCCGTTTATCGCGCCCATAGTGCAGGCTATCGGTTTACCCTACCGCCAGATATTCCCATTTTGGCGGTCAGTCGCAATACGTTGGGCTACTGGGGGCAGCGATCTAGCAATAGTCTCCTCTACTATTTGCCCAACGCCATTGGTGAAGAATTTCACAATCAAAATCTTGCCCGCGATATCGACGTGCTGGTGCAGACTCGCAAGTCTTCAGGCTATCTCCTCCACCAGCTTGTGCCTCAGCTTCAGTCACGCTGCACGGTGAAGGTGCTCGATCGCTATGTCGATGACCTGGCCGGGTTATTTAACCGCACCCAGGTCTATCTCTACGATTCGGCAGAATATTGGGGCCAATATGGCGTTAGCGAGGGGTTTGGTCTGCCGCCGATGGAGGCGATGGCCTGCGGCTGTCAGGTCTTTTCGAGCGTCAACGGCGCACTGGCTGACTATTTAGATCCGGGGGTCAACTGCCACAAGATCGCGGCTCACTCGACCGAATTTGACATGCAGCGTATCTTGGCTCAAGTGAATGCACCCCATGAGGCATCTGTGCCCGATTCTTTCTTTGACCCCTATCGCGCTACTGCCCTCATTTCCCGGATGCGAATCATTCTGACGGAAATCAACACCTTTTTTGACCACAAGCGATCGCACGCTGCAAACATTTCTGCTTTAACACCATCGCGCCGAACCCAACTCTTGCTGAAGCGGATCAGAAAAAAACTTCAGCGATAATGGCGATCGCCCTTCGCTTTTTGGCTAGAACTCTCTCTGGTGAAGTCTGAGGTGAAAACGTCTGAGGTGAAACAGGCCGCGCCTTCCTCAAAAATATTGGTTTTACACTAATGCGTAGCGCCATGACAGACGCAATATGTCCGGATTTTCACTGTGAGCTGCGTAGAGATCAGCTAAGGCACAAATAGAGATCAGCTACAGCACAACGATTGAACCTCAGGATCAGACGGGTGTGTCTCTACTCAAGACCTTTCATCTACCCTGCTCCGGTCACACACCATGCTTGCGCTCAATTCAACCACTTCACAGCCCCATGCGGCTCACGTCGAGCAAACCTCGGCCTCAACCGCTCAACCGTGGATTCAGCAAATCTCACTGAGAATCTCACCAAAGATCAGCGGATTTTCCAATCCAATCAGTCACATTGAGTATCTGCGATCGCTCCCACGGGAGAGTTTTGGACAATCATGGGCAGCGTTTCTAGATGCCTCCCTCATCCCCACAGCCACGGGCACACGACGTACCCAGATCCAAGACGGAGTTCATGTTTTAACAGGCTATGGAACTGATCCCCTCGGCAAAGCCGAAGTCCAAGCCTTTTTGTTGGGGACTCGGTTTCGCTGGATTCATCGATCATTGGCGATCGCCCTTCTCCATCTCCTTGTGCTGCAAATTCGCAATACAGAAAATAGTTCCACCGCGCTATCGGCATCTCTTGGCCAACGCTTGCTCGATGCCTATAGCAGAGGACAGCAATCGGTTATAAATGTGAAGACCTGGCAACCTGAAATGCTTTTGGACTTGCCTTTACCTATTGTCCGGCGCTGGTTTCGCGTCTAACTCGAAATCCGAAAATACCCCCATTTATAGCTATAGCCAGTAGCCTTAGGACAATTTTGTGGGCGCGCACCGCGCGCCCACAAAATTGTCTATGTCTTCACTAAGCTGACTACAGCTATAGCATCCATCGCCATCGCACCGTCAACAAAAAAGCGCCTCTGTCAGAGGCGCTTTTTACTTTATAGGTGGTAGTTAATGGGTGGCAGTTAACTGGTGGCAGCTATACTAGCTTGCGAGATAGCCCCTTACCATCGCCTTGCGACGACGAAGTTGGTCAAGCGCCTGCCGCTCAAGCTGGCGAACCCGCTCTCGGCTAATGCTCATGCGCTGCCCGACTTTGGCAAGTGACAGAGCATTGCCATCTGTCAGACCAAATCGAAGGGTTAGCACTTCACGCTGTTGAGGTGTCAACTCTTGCAGGAGGTTATTGATGTCTTGCCGCAGCAGCTCTTGAGTCGTATAGTTTTCAGGAGAAGCATCTTCGTCTTCAAGCAAGTCTTGAAGCTCAGTGTCTTGGTTGTCTCCGACACGCATGTCAAGAGATACAGGTTGGCGAGCCATCATCAGATAGTCGCGAATCTGAGATGTTTCTAACTCTAGGGCTTCGCCAATCTCAGCCGGGTTAGGGCTGCGACCTAACGTTTGGGTCAACTCTCGCTGCACTTTTTTAATCTTATTCAGTTTTTCGGTGATGTGAATAGGAAGGCGAATCGTGCGCGCCTGCTGGGCGATCGCCCGTGTGATCGCCTGCCGAATCCACCAATAGGCATAGGTGGAAAACTTATAGCCCCGCATCGGATCAAACTTCTCGACCCCGCGCTCAAGCCCCAGTGTTCCTTCCTGAATCAGGTCTAAGAATTCTAGATTTCGCTTCTGGTACTTTTTGGCGATCGCGACAACAAGGCGCAGATTGGCCTCGATCATTTTCCGCTTAGCGCGCCGACCTTTCTCAAGAATTGCCTCAAGCTCATCTTCGTTTAGGCTGGCAGCTTTAGCCCACTCTTGACGAGTCGGTTGACGCTCAAGAGATTCTTGCAAAGAATCGCTAATCTCTAGAACAGGCATCATCGCCTGAACTTGCTTCCCGAAAATAATCTCTTCTTCATGGGTCAACAAAGGCACACGACCAATCTCATGCAGATAGGTTCGTACCATGTCGGCAGTAAACATTGACTTCGTTTT
>JBARXP010000265.1:0-5550 GCA_049647405.1 Elainellaceae cyanobacterium | reverse complement strand
GAAATGATGTGCATTCTCACCAAAACCGTACAGATTGAGTAAATCTAGATCCTTCGGGGTGGGTGCGCGGAGTGCCTGTCCCGTGGGGCGATCGCCCAGGCAAGCGATCGCCCATATCGCCAGTCGTGCTCTAAAACTCGGCGTTCATGGGAGTGCGAGGGAACGGTATCACATCACGAATATTGGTCATGCCCGTCATAAACTGCACCACCCGCTCAAACCCAAGCCCAAACCCCGCATGGGGCACGGTGCCGTAGCGACGGAGGTCGAGATACCACCAGTAGTTTTCCACAGGCAGTCCCGCTTCTTGAATGCGGCGTTCGAGCACATCGAGCCGTTCTTCGCGCTGAGAGCCGCCGACGATCTCGCCAATCTTGGGAGCCAGCACATCCATCGCCGCCACGGTTTTGCCACCGTCGTTGAGGCGCATGTAGAAGGCTTTGATCTCGGTGGGATAATCGGTCACAACCAGGGGCTTTTTGAACACCTCTTCTGAGAGATAGCGCTCGTGCTCCGACTGGAGATCGATGCCCCACTCGACTGGAAACTCAAACGTGCGGTCTGATTTTTCCAGCAGATCTACGGCTTCGGTGTAGGTAATGCGGCCAAACTCGCTGTTGATAATGTTGTCTGCCGTTTCCAGCACCGACTTGTCAATGCGCTTGTTGAAAAACTCCATGTCGTCGGGGCAGTGTTCCAGCACGTAGCTGAAGATGTATTTGAGGAAGGCTTCTGCCAGTTCTACATTGCCGTCTAGGTCGCAGAAGGCCATTTCTGGCTCGACCATCCAAAACTCAGCCAGGTGGCGAGATGTGTTGGAGTTCTCAGCCCGAAACGTAGGGCCAAAAGTGTAGACATTGGAGAAGGCCATCGCCATGATTTCGGCCTCAAGCTGACCGCTGACGGTGAGATAGGCCGGACGACCAAAGAAGTCTTGGGAAAAATCGACCTCTTTCTCTTTGTTGAGAGGAACCTTTCCCAGATCCAAACTGGTGACATGGAACATTTCGCCTGCCCCTTCGCAGTCGCTGGCGGTGATCACAGGCGTGTGCATCCACATAAAGCCCCGTTCTTGGAAAAACTGATGGATTGCAGTGGCGCAGGCATTGCGGACGCGCATGACGGCTCCGAGGGTGTTGGTGCGAGCCCGCAGGTGGCCGATGGTGCGGAGAAACTCGAAGGAGTGGCGCTTTTTTTGGAGGGGATAGGTTTCTGGATCGGCTCCGCCGAACACTTGAAAACTGTCAGCCCGCATTTCAATCCGCTGACCTTTGCCAGGAGAGGGCACGAGCACTCCCGTCACCTCAACCGAGGCTCCGGTATTGGCTTGCTCTAGTTGGTCGTAGTCAGGCAGATCTTGATTCACCACCACCTGAAGCCCATTCATCGACGAGCCATCGTTGACTTCGACAAACGCAAAGCCCTTGAGTTCTCGCTTGGTGCGTACCCAGCCTTTGATCGTGACGGCATCGTCGGGCTGTCCGTCTTTTAACAGATTGGCAATGCGATGAGTGGTCATGGTGCGCGGTGTGGATAAAGGAATAGCGAAGGCAGGCTGAATCCTGAAGGTCAGGTCATAAATGGATGCCTTAGCCCTTATCCTAATGGGTTCTCAATGTTTCTTTCCAGAGTCAATCGCTTCTTTATAAATTTGCAATTATTGATGCCAGGGTAATGTCAGGGTTCATAAAGAAGCGGCAAAAAGAGTTGAGTCAGCGTGTTTCAGCCCAGTCCAGATCAGTTAACCTCGCTAAAGTATTGAAATTATCGCTAACGTGAACCGTCAAAGTCTGGTAAATCTGATAGACCTGGAGAAAGGTTTTGAACCGCTGCATAAATACTATCGGATGATAAGGGAGATGACTATGGAGCCTGTGCTGACTCAATTTGGCGATCGCATGTCTCAACTGACAGGCGTTCGCGCGATTATGAAAGACATTATCGAAACCCTGCGAGCGGGAAAAGGGCAAGATTTTATCAATCTCAGCGCAGGCAATCCGGTGATTCTCCCTGAAGTCGAGCAGCTGTGGCGCGACAGCACGGCAGAACTGTTGGCTAGCGATGACTATGGCGAAGTGGTCTGCCGTTATGGGTCGAGTCAGGGCTATCGTCCCTTAATCGACGCGGTGCTGAATGACTTCAACCAGCGCTATGGGATGAGTTTGAGCGATCGCAACATTCTCATTACTCCGGGCAGCCAGTCGCTCTATTTCTTCGCGGCCAATGCCCTCGGCGGCTACACCTCCGAGGGGCAGCTCAAGCGCATCGTGCTACCCCTCAGCCCCGACTATACGGGCTACGGCGGCGTGACGCTGATTCCTGAGTCTCTGGTCGCCTATCGACCCTCGTTAGATATCGACGAGGCCAGCCATCGGTTTAAATATCGCCCCGACTTTAGCCAGCTTCAGATTGATGAGAGCACGGGCTTTGTGCTGTTTTCTCGCCCCTGTAACCCGACGGGCAATGTCTTGAGCGATGAAGAAGTAAACCGCATCGCTGCCCTCGCTGCCCCCTACAACGTGCCGATCTTTGTAGACTCGGCCTATGCTAGCCCTTATCCTGCGCTCAACTTCACAGAGATGTCGCCGATTATGGGCGACAACATTGTTCACTGCATCAGTCTCTCAAAAGCGGGGTTGCCTGGAGAACGCCTCGGCATTGCCCTCGGTGATGAGTCCATTATCCAAACCCTAGAAGCCTTTCAGACCAACCTCTGCATTCACTCCTCTCGCTACGGGCAGGCGATCGCCGCTAAAGCCATTGCCTCTGGAGCTTTGGCAAATCTTTCAGCGTCCGTGATTCGGCCCCATTATCAATCAAAGTTCACCGTAGTTGAGCAAACCTTAGATGCAGCCATGCCCGATGTGCCTTGGTTCCTGCATCGGGGCGAAGGAGCCATTTTTGCTTGGCTGTGGCTACGCGATTTGCCGATCAGCGATTGGGAGTTTTACCAGGCATTGAAAGAAGTTGGGGTGATTGTTGTGCCGGGACAGAGCTTCTTCCCTGGCCTCCAAGACGATTGGGAGCACACTCGCCAGTGCTGTCGCATTAGCCTCACGGCTACCCCAGACGAACTAGCCGAAGGCATGCGTCGCCTTGCCCAAGTTGTAGAAACCATCTATGCGCGATCGCCCGTGATGGCGTAATGTCGATGGGGTGGCACTTTTTCTTGTACTTGCACTCCCACTACCTGCATGCTCACTCATGTTTGATCCCGATGACTGGCTAGAAATTGGTAAGATCGTTGCTCCGCAAGGGCTGCGGGGCGAAATGCGGGTCTATCCCAATAGCGATTTCCCGGAGCGGTTTTTGGAGCCAGGAAAGCGTTGGCTCTTGCGACCGGGGGGCGATCGCCTAGAGTCGGTGCAGCTCAATGGTGGACGATTTATCAGCAGCAAAGGGCTTTACGTCATTCAGCTCGACGGCATTAACGGACGAGAGCAGGCCGAAACCCTGCGCAACGCCCGCTTAATGGTGGCCGTGGGCGATCGCCCGCTCTTAGAAGACGGTGAATATCACGTGTTAGATTTGGTCGGCTTGGCGGTCTACCATCAGGTGACCCAGCAGCACATCGGTGTTGTGCGAGACGTGTTGACCGCAGGAAACGATCTTCTAGAGGTTGAGCTGCTGCCCACCTTATCTGAAGCCGCCCAGCCTGCCGAATCTGATCTCGAAAGTTCTGATCTCGAAAATTCTAATCTCGAAAGCTCTGATCTCGCAAGCGCGGCTCCGGCAGATGTGCCTGCGCAATCAACTGCACAATCAGGCGAAACAGACCATTCGGCTTTGGCAACGGCACCAGAAAATTCCTCAGACCCGACTGCATCGGAAGACTCTGAGCCAACTGCCACCCCCGTAACCTCGACGAACAGTGCAACCCCTGCTCAAGCCACAGAAAACACCTTTGTCCGGCGCTCAAAAGTAAAGCGTGCAGCGAAAAATGCAGCAAAACGAGCCGCCAAAAAAGCCAATAAAAGCCCCACACGGGTACTGATTCCCTTTGTTGAAGAGATTGTGCCCGTGGTGGATCTTGAGCATCGTCGCATTGAGGTGCTACCCCCAGCGGGTCTCATTGATGCTAATTCGATTGCAGAGCACAAGGCACCCTGACTCTAAATGAATGGAGTTCTCAACCAACAGATACCTTTAGAGACCTTTTGTCTCCTAGCCGATTGCCACCAACAGGCCATAACGCAGCAGCTTATAGCGCGGGCTCAGACATCTGCTAAGACATCTGAGATGAGACGACCTGAGAGCGCCCTATTGCGCCATTGGTGGTATTGCCACTCTGAACCGTACCCGATAGCGAACTAGGGTCTGATACCACAAATGCATTGGGATCATGACGGAAGGCTTCGACCAGCGCTTTGTCTTCTGCACTCAGATCGGGGTCGTCATCTCGCTCCATCTCTTTTAAGGTTTCATCCACAAGATCGATCTGCTCTTCTGCTTCCTGAAATAACCCTTGCAAGTCAGGGCTAAGCAGCTCTTCAAACGGCTTTAGCTCTTCATATTTGGCCGTGATGGTTTCCAGTTCTGCTGAAAGATCGCCGCTTTCTTGCTTGAGAGTCTCAATCGTCTGCTGATAAGCTTTCAATTGCTTCAATAGCGGCACAACTTTGCCTCTCAGCGTCATATACTCAACGTCGAGTTGTTGAAATCGGTCGGCCATCTTGAGATAAGAACGACACAATTTTTCAAAGCTTGCAGGAAGATTTTTGTTCATGCTCATGACCCCTTGTTGATCCTTATCGACAGTTGATTCTTACTTGCTACTTACTGATATGGCTACAGTTAGTAGTCTAAGGACATTGTTGGGGGTAGGCGGCGCGCGTCCACAACAATGTCTATGCCCTAAATAACCTAAATAAGCTGACTATAGCTATATCTTAAAATCCAGAATTTATACATGCCTCACTGCGATCGCACTACAGCTACACGGCGACGCTGCGGCTGCCGTTTATGCCTATCCTAAAGAATTTTTAGAGCAACGAACCGTTTATTGAGAGACTCATCCATAAAGTTTGTCCGTAAATTTTCCAGTAGTCCTACACCGTGCCAAGCAATACATCTGCTCTAGCTCAGAGAGGCAAGTCTGAAGCTGTATTGATCCCCTCTGTGAACCGTTGCAAATCCTGATAGCTTTTAACAATTGTTTTATCATGGAACGTTCACATTCTAGATGGAGTGAATGATGACGCCCATGTCTCTCCCTCAGCACAGGAAAAAAGTTTGACCAAAAATAATGGGATTCAAGCCCCGTCTTTCAAGATGGCTTTTGTTATAATGGAAGTGGTGATAAAAAGCTCCCTCTAGGCTCAAAACACGTTGAAACAGTTACGTTGAGGGCAGGCGTAGAGACGCTGAAAAGGCAATGGTAAGTCTATCCTTGGAAGCAAAAAAACAGGTTAACAGCATTGGCTTGTTTGTAGTCGCGGAAGGACATTCTGAGACTTAAAACGGGCGTGGAGAGCGCGTAAGACCTTTTGAGGCAATGCTTGTTGAAGCGCCAACCCCATTCAGAGACGACTCCTTTATGGTGTCGCTTGG
>JBARXP010000264.1:0-17726 GCA_049647405.1 Elainellaceae cyanobacterium | reverse complement strand
TTGAAGATGAGCGATCGCCTGACTATTGGCATGAGGCGGTTGATTTGCTGAATCCAGCAGACGAGGCCGCTCTCGACTCAGAGATCAAAGAGAGTAAGGCTGAGGTGGTTGCCGCGATCGAATCGCCACCTCCTCCCGTTGCTAATGTGCCTTACTTGCCCGTTGGGCTGAGCCTATCGCTCAATCAAAACTTAATGGAAAAGATGAATGGACGGCTGACGGTCATGCATATTTCCCCCGGTAAAGAGGGTACGAGTGCAGACCGCCTAACATATGCATCTGCGTCTGCCAATGGCGATCGCACAAGCTGCCTTCAATGTTCAATTCCTCTGGCTTAGCTTCGATTCCTCTGGCTTAGCCGTGATGGATCTAGCATGGAGCATTTCCGAAACAGATCACCTAAGGAGGTGGCGATCGTCTAGCGCAATTCCTTAGGCTCTATTCCTTAGGCTCTATTCCTTAGGCTCAACTCTCTAGTAGGTGATGATCGGATCTTTAGGATCAGGGGCAAAGGCGAGCCAGAGGGGAAACTGCAAAATCGCTAGGCTGACGGCTTCCTCCGCTTCATCCACGATGATGACCGGGAGCTGTTCTTGATCGATGAGGCGATCGGCCCGTTGGGCGACCGCTTCTGGGGCCTCAAACAGCACCACCCCCTCTTGAGAACCAAAATCAGCCCGTGAGATACCCAGACAGTCTTGCAGACCCCGTCGCCATTCTCCCAAGCGCTCAGGGGTATCACCCAAGACTAGCGCTCGAACGCGATCGCCATACAGCGTTCTCAACACAGAGATGGCGGCTGATGCCACAAGAATGTTTTGCAAACGCGATCCCAGAGTCCGCAGCGCTCCTCGTCCTCCCTGTTCAAAAAACCACTGACCGATGCGATCGGCATGAATCGGCTCAAACGTGCGGCGCAGCTGCCAAGGTGGCCCATAGTAATCGGGCATCATCCGATATTGATCCAGAATTTGACGAATGCGCTGCACCTCATCCTCAAAGGGCTGTTCGGCAAACTGTAGTTGTGGCTTACCCAGTTGTGGGTTACCCGTTTGCGGCTGCCCCATTTGCGGCTTACCGCTGGCACTCGCCGGAGCAGGAGGTAAGGGCTGGGGAATAGCCTCAAGAGGAGGCCGCCTCGATGCTTTAGATCGTTTCGGTGCAATTTCGAGAGGTTCGCCCCCTCGCGATGGAGCATCGCGCAGTTCGCCACTCCGGGGAATGGAGATGGGCTGAGGAGGTGCGACGATTTTGGGAGACAGCTCGATCTGCTCTGCTGCTGTTGACAGATCTTGAAGACTCCCAACCAAATAATCTTTAAAGCCTTGGAGACGCACCGCCAAATCTTGAGAAGCGCCTGCAAAATTCGTGCGCATCTCTTCGCGAATCCGCTCCTGACGACGCTCTAACTGTTCGACAGAAAGCTGGAGCGCCTTTTTACGCTGCTCTAACTCACTCAGCCCCTCCTTTAACAGGCGACTGACGAGCACTTGAGTTTCTTGAGATTGATCTTTGAGAATTTTTTCGTGGGTTTGCTTTAGACTGACAATCTCGCGCGTTAACCTCTGTTCTTCTCGTCGCAGGTCGTCTAATCGTTGAGAGAGGTTTGTTTCTTCATCCATTGCGTTTTAGAAGAGCGTAATAATCCAAGGGAACAATGCTACTGTTTGCAGCTACACCAGTCTAGCGGCTTAAGCCTGACCGCATTATCTGGCGATCGCGCGACGGTTTCAAATAAATTCTAGAGTTTCGATAGATGGAGCCTTAAAAACAAGCCGCAGTGCCGAGCATTGAGGCAGTTCTCCTCATGACTTTTGCGGCAGTTGTCGCTGCTGGAGACAGTCGTGCAGCGCTTTGGGATCAAACAACACAGGCAAAAAGTGAATACTCTTCACTTCTTTGAAATAAAACAAAATCGGAACAGGTAGCCAGAAAATACGCCAATTTTGCCAGTCTTGATAGGGAAATCGTCGCAGTAGCTTCTCTCCGCGATAGATATCTAAATCCGTTGCGGTAAAGACTAAGCGCAGCGTCACCGCCTGAAACAGTAAGAAAACACCGAAAAGGGAAATCGCCAAACTTGCCCAGGGAGAAACCAAGATCAAGGGAATTGCGATAATGACGAGGGCGATCGGCAGGCCATAGCTGGGTGCAAGCGTTACGTCTGGACTTGCAGATGATGTGTATGTCGCTTCAGTCACGCTAACAAACCTCCAGGGGGATAGATTTCAGCAAAGTTTAGGGTATTGAGCTGGGGCAGAGCTTAGAGTGTGAGCTGGAATGAATAGCTAGAGCTTTATCTGCTGTCCTTTCATCTTAAACATCCATCGTCGTCATCGTTATCAGGACTTATGCAGGTTATCAGGACTTATGCAGTTTGTTGAAAGGGTGGGCACGACGCGCCCACCCTTTCAACGAGTTTATTCAGGCTTAGGCGAGTTGTGCGTAAGTCTTGGTTATTTGTGGCGCTGAGCGTCGCTCAAATCCCCCCCGATGCTGCGTTTCCCACACCCTGAAACATCAGCCAAGAGAGCAGAAAATTACTAATAAAGATCAGCAGCAGCGCCGTGACAACTGCCGTTGTCGTCGATTGTCCGACCCCCTTGGCACCACCTGTGGTGGTGAGGCCCCAGCTTGTTCCGATGACGGCAACGATCGCACCAAAGACGATCGACTTGATCATCATGGTGATAATGTCCCACGTACTTAAAAAGCTTTGAACAGAATCGAGAAACACCGAGTAACTAATGCTGTAGATGCTATCAGCAAGAATAAGGCCGCCTGTCATGCCTGTTACAAACGACAAAATGCTTAGAATCGGCATCATTGCGCAGCAGGCCAAAACCCTTGGAATCACCAGATAATCAATGGGATCTGTCTTGAGTAACTGGAGGGCATCAATTTGCTCTGTCACAACCATCGTGCCAATTTCAGCGGCAAAGGCTGAACCCACTCGCCCCGAAAGGATGATTGCAGTCAAGATAGGGGTCAGCTCTCGGGCAAGGGCAACGGCTAAGATGCCACCAACAGCAGTGCTTGCACCAAAGTTGATAAACTCACGGGCGACCTGAATCGTAAATACCATGCCGACTGTCGCTGCCGTTAAAAGGACAATGAGCAAAGACCCCGGCCCCACAGAAGACATTTGATCCAATGTGTTGCGCCGATGAATTTTGGCTCCTACCAAATGAGTGACGACTTGCCCTCCCAAAAACAGAGCAGCAACGAGCCGCTGGCTCCATCGCCCCAATGAGCTGAGTCCGGCTGAATTACTCAATAGTTTTCTCCTTGGACGGGGTGCTAGAACAAGTAACTAAAGACTTTAGCAGCAAGTGCGCGACTTGGCATATGAGAGCGCTATGCGGCAGTTTTGAGCTTAGGAGATGACCAGTCAAGGCACAGCCAAAACATAGTTCTGTCGCGATCGCCACACATTAATATTCAGAAAACAATGAAACTATAGAGAGACTGTAGATATTTCTTAAGGAAGATTTAAGAATTTTGCATGAGTCCCAGAATGTTATTTAGTCTCTTTTGTTGAGTCAATCCCTTGTGTAAATCCTTTATATTGAAGGCGATTTGCAAATCTGACCGGAGATGGGGCTAGGTATTGAGACTGTAACGACATCTTACTGGATATGAAGTCTCGTCCAAAGTTGCTTGATTTCAGATCTTCTGCTTCTATGCTTGAATTACTCGACTTGAATTACTCGCTTGAGTGACTTGGAAACATCACGATAACAATCAAGATAGCAATAGCCCTGCTAAGGGCATGAATAACCATCTCATACCTTTTTAGATTTCTTTTTTAGATTTAAGTAGATTTAACACGACTCATCTTTAGCCCATCTATCATCTGGATTTTAGATTGAGTATGCTAACTCAACTCGTACGTTCTCTAGTACTAACTGGTATTGCCGGGTTCATTGCGCCCATGGTGTTTGTGGGAGCGCTTGTCTCTGCTGTGTTTCTGATTGGCTATATTCCAGGGCTAGATGGCATAAGCCACGACAACCTAAATCGGGTCGCCCATTTCTTGAACGTCTTCGGCAGCGGCAATCCGTTTCGGGGTGTGGTGGTGCTAGGCATTGTCGGCGGCTCCGTTGGGATGCTGTTTGACACCTATGCCTTACTCGCAACCTCAAAGCCCAGTCGCTACTAGGGTCGAGCGGGCTAGGGTCGAGCGGGCTAGGGTTCTATCACAATTTTGTAAATGCCGAGAGTTTTAGGCGGCATCGAAATCTGTAGAGCATCATCATTGATTTGAAGAACTGCTGGGGCTCCTGTATCGAGCTGATTGGTGATGATGACACCGTTTCTCAGAACCGTGCGATCGCCTGGTTCCAGATTAGTGTTGGGCTGAATGGGAATAGAAATCTCTCCAGACGCTTGACTGCCATTATTGATGACCACAATGACCCGATTGTGTCCTAACCCCCGAAAAAAGGCGTAGACGTTGGGGTTAGATGCTCCATTCTGTCGCCACAGTTCGGCATAGTAGCCGCTGTGGAGGGCAGGGTTAGCTTGGCGAAGCGCGATGAGCTGTTGCGTATAGTCAAATGTCGCTTTAGGGTTGGCGAGAGCGCCAGCGACCTCATCTCTAGAGGCGATCGCCCGGTCTGACTCAGCCCAGACCCAATCGGGCATGTCACGTCGATTGTCGGGATCGGCTCCCCCATAGAGACCAATCTCGTTGCCGTAATAGAGCTGCGGAATGCCAGGAAGGGTAAACAGGCTGCCCAATGCCAGCTGATAGCGGCGGCGAATTTCGGCTTCGGGTATGCCAAAACCGGGTTGGTTCACGAAGCGAGGCATGTCGTGGTTGTCGAGCAGATTGGTGAGCATCAATGCGCGATCGCCAAATGTCTCCCACGTCTCTGCCATAACAGTGGCGATCGCATCAACCGACCCTTCTTTTGCATAAGCATTCACAAAAGCACTCTGGAGCGGAAAGTTGAAGGCAGAGTCAAAGCCCGTATCGACAACGCCTCGAATGCGATCGAGAGACTGAGTATCGAGCAATTCTCCAACGGTAAAAAGCTGGGGATCAGCCTGATTGACGAGCGGAATCCAGACGTTGCGAAAGTAGCTAGAGGGTACATGCTTGAAGGTATCCATACGAATGCCGTCAATGGGAAACCGTTGCAGCCAGCTGAGGCTATGGCGGGTGATGTAGTCAACGGCGTCGGCATTGCGAAAGTCGAAGTCGGGTAACCCTGCGAGCGGACAGAAAATTTCAGGACTACCCAGAGCTTCACAGGCTGGAATAGCCGGGTTAAACCACTGGGGGCGCTGTTGGACTAATCGAGCATCGTATCCAACATGGTTGATGACCTGGTCGAGAATAAATTTCATCTCGGCATCGTGCAACGCCTGAATCAGGGTTCGCAAGTCGCTCTCGGTGCCAAGTTTGGGTTCTATCGCTGTGTCATCGGGCAAGGTCAAATCAGCCCAGTAGCCGTGATATCCGCAGGAGTCATTAATTTCACCAATCTGACGAGTCGCAGGAGTCGTCCACACGGCAGTGACCCCTAACTCTTGTAAGTAGTCGATGCGCTGCCGCAAACCCGTCCAGTCGCCCCCATGAAACCGGGTCGGACTGGACGGGTCAAAGCACGATGCATCTCCTAGTCGATCGTTGCTCGTGTCGCCATTCTCAAACCGATCAGGCATGACCAAATAAATCACCTGGGGTTGCCATTCAGCAGGGTTGGCTGCGGCATGGGCTGGAGTCAGGGGCTGGAGAAATGCCCAGCCGATGGAGGCGATCGCCACAGTGGCTACGGTCAAAGCAAAGGAGCGAGACATATTTAATCCAGCACTCTGAGAATACCGGGGACATAGTCAACTACATCAAAGTCTCGAATGGCCTTGAGAGCTTGACGAACGTTGCCTTCTCGAACCTTGTGGGTCACGATCACAATCTCTGCCTGTTCATTGTGTTTGTCAATTTGAACCATTGACTCAAGGCTGACATTGTTTTTACCAAAACAGATGCCCAGAGTTCCGATCACACCCGGCTCATCTTTGGCGAGCAGACGAGTGTAAAAGCGTGTTTCTAGGTCATCAATCGGGCGAATGGAGCAATAGTGCTGATGTGAGGGAGCCAGAAGCGGATCAAGCATCGGAGTTCCGTCAGGTTTTGTGGAGATGCCACGCCCCACTTTTAGCAGCGCCGCGATGTTGAGAATGTCGGAGACAACGGCACTGGCTGTAGGGCCAGACCCGGCTCCAGGGCCATAAAACATCACCTGACCCACCGGATCTCCCTCAACGAGAAGGGCATTAAACACATCGTTGACACTCGCCAAAGGATGGTCTCTCGGCACCAGGGTAGGATGCACCCGCACTTCCAGACTTTCAGAGTCACCGTTTTGGCTGCTTTGGCGATCGCGCCGAGCCGTTGCCAGTAGCTTAATCACAAATCCCAAACGATCGGCATAGTCAATATCTGTTGCCGTGATATTACGAATGCCTTCACAGTAGACATCATCAAGGTTGATGCGTCCGCCAAACGCCAGGGAGGCGACAATGGCGATCTTATCGGCAGCATCGAACCCATCGACATCCGCCGTGGGATCAGCTTCGGCATAGCCTAACTGCTGGGCATCGGCCAAAATTGCTTCAAAGTCTCCGCCATCCTGCTGCATTCGAGTCAGGATATAGTTGGTGGTGCCGTTTAAAATGCCCGTAATGCAGTCAATGCGGTTGGCACAGAGAGATTGCTTGAGCGGCTCAATAATAGGAATGCCGCCCCCTACAGCCGCTTCGAGAAGGACGTAAACCCCCGCTTTTTCAGCCGCCGTGAAGATTTCGTCGCTGTGGCGGGCAATCAGCGCTTTATTGGCCGTAACAACGTGTTTGCCATGCTGAATGGCCTGTAAAACGAGCGATCGCGCGGGTTCGATGCCGCCCATCACCTCAACGACGATATCAATGTCAGGATGGGTGACGATCGATTCTAAATCGGTAGTGATGATCTCAGCGGGAAAATCGACAGAACGGGCTTTGTCGAGCGATCGCACACCCACCCGTGCAATGTTGAGTTCTTTGACGAGAGGGTGGCGCTGCTCAGGATTTAGAATAATCGTCGCAGTTCCCGTTCCGACAGTGCCCAAACCCAGCAGCCCAATCTGAAATACCACAGGCAACAAACCACCTTTTGCAAATATTGGCGAATCACTTTTTTGGGAGCACATACCCCCATCAGAACGATGGCTTAAAATAGCTTAAAGCAGCTTCAACGCCATGCATCGTCCAACTGCATGGTCGAGATATCCACGCCAACCCAAGCAAATGTCGCTCAGATTTCAGCGCTTATCCCTTGTGCCTGCCCAGAGCTAATCCTTCATGTTCTGATGGATGGAGCAAGTCCTCTTTTACTAATTGTAAAACGAGGGAGGGGTGATTCTGAATGCTCTCAATTCAAAAGATGCAGTAGATCCAGTCGATCCAGTCGATCCAGGAGGTAAGTGAGCTGGCTCGGCCCTTTAGACAGGAGCCTTGCTCAACCCTTCAGCCCTGAGACTCATCATTCTCCACACCACCCATGGGAAAATACCCATATGAAGATTTAGGCTGAATTCTTGATCGTCTAATCAACTCAGGCTCTTCGCTAGAGGTGAGTCTCACCCGTCTACACCAGGGTGGATAACCCCACTCTAATCGGCTGAACCCGTTCTCCGCTTTTGTTTGGAAAACGATACATTTATTAAGAGAAGGACATAGGCTAACGCTCACCCTGAATAATGAGAGAAAAAGTTCTAGTCAAGACTTAAGCCCAATAGGTCACCCTAAAAATTCGATACAGTAAATTCGATACAGTAAGGTAGAAGACCGCATGAGTGCCAACCCTGCTCTTGCCGCTCTAGACCTGATGTCATGGGGCAGACCTTTGTAGAAACCTTTTAGATGATGCTCAGTTGAAGATGCTATGAGAGAGAAAATCTCCCGATTAATGAAGCCTTTTTTGAAAACCTTACTCGTCTTTGGGCTCATGGCCGCATTGGTGTTTGGCCATGCGAGCGATGCTATGGCCGCCCGTGCCGGTGGGCGAATGGGAGGAGGCAGTTTTCGTGCTCCTCGCTCCTATGTCAGACCTAGCCCCTCCCGTGCTCCTCGTGGCGGTGGCTATGGTGGCGGCTTTGGCTTCCCATTTCTGTTTCCTTTGTTTGGATTTGGCGGCGGATTTGGTGGCCTTTTCACCATTGTGATCTTCATTGCGATCGCCAATTTTCTGGTGCGCAGCTTCCAAAATGCCACCTCTGACAACGAATACGGCTATGGCAACACAACCGTTTCGCCCAAGTTGACCGTGGCTCGCCTTCAAGTTGGCTTGCTTGCCGACGCTCGCGAGCTTCAGGCTGACCTCAACCGCATGGCCGAAAACGCCAACACCAGCTCCACCCAAGGGCTAGCCCAGGTGCTTCAAGAGGCAACGCTATCGTTACTGCGCCACCCCGAATATTGGGTATATGGTGACTCTAATGTCAGCCAGACTCGGCTAGAGTCTGCTGAAGCCGAGTTTAATCGGATGGCATTAATCGAGCGCAGCAAATTTTCAAAAGAAACGCTGTCGAATGTCAACAGCCAAGTGCAACGGACGGATACTGCCTCCGCAGCAGATTCAGCCGCCGGAGAATTGGCAATGGCTGAGGCTCCCGGAGAATACATTGTGGCTACCCTTGTCGTCGCGGCTCAAGGCAAGTTAGATCTCCCTAAGATTCAAAATTCTGAAGACTTACGTCGAGCGCTGAGTCAGTTGGGTTCGGTATCTAGTGATGAACTCGTTGCCCTCGAAGTGCTCTGGACTCCTCAGATAGAAGGAGACACCCTTTCATCGGATGAGGTGGTCGCCAGCTACCCCAGCCTCAACAGAATCTAGCAGAGCACATGCCCTGTGTTTAGAAAAATTAGGTTAGGGGTCTTGTACCTCTAACCTTTTCTGTATATGTGACTTTCGTGTTGGTGAGTCATGCTCGCGCAATATCAATCATGGCTCGGCACAGCTATCCGTTACGCTGCAATACGCTGCCCTCATGGCTGACAAGCTATACGACTGCGATCGCCGTTTATGTTGAAGCGATCGCAGTCTTAACCTCAGCAGTTTTGATCTCAAGCGCTAGGCTTGAAGTGCCTCGTCTACCCAGCCTTTGACCGCTGCCACGACCTCGGTTAGCCCAATCTCTTGGGCTTCATGTCCGGCTCGCTTCACGACCTCGACGTTGCCGTTTTTGAGCGATCGCCCCGTCACAATCCGAAACGGAATGCCCACTAAGTCAGCGTCTTTGAACTTGACCCCGGCTCGCTCATTGCGGTCGTCTAGCAAGGTTTCGACCCCTGCCGCGTTGAGTTCGTTGTAGATGGCTTCGGCGGCTCTCACCTGTTCCACATCGTTCAGATTGGGGATGATGACGATGGCATGATAAGGGGCGATCGCCACAGGCCAGATGATGCCGTCTTTGTCGTAAGACTGTTCCACAGCAGCCTGAGCCAGCCGCGACACGCCAACCCCATAGCAGCCCATGTAGAGCGGATTCTCCTGCCCCTGTTCGCTGGTATAGGTCGCGTTCATGGCAACAGAATATTTGGTGCCGAGCTGGAAGATGTGGCCGATCTCGATGCCGCGAGCCGACTTAAGAGTCTGATTGGGATCATGCAGGGCGCGATCGCCCACCATGGACGTGCGCACATCGACGACACGGCTGGGGAGTTCAAACTCGCTGCCCCAGTTGGCTCCAACCACGTGATAGCCCGACTCGTTTGACCCGGTGACAAAGTTCTTCAGATCCACAGCGGTTTTATCTACCAGCCGCAAAAACTTCGGCGCGAGAGTCTTACTGCCTTGAATGTAGCTGTCTTCCAAGCTGGGAGCGATATAGCCCAGCGGCAGCGGCTTGGTCGCCCATTTGGCCTGAGCCTCGGCATCGGGCACTTCCAGCCCAATCACTGCCGTGCCACCATAGTCTGCGGCAGACTTGGTCAATTCGTTAAAGAGCTTGGTTTCATTGACATCCTGATCGCCCCGAATGTTGACCAGCACTAATACGTTCATGCCGTTGTTGTAGGTAACTTGATACAGCACGTTTTTGACGATCTGAGTGGAGGAGCAGTCTAAAAACTTGGCTAAAGAGGCGATGGTCGGAGTGTTAGGCGTCTCCAGTTTTTCAAAGGTCGTGAACGCAGAGGGGACTGCATCCAGCGGCAGCGACAGCGCCTTTTCGACATTGGCCGCATATTGGCAGTCGTCGGTATAGAGCACCTCATCTTCGCCGGCCTCTGCCAGCACCATAAACTCTTGGGAGCCCGCTGATCCGCCGATCGCCCCAGAGTCTGCATCCACGGCTCGAAACTGGAGGCCACTGCGCCGCAAAATGTTGCAGTAAGCCACGTACATATCCTGATAGGTCTCTTTGAGGCTGGCCTCATCGACATGAAACGAGTAGGCGTCTTTCATAATGAACTCGCGACCTCGCATCAGCCCAAACCGAGGCCGAATTTCGTCACGAAACTTGGTCTGAATTTGGTACAGGTTCAGGGGAAGCTGTCGATACGAGCGAATCATGTCGCGAGCGACGGTGGTAATCACCTCTTCGTGGGTAGGGCCAAGACCGAGCTGGCGACCCTGGCGATCTTCTAGGGCAAACATGATGCCTTCGGCCTTGGTGTAGGTGTCCCAGCGGCCCGACTCTTGCCACAGCTCCGCAGGCTGAAGCTGGGTCAGCAGACATTCCTGTGCTCCCGTCGCGTTCATTTCTTCTCGCACGATCTGCGACACCTTTTGCAGCACCCGCCACATAAACGGCAGGTAGACATACACACCGCTACCAACCCGCCGAATATATCCGGCTCGCACCAGTAGCTTGTGGCTAGGAATTTCTGCCTCTGCCGGATCTTCTCGCAGGGTGACAAAGAGCATCTGAGACAGGCGCATGGTTCCAATTCCTTTTATGACAACACAACTTCAACGGATACGAATCATATCAATCAATATCATCAAGCAATATGAATGAGCGATCGCCCTCAATAGCCTTTAGTCTAAAACCTTTAGTCGAAAAGCTTGAAATGAAATCTCAGAAGTCTCACTCTAAATGCATTTGGGCTAAAGGCATTTGAGGCCGTGACTATAATTGAGGTCAGACGTTTGCGCCTTCATGCTTTTTTATGGCTCAGCAGCCCACCGACGATCCTCATAACTCCTACCCTCTGTCAACGCTACGCACAGAACTAGCGTGGGAGGGCAAGTATGACGAGTATGGCGATCGGGGATAATAAAAATCGGGGATGATAAAAAAGTGACTACACGACTGAATGTCAGCAACGCCCAGCACAAGTTTCGTTAGACGATTTTTTACTGAGATTGAACATCACCGCGATGCACAGTCATTGTAAGGAGGCTATTCGTGTCTACTGCAACTGAATTGAAAGCAGAGAAAAAGATTTGGACAGACGAAGAGTTCATGGCACTGCCCAAAGACGGGCATCGCTATGAAATTGTCAATGGAGAATTAATTGACATGGGAAATTCAGGGGCATTGCATGGCAGTATCGCCATTATTCTGAGCTCTGCACTATTCACAATCGTCAATACCCAAAAGCTGGGTGCTTTGCTCGACTCCAGCACCGCCTTCAAACTGAAAAATGGAAATAGACGTTCTCCTGATATTTCCTTCTTTGCTAAAGAACGATTGCAAGGCATCACACAATTACCCATGGGTTACCTAGAAGGAGCCCCCGATCTCGCCATTGAGATCCTTTCCCCCGGCAACACCGTTGAAGAGATTCACGACAAGCTGGTGGAATATTTTGAGAATGGCACTCGCCTAGCTTGGGTGATTCATCCGAGCGAACATTTTGTCTTGACCTACCGCTCTGCCCAAGAACCCGATCGCCTGCTGAAATCTGTCGATTCTCTAGATGGGGAAGATGTCATTCCTGGGTTTACGCTTCCTGTTGCCGATCTCTTTCAAAAACTCTCGTTCTAATGCCATGTGCCATGGCCAGTCTTAATGATTTGTAGATTGCGTTAGCGACAGCAGCGTAACGAACAAAGCCTTATGGAATGGTGCGTTACGGCTACGCCTAACAGCACCCTACGGCATCATTTATTTAGGGCTACCTACTTGCAAGAACCAAAAGCAATCTGCGGCAGCTCATCTCAACTCTTCTGACGAATCAGAGATTCTAGGCGGAATGCGAAACATTGATGGCGTAGTTAAAGCAAAGAACGTGAGAGAGTCAGAAGCACGATGAATGAGATGGAATGACATGAGATGAGGCTTAATGTTTAAGTCTCATTGTCGTTTCAGCAAGCAAACCTGAAATAACTCATATAAATTTGAAGTATGGGTCGCCTAAAATACGCGCCGTCTGTGCCGATTTGTGAGCTTCATTTCAAGGCCGTGGGCGATCGCCATCAGCAACGCATCATCAGGTAGAGAGCATCAGGTTGAGAGACGCATCAGTTGTCTGTGCATGTCGTGGGTCTAAATATCATCTGAATATTAACAGTAACGATTAGGACGAATGACCGGGATTTGTCTCCATTGAAGACGCCTTGACAACGTTAAGTAGCCCCCTTTCCTTTCATTCGTCTGACTTTACGTTCTTTAAGGGGAAAAATAGGGGTTATGTTCCTGAAAAATCTAAAGCTGGCTCAAAAATTTACAGCTCTCTTGGTCGCAATTTTTCTCATTGGTACGGCCATGAGCGGCATCGCCCTCGCTAAGGTGCTCGACTACAGTTCGCAAGAGATGGTGTCCAACAAGGCTCTGATGCTGATGGAAACCATGAACTCGGTGCGTCATTACACCAGCACCGAAATCAGCCCAGAACTCGTTGATCAACTCGACACCGAATTTTTGCCCGAAACCGTTCCGGCCTACTCGGCGCGGGAGGTGTTTGAGCATCTCCGCACCAGCGAAAGCTATCAACACTTTTTCTACAAAGAGGCGGTGGTTAATCCTACTAATCCGCGCGACAAAGCCGATGACTTCGAGTTTGGGCTGATTGAAGGGTTTCGCCGTCAAGAAAGTCTGGCAGAGATCAACGGCTTTCGCAACACTCCGTCCGGCGATGTCTATTACATTGCTCGTCCCATTAGCATGACCGAACAAAGCTGCCTCCAGTGTCACGGCGTACCGAGTGATGCACCCGCCACGATGATTGCTCAATATGGCGATCGCAACGGGTTTGGCTGGAAGCTCAACGCAATCATCGGGACGCAGGTGATTTCAGTACCCGCCGATGATGTGCGCCAAGATGCGCGGCAGTCGTTTGTGATGATCATGGGAATTGTGGCGATCGCCTTTGCCACCGCCATTTTTCTTGTGAATCTGTGGCTGAAACAGTTCGTCATTCGCCCCATCAACAAAATGGCACAGGTAGCCGAAGCCGTTAGCACAGGCGACATGGAAGCCGAGTTTGAAGTAACCACCCAAGACGAAGTCGGTCGCCTTGCCGATGCCTTCCAGCGGATGAAGATGAGCCTGTCACTCGCCATGAGCCGACTAGAACGCTATCGTATGGGACAAAGCGATCAAAAAGGAGACCGTTAGGAAGCGCCGTGAACTGGATTACGATTTTGATAGCGAGTCTAACCGGACTCTTTGCCGCCCCAGGAGTTGGCGTTCAAGAGGTTGCAGAACAGAGCCTGCGCAACCAGATTGAGGATGCCGACACCTTAGCCGTTCGCATCGACGCTGCCCCAACCCATCAGTTTCTCGCAGGCCAGATTGACCAGGTGAGAATTGCCGGACGGGGAATCGTGCTCCAGGACGGTGTGAGAATTGACCATCTGGATCTCGAAACCGATGCGATCGATCTCGATGTCAATCAACTTAGAAACGGCAATATCGGGTTAGATCAGCCTCTGCGAGCAGTGGTGCGACTAGGGCTGACGACAGCAGACATTAATCAAGCCCTCCAGTCTCCCAGCGTGACACAATCGTTACAGGACTTGAGTTTGAATGTCTTGGGCGAAGGAACCATCGGCGGATTCAATCGGTCAGGCGTGGTAGCAGCAAGATTCACGGTTCCGCAATCAGGACGGGTGCAGCTTGAGACGCAACTGCGAGAACAGGGCACGGGCCAAGAGCTGGTCATTCGGCTGGGGCTGGGAGTGGCGATCGCCAACGGCTATCAGTTTCAGCTCACCGATCCTGAACTCGTCGCCAATGGAGAAGCCTTTCCCTCAGGGCTGTTGACCTCTCTAGTCGAAGGAGTCAGCCGCGAGTTTACGCTTCGCAATCTAGAAACAGCAGGAATTACAGCTCGCCTTCTAGAATTAGAAGTAGAAGCAGATCGGGTGCAGGTCGTTGCGTTTGTTGAGATTTCGCCAGATGCGGAGATTTTCGCCGCTGACGATTGATACGAATCCTAAAAATCACGCTGGAAAATCATACTGAAAAGGGCTGCTGAGCGTGAAGGATGGGCTGGAGCGATACGGGCTATGCCCAGACAAGCCAACACCCACCCATTTTTCGACCTAAGTCAGCCAGTTCGATGAGTGAACCTTCTAAACGATCGGAGATTTCTGAACTGCGTAGGATGAATATAAGTAAGTGATCTTAATTATTTGTAGGATTCGTTAGCGACAGCGTAACGCATCGGAGCCTTATAGAGTGGTGCGTTACGGCTACGCCTAACGGCACCCTACGGCACCATTTATTTAGGGTTACCTACTTAGCTTTTAAGACATTACTTTTCAGAGATCGCTTTTAGGGCATTGCCAGAAAACGTTACGTCAAGAGTCACATCGCCAGTTATTTGAGGAGAAAAGAGATTATGCAAGATCAACAGCCGATGGAAACACCTCGCTCATCTCGTCGCATTCCGCTGAGTATTATTGCAGCAGTGTCGGCGGTGGTCTTGGCGGCAGGTAGCGGCACAGCCTGGTGGATGATCTCTTCAAACAACGAGACGCCCGCCCCCCCAGATACCACGTCTCAAGTCGAGCCGACCACACCCGACGCCACCACAAATCCACCCTCTACCAACGAGCCAAGCCAAGTTCCTGCGGCTGCGGCCACCACGGCTCAGGTTTATCTGATTGAGGTTGCGGGCGATCGCTTTGAGCTAGTGCCCAGTGAAGTGCAGATCGAAACCGAAGACGCCCCAGAACAAGTGTTAGCGTCGGCCTTCGAGCGACTGCTGTCCAATGATGTCGAGTCAGATGCCTTTTCAGCCATTCCGACCAGCACAGAGCTGCTGAGTTTGACCATTGAAGACAATGGCGTTCACGTAAATTTTTCGTCTGATTTTCAGTTCGGTGGTGGCAGCGCCTCCATGACCGGGCGGCTGGCTCAGGTTATCTACACCGCTTCGACCCTAGAACCCACCGCGCCCGTGTGGATTTCTCTCGACGGTGAGCCTCTAGAACTGCTGGGCGGAGAAGGCTTGATCGTCGATCAGCCGATGACCCGCGCCCAATTTGAAGAAAATTTCTCGCTGTAGAAATTTCTTTTTCAAAATCAACGTACGATGGGGGCAATCGGCTGATTGCCCCCTTTTGATTGATTGCGATATCGCCGCGACCTATCAATTTACGACTACAGAATCACTTTAATAGTTTTTACGTACTAAACTATTTTATAGATAATGCTTCTACAATCTGTTCTGTACAGTTTTGGTGCTGTCGATCAACATGGTTCAGTACACCCTGGCTCAGTGTCCAGAAGTGACTCTTGCCGTTCCGGGCAAAGATTCTAAGAAAAATCGGGAAAAGGCAATGGATCAGCTCATCGACCTCATGGATGAGGGACGGTTGCCCGTTGACCTTTCGGATGGGTTTAGCGCCCAAGAACTCATCGAAGTAGATAAGCAGGAGCCTCCTATGGCCACCGATGACGAAGAAGCGATTGTGCAAGCTGTGCAAGTGCTCAACAATCTAGCCAATCTCAAGCTCAAAGCACAGGATCTAAAAGGCGACGCTTTGGAAGTGCGATCGCAAATTGATATTCTCTTCACCGATGACCCCATCACCGAAGAAGAGGTGGCGAAACTAAAAGATGGGTTTAAGACCCTAAAAAACTTTGCCCAGGCTAATGTGCGCTATCGGTCGGGTCGCGCCGAGGCAGAAGATGCCCGCAAGGTCTTGGATGAGGCACTGGATTCTACTGATCGCTAGTCGTTGCTTTTCACTCGTCACGATTCGCCCGGTATGATTCGCCCGGTATGATTCGCCCGTCACGATTCGATAAGGCTCTAAGCCATGTTGCCCACCGATCTTTTGGTCAATCGCTTTTCTGGCGACGAAATCACTCCCAAAAAGCTGGCTCTGAGTGAGGCGAATTTGGCGATCGCCCGCGAACTGATTGGCATCTTTGAAGACTATCGCAGCGGCACCCAGGGCGATCTCAACCGCCAGCTTCAAGAAATCGAAGGAGAAGAGACAGACTATCGGCTAAAGCGAGGTTTGGCGCATCTGCTGCGCAGTGGCTTTAGCACCTTTGAGATTGTTAGTCCGTTAGAACCACAAGACCTGCGCAAGCGAGTCTTTGCACTCGCATCTGAGGCCGCACCACTGCCCCAAACCCGCACCCAGACGTTAGAACGGTTGGCTCAGTCTCTCAGCCACGAGCTAGGTCACGAAGTCCTCACGAGCCAGATTCAGCTGGGTCTCTATGCTGATTTGAACGAAAACCGCATTCTCACAGAGTTTGAGGCTCCTGAACCCGAAGCGTTGATTCACCGCTACAACCTGTCTCAGGCTCAGGGAATTTTCTACAAAGCCCATCAGATCATCATCAATGCGCACCGCAACGATCCGGGAGAATATAAGCTTCTGTTTCGCTACCTGAAGCTGTTTGGGCTGATGGCCTATATCGAAGGCGACGCCGACCACGGCTTTACCATCACCATCGATGGCCCCACGAGTCTCTTCAAAACCAGCACCCGCTACGGCATTGACATTGCCAAGCTGATTCCGGCGCTGCTCCATGTAACGCGGTGGTCGCTCAAAGCCGAGCTGCACATGCGCGATCGCTACAGCGACACGATCAAAATTCGCTATTTCAGCCTCGACTCCGACTGCGATCTGGTGACGCACTATCCTCCAGGCAAAACCTACGACAGCATGTTGGAGGAGTCGTTTGTGGATCGGTGGCGATCGCACAAAACCGAGTGGCGACTAGAACGCGAAGTCGATCTCGTGCCGATTCCGGGCAGCGTCATGATCCCCGACTTTCGCCTAGTTCATCCCAATGGTCAGACCTATTTGCTAGAAATCGTCGGCTACTGGCGACCCGAGTATCTGCGGAAAAAGTTTTCTCAAGTGCGACAGTCAGGGCGCGATGATCTGATCCTCGCCGTTTCAGAAAGGTTGAACCTAGAAAAAGCAGGGGTCAAAATTGCCGACACGCCCGCCAAAATCGTTTGGTTTAAGCACAAGCTCTCCCCCAAGGTCGTCTTGCAGGTTTTAGAAGATTCCTAAGGCAAGCCCGATTGCGCAATACACCACTACATCACAGCATTGGTGCCCTATTGATTTCCTATTGATTTCCTTCTCAGGTCAACAGCGAGCTACAGAGCTTGCTCAAAGCTGGGCGTAAGCACCAGCAAGAACGCAACCAGATATAAAAAAATCTGGGGATACATCCGATTGGAGTTTAGACTAAGGCAAATTATCCCTCGGTTGTCAGAGGGAGAAACTATGGACTATTTCAGGACCATGAGCCAGCTAAGCGAGAGATTTTGAGAGTTTTTTAGGTCGACTGGCTCGTTTTCTG
>JBARXP010000263.1:0-6423 GCA_049647405.1 Elainellaceae cyanobacterium | reverse complement strand
TTGTGGTCGCCCATCGCCTCTCCACCATTCGCAATGCAGACCGCATTGTCGTGATGGAGCAAGGACGAATTGTTGAAATCGGCAACCACCAAACATTGCTCGACCAAGCAGGGCTCTACTCCCAACTTCACACCTTGCAAGTCTGAGCCATCTGAAAAGATACTGTCGGATGGCGATCGCGCCCCTAAAAATTAGGGTTCGCTTCCGGCACAACCGTGAAGAACGAAGGTTCGCTCAAGGCACCAAACCCAGCGGCAACGACATCCATAGGCTCATTCCCCATAGATGGAGTCGTGCCCAACAAAGAGACGGTTTCGGGCATCACTTCCCAGGTCGGTTCTTCAATCGGAAAAGGAAATGGTGGAATCAGGTAGGGAGGCTCGATTGGAGCATCATCAGCAGGAACATCTACTCCACTATCGAGACTGCCATCGTCAACAAGATCCTCTGTAGAATCATCCGTCAAGTCGCCCGAGGAATCAGTGCTTGCGTCGAATGCAAAATATTCAGAACCCTCCACACCGTTCTCTCCAGAATGACCCATCTCCGAACTCTGTGTATTCACGTCTAAACTTCCTCCGCGATGAATAGATGTACTAAGAATAGATGTACTAAGAATAGATGTACCACTAATGGGATCAGTCCAACTTTCACTCTCGCCATCTCCGCCCTCGGGAGAATCGTGACAAGGTAAATTAGGCTGAATCATTTCTTCAGGTAAAACTTCAAAAGGTGGCTCTTCGATGATGAAGATCGGTTCAATTGGAATAAGATCCGACGGGGCGTCATCCGGGGCATCATCCGAGGGTGGGAAAGTGTCGCACGGTAAAACTTCGCCATCACTGTCAGAATTACTGGCAGAATCGCTGTCAGAAACGTCTGTGATGCTAGATGAAAATGTAGATTCAAGATTCATAGCGGCTCTGTCTAGACCTAAATTCTGACGGTCGTAATATTTAGACTATTTATAAGTACAGACAAAATTGCCCAACTCAAAGTTGGCTGCATGGTCATGGCTAAAGCCCGCACCATACAATTATTTCGAGTATTTCGAGACAGATATTGCAAGCAGTACCTGTTGTAAAACACAACTGATATAGAAACCTTGACGACAAACTTGCGTGCGAGTTTCATCAAAATTTAGATCCGCAGCACAAACGGTTTTGTCTAGTTCCTGCCCACACAGGCTCAGCACAGTCTTCAAATTAGGCAAATCGGGTATCAAAACTATTCACTACCTCGACCTTTCTTTGGGTGCCTCTAGTGGCTAGACGTTGCAGATTGCAGGCAAAACCACTGGAATACATAACCCAAAGACCATGCTGCTCATAGAAGTAGCATGATGGGCTTTGATAAGAACAGAACGAGGCCATGAGCAAGTCTCATATTCAGACGTTTACTTTTGGGGGGATGTAAACAGTCCTATAAACAAAGTGACGTTAAACTAGGGGGCTCAACGGAGTCAGAGTAAGGCTCAAAAATAGATTCAAGAATGACTCACCACTGACCTAGGGTAGGTTTCAACGATGATTTCATTCCAGATCTTTTTAATCTGCAAGTCTGACAACTGGTTGAAACGTCAAAAATAGACACACCTTCTATTAGTTCTTATACCTTGAAACCTCTGATTAGTCTAATACCCTTTCAAAAATCTCTAGATTTCTAGGGCCTAATCATGGTTTCAATCTCTCCTTGTCTCAGGAGCATGTCAGGGTTGCAACTATCTCAAAATCCCCTCATCCCCTAGCCCCTTCTCCCTGTTGTGAAAAGGGGAGCAAGAGATTCAAAGCCCCTCTCCCCTGCTGGGAGAAGGATTTAGGGCTTCGGCGTGAGCGGTTCGGCTGAACTCACCGTCGAAGCCTCAGCCGAACGGTGAGGGTAAACCAGCGACATTCTCCCCCTTGCCTCTATATTTTGTGTCTGTCTAGAAATGGTCTACTGAAGATCGCTACTGAAAATTTCTACTGAGATGTACTGCTCGCGTCGCTTTGGGAATTTGCAGCAAACGTTAATTCTCGAACGGCACCGGAGTCTCCCATGACTTCCTCATCTTGACCGTTTTGAGCAACGACGACTCCTCCCGCATTTCCGGCCCGAATCACGATTTGTTCTTGCCCTGTCCAAGAGCGCTCCGACCCTTCGGGGAGAACTTCCTCTAGCTCTTGTTTGCCGTCAACAACAACGCGCACCCAAGACTTCTGAGTCAGTCGAATTTCAACTCGCAGAGGGGTATCGGGGGTAACCTCAGCCTGGGCGGGTGTATCGGTCGGAGAGGCAGCCGTTTCACTAGCCTGAGTTGATTCGTCTGTTGACTCGGCGGCTGTATCTGCGGTGTCTTCAGGGGCGTCGGTTTGTTCTGTCGTGTCAGGCCCATCGGCTGCCGGGGCAAAGCGAGTTAAGTACTGGTGTAACCCACCCACAGCGACCATAATCACCAGGGTGTAAGCAATCCAAAGATGAGTCGGACGCAACTGGGTAGACGACTGCCATGTGGGGGCAATGGCTTGGCTGCTTAACTCAACTGGGAAACCATTGGCAATGTCAGAACCCTCTAGCCCCAAAGATTCGGCATATCGCTTGATAAAACCTCGGATATAAATCGGTTCTGGGAGCTGGCTGAAGTCAGCCGTCTCGATTGCCCGCAGCAACCGAGCCTGAATCATGGTTTGGGTAGCCACCTGTTCAAGGGAAAGAAGCTGTTTTTCTCGCACTTGGTGCAAATAGTCACCAATTTGTGCAAGGATTTCGATTTGATTTTGAGTTGGCTGAGTAGCGGATTGACCCATGACCCATAACCTTTCGTCACTAGAGGTAGCTTAGCAGTACTTATTGTCGCGCAATTTTACTCAAAAAAAGCAAAGACTGTCACAAAGACTGTATTTCTTTGACGGTCAAGGGGCGATATTGCCCTGGCGCAAGCGTTCCGAGCTTAATCTTGGCGATCGCCGTACGATGAAGGCTCAACACAGGGTGACCCAACTGTTCGGCGACACGACGAATCTGACGATTGCGCCCTTCTTTCAAAATAACCCTTAGGAGTGCCCGGTCGATCTCGGAGCGAAGACACGTCACCTGAGCAGGACGCGTCTGCTTCCCTGATAATAAGACACCTTGCCGCCACTGGTGGATGACTGCCGCAGATGGACGGCCTTCAACCCAGACTTCATAGGTCTTTGCGAGGGAGTGGCGAGGATGGGTTAAGCGAAACGTCATCTCTCCATCATTCGTAAGGAGTAAAGCTCCTGTTGAGGCTAGGTCGAGACGACCCACAGGATGAATGCCTTGGTGACTTCGTTCAGATTTTGACAGTAAATCTAAAACCGTTTTGCGGCCTTGGGGGTCATCACAGGTGGAAACAACGCCAAAAGGCTTGTGCATCAGCAAGTAGACAGACTGAGGCCGCCGCTTTAATCGCTTGCCATCAACTTCGATGTCATCGGTGTCGGGGTCGGCTTTTTGTCCGAGTTGGGCGATCGCCCCATTGATGCGTACCCGCTGTTCCAGAATCATCTGCTCGGCTCCACGACGAGAGGCCACTCCCCACTGCGACAGAACTTTTTGGAGGCGATCGCTCATGGCTTAATCAATGGCCTACTTAACAGGGCGGTGATATACACAGGGCAGTGATATACAGACATCTCAAAGTTAAAAATCTTTTAGAGATCCTATAGGTATCCTACTGAGTAGAATATCGCGGTAAACGGATTTGCATCCAGGCTCCGTTAGTCTCTGGATGGTTTCTGGCGACCACAGAACCCTGATGAGCCTCGACAATTTGATAAACAATGGAGAGTCCTAGCCCGCTGCCTTGACTGTTGCCTTGTCTTGAGGCCGACGGTGTAGATTCAGAAGCATCTGAGCCGGAAGACGATGACGAATCGTCAGAGACATTCGAGGCAGAGGAAGGAAGAGAACTAGTGGTCGATATCGGCGCTGAATCTGTAGGATATAGGCGAGCCCTGGAAAAATCTGAGCGATAAAAGCGCTCAAACACATGGGGTAAGTCTTGCTCATTAAACCCAGGCCCAGTATCAATCACATCTAGATACACAAGCTCTTGGGAAGACGATTGCTCTTGAGGCGTTTCTGAGCCATTGGGGTCAAGATTGTTGGGCGAGTCTTCAATATTATTCGGCAACGACAAGTCATTAGAATCAGCGAAGGAGGACTGCGAAGTATCCTGTAGTGAGGCGATCGCCTCTGCTTCTGTGTGAATTTGAACGAGAATAGTCCCCCACGGCGGACTAAATTTAATGCTGTTGTCGAGCAGGTTAACCAAAACTCGATAAAACCTAGCTTCATCAATCTGAACGGGCACACTCTCAGGGCCAATATAGTTGAGCTTGAGATTTTTTTTGCGAACAAGAGGTTCGAGGTTACTCCAGGCGGTGTGAACAAGGCTCACCATATCGACTTCATCAATGGTTAGCTGAAATGTTGCCTGCTCCAGTTGACTCAAATCCAGCAAATCCTGGACGAGGGTATTGAGGCGAGTGGTTTGATTAATCAGTCGCTCGGCCCAACCTTGCAATGAATTATCGATTCTGGCTTGGAGCGTTTCCGCAATGAGTCGAATGGAAGTCAGCGGTGTTTTTAGCTCATGGGCCACATCAGACGCCCATCGATCGCGCTGCTGCATCAGTTGCACGGCTTCTTGGCGGTTTTCGATAAAGATACAAACTTGGTGGTCAGGCATCGGCAACCCATGCCCCCGAAGGGCATAGGAGCGCTGTCGCGACAATCGGCTGGGATCGGGGTTGTAGGGGTAAAAGATCCAGTCGCTCTGACATGGCGATTGAGAGGTTCGAGTCTTCTCAATCAGGTTGTCTAGCTCGTAAGAGCGAACCCACTCCAAGAGCAGGCGAGGTTCTTCTTCAGGCGTCAGAGGTGGCGACATGCACAGCAAGCGCTGGGCTACAGCGTTACACACGATCATCTGGTTTTCATCATCAACTTGCAAAAAACCAATAGGTGCGCAGTTGATAATGTGCTTCAACGTCACTAACTGTGCTTCTAATGATTGCCGAATTTTCTGCTGGTAGGCAATTGATAGGGAAAGCTGCGAGGCAATAGAAAAAGGGGTTTTTTCAACATCGGGTCTGAGGTCTTTAAGCAGCTTTTTCATCTTGCGATTAGAGTGCGATCGCTGCCAAAAAAGCAAGATTAACCCTGTCGAAAGACCCAAAACAAATCCCAAAATTCCCAAAATACAATTTCACTCCGCCTTGGCTTAGCACAGAACACTCAAATTGAAATGAGAAATTGAGACGAGAAAAATATGCCGTTGATCATCCAGAGAACGCAATCTAGCCAAATCGATAACCAAATCCACGCACAGTGATCAAATACTCAGGATGGCTAGGATCACGCTCTAGCTTTTCTCTCAGCCATCGAATATGAACATCAACCGTTTTGCTGTCACCCATAAAGTCAGGGCCCCAAACGCGTTCAATGAGCTGTTCTCGCGGCCACACTCGACGAGGATGGCTCATAAATAGCTCTAGCATTCGAAACTCTTTTGGAGAGAGATTGACCTCAGCATCTCTCACAATAACTCTGCATTCTTGAGGATAAAGGACAATGTCCTGAAAGGTGAGTGCCGATTCTTGAGATTGTGGTCGAGCATGATTGGAGCGTCGTAGGAGTGCTCGACACCGAGCAATCAGCTCTCGCATCCCAAACGGCTTAGTGAGATAGTCATCTGCACCAACTTCTAAGCCAACGACGCGATCTGTTTCACTGCCCTTCGCACTCAAAATCAAGATAGGGACGTTGTTGCCTTCATGTCGAATCAAGCGACACAAATCTAAGCCACTAACATAGGGCAACATTAAATCTAAGACGATCAAGTCAAAGGAAGGGCCTGACTGCACATTTCCCTTGCTAGTGCGACACGCAATTTCTAACGCTCTACTTCCATCTCCAGCAGTGACGACATCGTACCCCTCATCGGAGAGAGCAAGGGCGATCGTGTCCCGGATCGTATCTTCGTCTTCTACAACCAAAACTCTCCCCAGGTCAAGGTTTGAAGACGGCTTTGAGCTTTCGAGAGTTAGCATACCAAGCAACCAGTATCGTTTATGCAGATTCTATCAGACCTGCTACGACTATGATTAATTGCTCATCAAAGGAGTAACGCAATCCTATCGGTGTGAATGCAAAGAGACAACGCCCCGTAAGTAATGACTTGCTTTGAGACGTTCTGCACAGGATATTTCAATATAAAAAATTTCTTAATATAGCGTTCCTAAATGATTTATGAGACTGCTAAGTAGATGGTTGTAATTCAACGATGCCGTAGTGGTACGACACAGCTAAAATAGTGCGATAGGTTTGACTATGCCGCCTCTTCAAACAGCGGATAAAGATGCTTCAATTTGATTCTGGCATCATCCGTTGTGAAGGTCCAAATCACTTTGGCCG
>JBARXP010000262.1:0-1737 GCA_049647405.1 Elainellaceae cyanobacterium | reverse complement strand
CTATCTGCGCAGTGAAATTTTGTTTGTGGCGGGAGTTCATCCCAAACGGCGACCTGCGGATTGTTCTGAGCCGCAGATTCACGCTTTGGCGCAAGGGGCGATCGCCCTGCCGCGACAGTCTTATGCCACCGGAGGCATTACCACCGATTTGCAGCGGGTCGAGCAGCTAAAAGCACAGGGTTTTTCTCGTTCGGCCTATCGGTTCTACGTCTTTAGCCGAGAGGGGCGACCGTGTTTTCAGTGTGACACGCCCATTGTTAAGGAACAGTCGGGAGGTCGCCGCTATTACTTCTGCCCTCGCTGTCAACCCGCGAAGTCATAGCAAGAAAGCGACTCCATCCTTAAAAACAATGACCCTAGACTTCGAGCGATCGCCCATTGTATCGATTCATCGCTGTTTCAAACCCCTGTTTTAGGCTCAGCTCAACGGCGCTGAGCACCCACTGCATGACTTCGCTAATGGCTTCTGCTTCTTTGGGCGCAAATTTGCCCAGCACGTGAGAGATTACCGGGTCGCCAGGGTTGTTTGAAGTTCCGTTGGGGTTGCCGATGCCGATGCGAAGGCGGGGAAACTCTTGCGTACCTAGGTGGGCGATCGCCGATTTCATGCCGTTGTGTCCGCCTGCTGAGCCTGACAGACGCATCCGCAGGCGACCCACAGGCAAATCCATATCGTCGTAGATGATCAAGACTGAGCCGGGTTCGACCTTAAACCAGTCCACCACTGAGCGAATAGACTGACCCGAACGGTTCATATAGGTCGAGGGCTTCAATAGCCGCACCTTGCCCCCGTAGGGAGTCCTGCCTTCTCCAAATTCGCCCTGATATTTCTTCTGTTCAGAGAGCGGAATATTCCAAGTTTTGGAGAGCAGATCAACGGCATCAAAACCCACATTGTGACGGGTGCGATCGTATTTTTTGCCAGGATTGCCCAGTCCCACAATCAACTGCGGGATCACGAGTTCGGTCGATTCGGTCAAGTCTGCCATGACGCAGGAAATACAAAAGGGTAGTTAACTCACAGGCTGTTCTGCTTTGTCTGAGGCTTCTGAGTCAGAAGGCTGCTCTGGCGATCGCTCTGACGAATTTTCAGCGGCATCAGCGGCAGTCGTCGGTGGAATATCAGAGGAAGCAACGGCATCTGATGATTCGGCCTCGGGTGCATCGTCTTTTTCTGTCGGCTGGGTGCTATCGGCCATCTCGGTGCTATCAGCCTCAGACTCTGAATGGGCATCGGGTTCAGAGTCTGCTTCTGGTTCTGAGGAAGATTCCTGCGGCTCTGTAGATTCTTCTGTGGCCGATTCTTCAGGGTCTATTGCGGCACTTTCTTGCGCTTCAGCATTAGCTGCTTTCTGGGCTGAAGACAAAGCCTTCGGTGACTTGGGTTCTAAAGTCGCCTTCATCGGCTCTTTGATTGCTTTCTCAATCTGTTCGGCTTCTTTTTTGAACTCGTTTTGAAACTCGTTAGACGCATCCTGAAAGCCCTTGAGAGCCTTGCCTAAACTGCGCCCAATCTCTGGCAGCTTTTTAGGCCCAAAGATGAGCAGCGCCACGATAAAGATAATTGCCATTTCTGGCAGACCGATGCCGAAAATATTCATAGCCCATCCTCTTGCGTCAAGCCGTGGGGCTTTGGCTGGCTTGGGTGCAGCCCGTATCGCCCAACCTAGACCTTTCTGTTTCTACCCAGACCCACAATGTATAACAAATCTACACTTTCTTCATTGAGCCATGATT
>JBARXP010000261.1:0-2290 GCA_049647405.1 Elainellaceae cyanobacterium | reverse complement strand
ACGGCACGGGAGAAATTTTTGCACCCTGTAATTTGGGCAACGCGGGGATGGCCGGGGCGTTCAAAAATTTGGTGTTTTGTGCCTGTGGCGATCGCCCGTCCTTCGTCCATGACCATGAGATTGGGGCAGACCCGATAGACTTCTTCGAGATTGTGGGTCACAAATAAGGAGACGCCGTCAAAGGTGGATAATACTTGCGCCAAGAGCTTTTCAATGCGGCTCCGCAGGTGGGTGTCGAGGGCAGAAAGCGGCTCGTCGAGCAGAATCGCGTCAGGAGAAATGGCGATCGCCCGCGCCAGAGCCACACGCTGTTGCTGCCCGCCAGAGAGCTGATGGGGGTAGCGGTGCGCTAAGCCTGCTAGATGCATGAGATTTAAGTAATAGCGAATGCGGGGCGATCGCTCAGCCTTGGGTAAGTCTTGCAAGCCGAAGGCAATGTTTTGCACCACATTTAGGTGAGGAAACAGCGCGTAGTTCTGAAACACAACGCCAATGCGTCGTTGGCGGCTGGGAACGTTGATGCCCCTGAGAGAATCAAACAAGATGCGGTTGTTGAGAATAATCTGTCCTTCCGTGGGGGTTTCGAGTCCCGCGATGCAGCGGAGGGTCATGCTTTTGCCTGAGCCTGAGCTGCCGAGGATGCCCATCGGTGCGCCGTTGGTCGAGAAGGCCGTTTCTAAGTTAAACCCATGCAACCGCTTGCGGATATTGACGACGAGAGACACCACGGCTGATGAGGCTGGGGAAGCAGGCGATCGCAACCAACATTGGGGCGCGATGTCTAGGCTTTTATCATCTGTTGAAAGGCTCGCTTCCTGTTCCCATTCGCTGCACCAACGCCCAAGAATCATGAGGTTCAAGATTTTGTGAGTCAGCGGCATAGCGCTGTTCATTGGAGTTCTGCGGCTGTCTTGAGCCTGAGACCAATAGTGAATCAGGCCGATAATGCCGAGAGAAACTGCCACCATCAGCACGACCCAAGCCATTGCTTCACCCATGCGGCCTGCCTCTGCGGCAAAAAAAATCGCAATGGGAATGGTTTGCGTTCTGCCAGGAATGCTGCCCGCCACCATCAGCGTTGCGCCAAATTCTCCCAGGGCGCGGGCAAAGGCAAGAATAGTTCCGGCGACGAGTCCCGGCCATGCCAGGGGTAAGAGCAATTGCCAAAAGATGCGCCACTCCGATGCCCCCAACGTTCGGGCGCAGTTGAGCAAGTCAGTTTCGATCTGCTCAAAGGCTGCCAGCGCCGTTTTATACATGAGTGGAAAGGCCACGATGGTCGCTGCAATGACGGTTGCATACCAGGTAAAGATGACATTCATGTCTGCGTGACGCAGCAGTTGACCCACTGGGCTATTTCGCCCCAGCAAGAGCAGCAGCAAAAATCCCACAACCGTCGGAGGCAAGACTAACGGCAAGGTAAACACTCCGTCAATCAGTCCTCGACTTTTGCCTCGATAGGTCATCATTCCGCGAGCCGCGAGAATGCCTAAGCCGAAAGCAAGAAGAGTTGCCAAGAGAGCCGCGCGAAGAGAAATCCAGAGGGGAGAGAGATCGAGAGGCATGATGAATGTTGGAATTGTGGAAGGCAGGGGCGAAACGTTTGCCTCCACCATGAATCATTCAGACGCAGGCAGGAAACCGTAGTCGGTGAACATGGCGATCGCCGCTTCAGTTCCCAAAAACTCTAAAAATTCTGTGGCCGCATCGGGGTGTTGGCTGTCGATAATGACCGCGCCGGGATACACAATCGGGGAGTGGGTCTGATCTGGTGCGGTAGCAACAATCTGCACCTGGTCAGAACGGGTGGCATCGGTACGATAAACCAACCCAGCATCGACGTTGCCCGTCTCTACATAAGACAACACCTGACGCACATCTTTGGCAAAGACGATTTTTGATTGAATCGTATCGTAAAGGCCCAGTGATTCTAGAATCTCTTTACCGTATTGCCCCGCAGGAACACTCTCCGGTTCACCGATGGAGAATTTTGTCACCCCATCTTGACTCAGATCATCGAAGGTAGTGACATCAAGGGCATTTAGAGGGGTGACCAAAACAATGGCGTTTTTCACCAGATCTCGACGAGTGTCTTCTAACAGCAGCCCCTTTTCTTCTAGAGCGTTGATCTGTTTGGGAGATGCAGAGAGAAAGACATCCACTGGGGCACCCTGCTCGATTTGCTGTTGTAAAGAACCAGATGATGCAAAGTTGTACACCAGCTCGTTGTCAGGATGCGCTGCTTCATATGCAGGCTGAACCGCCTTGAGAACATCTTGCAGACTCGCTG
>JBARXP010000260.1:0-7669 GCA_049647405.1 Elainellaceae cyanobacterium | reverse complement strand
CTCTCATTCCGTTCCTGGTGAAATACCACCAGTCGCTTGGCTTGGTCAAAGCCAATCGCAAACGTCATCGACGTATTGCTGCTCAGTCACTTGACATCTGGACTGAAACCTTAACTTGACACCAATGCGCATTGCGATGCCCCTACCATGCCCCGACCCCAGGTCATCCATGAATTGAACATTTCAGCATCATTCCATGCTGTGCAACGCCAAAAAAGCAGGGGTAAGTACAACTTACCCCTGAGCAAAATCAATGTGTGAAGACCAGCATTATTAGCGAGACACTCGCTTGACTTTGCGGCGTGTCTTGAGTCGTCCATCGCGACGACCCCGACCCAAAGCAGAACTCCCAAGGCTCATTGTGCCGAGCAAAGCTAGAGGTTCTAACCCAGTGGATGGAGACTCCTCATTGGGCTCAGACTCTTGGGGCACAGCCGCAGTGGGACGGTGATCGCTGCGCTGAATATATTGAGAGTAGACCGCATCTGCCAGGGGCAAGACGCTAGCCGCCAACAAAACGCCCAGCATCCCTTTCATGCTGGCTCCTTCATCGCCGCCCTTATTCATGGTGTAGGTGGCGTAGATAAAGTAGATGAAAATGCCTGCGCTAAGCACAGTCAAGATGCCAATCAGAGCTGGCCGATCAGCCAAAGTATAGATCGGCCCCGTGGCGGAGTAAAACTCATCGTAGGTTGAAAATGGGCTTGCGCTCATGACGCGTTCTCCTAACGAAATCTTGATGAATCAGTGATCAGAAGATGGCAGGTGTGGGGTCAAAACTAAAGCAAACGGGGTGTGCTCCCACCGGGGGCACACCCCCAGATAGCATCGTTTACTGATAGCTACCTACTGAGTAGCGAGAAATGGCGATCGCCCAGCTTACACTTGGGGTGTCTTAATCGCCGCCGTGTGAAACTCTTCGCCTGCGACGATGGAATATTCGGGATATCCAGGCGTACCAAAGTCGCCTAGGTCAAGACCCTCAATTTCTTCCTCAGGCGGAACTCGCAACAAGTCCATTTGCTTCAGCACCCAGCTGACGCCATAACCCGGTAAGAATCCTAACAGACCGATACAAATCAGCGTGGGAATAAGCTGACCGATGATGCCAATCGGCGGGTAGCCTTCGCCCTGGACATAACCTGAGGCCATGATGCCCACGGCAAGGGCTCCAAACACGCCACAGTAGCCATGAACGGCAACGGCTCCAACCGCGTCATCCACTCCGAGTTTTTCGATCCATACGGCAACCCAGGGCATGGTTAATGCACCGACAAAGGCAATGGGAATAACCATCAAGGGAGAATAGAGGTCTAACCCTGCCCCTACAGAAATGATGCCAGCCAGTCCTCCAGAGATGGTAAAGAAGGGGTCACCCTTTGAACCCAGGTAGGAACCAATGATGCCGATACACAGCGCCAGCGTTGTATTGACAGCGATGGAAGCCAGCGTCATCGGCGTATCGTAAATGGTTGTCTCTCTTGCGAAGCCAGGGCTGTAAATGACACAAGCTGCTAGGAAGGCGTAAAAACCGACAAAAATCAGCATTAACCCAACCATCGTCAGAGGCAGGTTGTGCGGAAGAATGGGGCGAGGGTTGCCATTCTCATCATATTTGCCAATCCGAGGCCCGAGGTTGAGCAACACACCTAACGCGAAGAACCCAGACAAGGCGTGAACTACGGCAGAGCAGCCAAAGTCGTGGTAGCCCAGATTGGTTGTAAACCAACCCCAATAATTCCATCCCCAAGCGGCTGCGACAACCCAGGCAAATCCGCCTAAGACGGTGGCAAGAATAATGTAGGCTCCTAGCTTAATCCGCTCAATGACTGCTCCCGACATGATAGAAGCGGTGGTCATCGCAAAGAGGGAGAAGGCAAACCAGAAGACTCCGGTGAGGTTATCTCCGAGGTTGGGCCCCATGGCTTCAGACCACGGATAGGAAGCCTGCACCAGAGGCAAGATATCTGCGGCTACACCTTCTACATCTGGCGATGTCCAAGGCCCGATAATGCCCCCGTTGAAGGGGAACAGTGCAAAAGCCCAGTAAACCCACCAGCCAAAGAAGAAGAAAGCGAGGCCGACGGTAGAGAGCGTCAATAGGTTTTTGACCATCGTGGCAAGCACGTTCTTAGCCCGAGACGCGCCTCCTTCATAGGCCAAAAAGCCGACGTGAATAAGCAACATGAAAACAGAGGCCCAGTAGTAGTAGGTCTCTGTTACGAATGTCTCTAAAAATTGAGTCGATTCTGGCAGGTCTTCAATGGCGACCTGAGCCAATATTCCTATATCTGTATACATCACAGCAACTTGCTCCTCGTATAACCTGAACCGTTCAGCGTTGCCTTCTCGATATGGCGATCGCAGCTGAACACACGACTGAAATACAGTAGGGAAACTTGAGCAATAGTCTGCCGTGATTGTTATAACAAGTTTGTAGCTACAACTACCGAATATCTGAGGGAGCATTTGACGAGGCAGAAATTAGGCATGTCATCCCAAACCCAGCCTGTCTGGGAGCGTGTGAGGAAGTTAATGCCGAGTGAAGTCTGGGCCGCAATGAATGCCCAAATACTCTGGAATCCTTAAGTTGAGATATAACGATTTCTTGCTCGATGAATATTTGGGCAAGAAATGGGGTGAGCAATCAATTGGGCGATCGCCCCGTTTTGTCAACATTGACCCGACTTGAATACCAGCGACTACGGGTAGCTGGTGCTAAACAACCGAACGCGGCAGCGATGGGATAAACCCGTCGCTGCCGCGCCGTTTCATATTTCACTTCGAAACTAGGTTATTTCACTTTGAAACTAGGTTCTAGTGGCTGTGATGTTGCTAATGACTGTGGCCATGACTGTGCCCATGGCCATGATCGTGCCCATGATCGTGCCCGTGATGATCGTGACTGTGGGCATATTGAGCGGCCTGACGAACGGCCAAATCTGGATTGACCGAGAGAGCTTGCTCAGCAAACAGCTCGGCAATGTGATCATTTGCCCAGTCTGCGACCATCTGGAGGAACCGTGGGTGGTCATTGGCACAGGGCATTTGCACGTAGGTCACATCAGGACGCTTGCGCCGCAGCGTTTCCATGATGTGTTCAACATCGAGTAAGGTCTCATGGTTTTCGGTCGCAAAGCCGATCGGCATGAAGACGATTGATGTGGCTCCTAGCTCCATGAGATTTTTGGCGGCCAGCTCTGCATTGGGCTGCGTCCACTTAATCATGGGAGTTTGGTGGTTAAGCCAGCCCACAGAAATGAGCGGATACTTGTAAATAAGGCGATCGCGCACTTTATCGTAGAGAATCTGACTTTCTGTAATGCCAGAGGTGAAGCCCTTCGCCTCATGGGGACAGCCGTGATTCATCAGCACGATGCCGACCTGGGATGGTAGGTGAGCCGCTAGCAGATCGCGGGTGATGCGTTCTTCCACCATTTCAGCCATCAGCTCAATATATTGAGGCTGATCAAAAAACGATGGAATGTAGCGCATTCCTTTGACCCAGTGGTGGTCAGCGCTGCTCATCTGAGCTAAGGCGCTATTAACCTGCTCAATGGCAATGCCACTGGTAAAAATCGAATCGACAACCAACAAAGGATAAATCAGCAGCTTGTCAAACCCTTGCTGCTTAATTTCTTCTAGAACCTGATCAGGCAGGTAGGGAGCACAAAAGTTAAATGCCTTGAAGACTTTGACGCGATCGCCCCACTTTTCTTGGAGGCTATGCTCAATGCCCTCGCGCTGCTGTTCGAAGATGGCATTGTGGGGGGAAATGAAATTGCCGTGCTGGTGACTCCACTCATGCAGGTCAAAGGCAGCTAACAGCTTCGCCATTGGCGGATAAACCCATGTGGGCACGGGAGCAAACTTCGCTGTTAAAAGGTTGAGCGCTTGCTCGTTATAGTTTGCGAAATCGTCGTAGCTTTCAACTTCGCCATAGCCCATCAGCAAAACCGCGACTCGATCTTGCCCTGTTTCAGAATGGCTCGACTGTCCGCGCGACAGTTCTGGGGGTGCAACCACAGGTGCGTCTCCTTAAAAATCACTAGTGTAGATACGCTTATCTGTTTTAGGCTAACATCCTACTCCGGGGGATGTGGGTAATCTTAGGGTCAGCTCAAGGTTTCAAGACCGGGAGTTAGGTAGGAGCATAACGTTAGACGATAATTTGCTCCCAGCCACTGCCCTCATAGCCAAAATCGATATGCTGTGGATAAAACAGCTCCGCTAACACCTCTAAGGAGTCAACCAGACGCGGCCCCGGTCGGTTGAAATATTGGTTTCCGTCGGTAATGTAGACCCGTCGTTGCTGCACGGCCTTAAGCGATCGCCAGTCTGGATGCTGCGTCAACGGAGATAGCTCAGCCCGAGTTTTGGCTAGGTCATAGCCACAGGGCATGATCACGATAATATCGGGGTTTGCCTGCCGTAAATCGTCCCAGGTAATCCAGTCAGAATGTTGGCCTACCTGCCCAAAACAAGAGGTGCCCCCGGCCATCCGCACCAGTTCTGGTATCCAGTTGCCTGCGGCCATTAGCGGCTCAATCCATTCAATACAGGCGACGGTTGGAGGGGCGATCGCCTGCTGCTGGATATGCTGCTGCACCGTTGCCATGCAGTCTGATACGCGGTGTTTTAACATCGCAACGAGAGGATCACCATTAATCCCTAGAGCCTCAGCAACACGATAAATATCGCTCCACACGTCGTCTAAGGTATTAGGCTGAAGCGAAATCACCTGGGGAGCAGGTGATTGCACCCAGTCGGCAACGGCCTGCTCGACCTCGCCAAGGCTGACTGCACAGACCTCACATTGGGCCTGAGTCAAAATGTGCGTTGGCTTGACCTGCTGGAGCGTTTCGGCCTCGACTCGATAAACGCTCAGAGCCGACTGCAAAAGCTGACTGACGCGATCGTGAGTCTCGGCGCTAGACCCCTCGGGGTCAAATTTAGGCTGAGTACACACAGGCAACGATCGCACCGATGGCGGAAAATCGCACTCGTGCGATCGCCCCGTCAACCAATCTGAAAACCCTAGCGCGGCAACAATCTCTGTCGCGCTGGGAATCAACGACACAATGCTCAACGACTGGTGGCGATCGCTATGATCAAGCACTACGCTCATCGCTTTTTCCTACTCGCTATTCGTGCTCAAGGGTGCCAAGACTACTAATCCTAGTAATGATGACGTACAGACAAGACTTTACAAAATATCTATGCTGAGACATTTGTCCTATCTTGTCCTATCAGAACTCACGCACAACTCGCCTAAGCCAGAATAAACTCGTTGAAATGGTGGGCGCGTCGCGCCCACCATTTCAACAAACTGCGTAAGTTCTGCCTATGTCATTGAGAATTCCCAAATAGCCAGAACTTGCAGGAATAATTTTGTATGCAGCAACCCTTACTTCATTTAACTTAACTGAATCAAGACTGAATCAAGCGGCTAAAAAGAGGGAAATTTGAGCAAACGATGCAGAATAACGATGCAAAATACTGTCCTCTTTTTTCTCCGGGAGCATGTCAGGTGTGCAACTATCTTGAAATCCCCTCATTCCCCAGCCCCTTCTCCCAAGTGGGAGAAGGGGAGCAAAAGGTTCAAAGTCCCTCTCCGCTGGGAGAGGGATTTAGGGTGAGGGCGACAAAAGTGACATGCTCCCTTTTTCTCCATGCTCTTTTTTCTCCATGTAAAATGCATCAGCGCTATGTTTGATCGGTTTTACATTAAGCTTTGACGGGGCTTTGACTAGATCTTTACTGGGTTTCAAGAGGGGGTACGCGTGCTTTATAACGGCTCGTGTTTCTCTACCCCATGGCCTTTGAGAAAATTGACGAGATTCTGGAAAAACGAGGGACTTAGCTCGTGGGATTTGTTTACATGTTCCATTGGGAACGACGAAATAGGGGTCGTCTCTTGAGTGGTATGAGATGCTGCGTTGAGAGATTGTCCCCAGGTTGGCAGCTCATCGACTAGCCCCGCAACAATCAGTCGAAAGGCAACTTGCTGTAGTTTGTCGATAGGAAGGCTGAGTTGAGAGGCGATCGCCCTCAATGACGTGTGACCATCGGTTAACTTCCACACCTGCCATTCGGTTGAGCTGAGCTTGATGGCGGGTTTGCCCTCTACAACATTGACTAGGGCTGAGGCTGCATCAGGCAGCTTATCTTTAAGCGCCGCCCAATTTTTTAAAACCCTCAATCCGGCTAGGGTCACTTCTTGAGCTGTGGCGTGCAGCCCGGTGAGTTCTTGGTAGGGAATCTGTGCTTTGTTATCGAAGTGAAATCGGGCATCGGGCAGCGCAAACAGGGCACATACCTGGCGCATCACCTGAATATAAAACAGAAGCTTGAGCTGGCTCGCATTGACAATGCCATGGGTCTTGAGGCTAACTCCCAATGGCTTATCAGAGGGACAGCACTGCACAAGCCGCAACGCTGCGCGATCGCTCAGCCATCCGCGCTGGCAAATTAAGCGAGTCAGCCCTCGATAGTCTGAGCGATTTGCGGCAGCGACGACATGCCCTTGCCGAAACCAAATGTAGTGTTCTTTAGAAGGTTTATGAGACCGTGACTCAGGCATGACGGTCAGCAGCCCGGTCTTGTTTCCCTGTGCGAGGAACTGAAAAATTTCTGACAAGGAAAACTCAGCTAAATGTCCGGTGATAGCCATGGTTGTGAGAGTGGAGGCAGAACTCGTACAGAACTTGTGAGAAGTAGAAGTGAGAGGAGTAAATGCTTGCCCTGGATGTGCAGACTAGAGGTTAAACCTGATATCAAACACTCAAGCCTTAGTGGTGCCGAAAACTCCTGAACCCTAATAGAATCGTTATTCTCAACACGAAATATCATTGAGAATCGTTAAATTTTCAAAGGGGATACAGAAGTTTAAGCAGTAGTGCGTTTGATTGAAAATAACTGAAAAAAGTTTTCTGCACCACTAGGCAGTAAAGCTTTTGGAAAGACAGCATCGCCGCCGCCATCGCCGCCGCCATCGCCGCCAACATCGCCGCCGACATTGCCGCGACCCGTGCTTCATCCATTCTCGCTGGTCATTCTCATGGGTGAGATTATCGCAAGTGGAAAATCTTCAGCGAGGAGACCGTCTAAAAGCTTAATCTCAAAGCGTGTTCAGATTCACATGACTTGAACGTGGGGTCAATGCATTGCTGGCGGCAGGTCTCCCTAGAAGATGTTTCTTCAGCCAGCTCTTTGCAGATCCTTCTAAAGCAGTTTTTCAAAGATGCCTGAGATCCTTACACGGGCATGTATAAACAAATAGTCAAGTAACAATAGTCCACCAATCTCATGACGAGATTTATCGGTCGGCCATTTCTGATAGAAGGGGTTGAACGATAATTTCTAATGAGAATACAGGCCATTGCTTCTGAGACTGGAGATTCCTGGAATCTGAACTCTGATATGTCAGCCGATATATGTTCAGCCGATATATCAGTGCAATTTCGGTGCAATTGTTGTTGAGTGCGCTTGTCTTAAGTTTTAGATCTGAGTCTGGGCTGACATCATACTTCTGATCGTCATGTTTAAGACTTGACTATTATTGAGTTTAGGGCGATCGCACAACCCCAATTTCGTTAAACTCCCTTGATGTTATCAGCACCTCTGGGAGGGAAGGCTATACTGGGGTCTGAAGATAAGCGGTATGGAA
>JBARXP010000259.1:0-8680 GCA_049647405.1 Elainellaceae cyanobacterium | reverse complement strand
TTGAGAATGGCCTGCTTGCGGTCTACGAGTTCTGTCAGGTAGCTGTGGCGATCGCTCAGATCTCGCAACTGCACCTCGTTCATTTCTCCGGTGCGCTCTTTTCGATAGCGGGAGATGAAAGGAATTGTCGCACCTTCGGCAAACAGCTCCAAGGCGCTCTGCACCTGAAACAGCGTCAGGGACAGCTCATCGGCAAGCAGTTGAGGAATATTAAGCATTGTCACGCCACAGAATACGAACCGATCGCTAGTGTAACGCTTCCCTAGATCGATAACGTGAAGTCTCTCCCTCTGGGTTGACTGACCAAACTCTCTCTGCCTCACGGGTTCTCGTTTAGTTGTTTCTGCTACTTGACCTTGTCATTCTCATGGCTCTGATTGTGAGTCTGTTGTTGCTGAGGCAAGGCTTTTAAGGTCATGAAGAACGATAGGAGTCTCATGATTTTGTATGGGTAGCCAAACAGAAAAAGTGCTGCCGACTCCTGCCGTTGACGAAAAAGAAACGCGCCCTCCATGCAATTCTGCTAGTTGTTTGGTTAAAGCTAGTCCTAGACCAGACCCGGTGAGCTGAGAAGAATTAGAGCGATCGATCTGCTGAAAGGTTTGGAATAGCAAGTGCTGTTTTTCAGACGGAATTCCTTCACCTGTATCACTGACTTCAATGACTAGAAAAGGATCAGTTGGCAGGACTCTGCAAAGCGATTGATTGGCCTCTTCTGCGGGTAAGGCGATCGCTTCTAACTCGCGTCCAGATGCGAGACGACTGGTTAACGTAATGCTTCCTCCTTCAGAAGAAAACTTGACTGCGTTCGATAAGAAATTGAGCAAAACTTGAAAAATTCGCTGTCGGTCTACTTCAATTGATTCTATGGCTATAGGTAGAGCTAGAGAGAACGTTTGTTGTTTTGCCGTTGCTTGAGATTCCATCATTTGGATGGCACTCTGACATAGCTCAGCCACATCAACGTGCTCTTTATTCAGTTCTTGCCTACCCGCTTCAATTTTAGCCAGGTCTAGCAAATCATTAATTAGGTTTAGCAGATGCTGGCCGCTGCTGTGAATTAAAGCTAGATACTGCTCTTGCTTATCATTAATCGAGCCATAATATTGCTCTAGAAGCACACTCGAAAGCCCTATCACAGCAGTTAATGGAGTTCGCAGTTCGTGAGAGACATTGGCGATGAAGTTAGACTTAAATTGATTCAATTCTCTCTCTTGGGCTAACAGCGTTCGAACTTCTTCCTCGGCTTGTTTGCGCTGAATGAAAAACCCAAGCTCGGTTGAGGCTGCAATCAGATCGATTAAACGCTGATCTTCTTGGCGGGCTTCAAACATATAAAAGACGAGAACAGTGATGACCTCATTGTTTGCCAGAAGTGGAATGCCTAACGTAGCCTTGAGTCCGGCATCTAGGGCAAGTTGTGCTCGCAGATAGGTCGTCGTAGACTCTTTTGAAACATCTTGATGCCATTCGGTTTGTTTAGAACACCAAACACGACCAGGAATGCCAAAACCAGGGGGAAACGTAAAGGTTTCACTTGCTTTTCGGAAGTCTGCCAAATGCGCTGCTTTGCTATACCAGGCTGGACTGCATTCCATAACAGTCTTATCTGCACTCGGTATCCACGCTTCGCCAAACTCCCATTGCGTTGCTTCACAGACTTTTTGCAGGGCTACCCCTAAGGCAGAATGAAAATCTGAGGAGCTAACAATAGCATTGGTGAGGCTTTGCAGAAATTGATGCCCTTGCTCTTTGGTTTTGTGGTCAGTAATATCGACACAAGATCCGGTAAAGCCAGCAAAGATTCGGTCATTCAGAAATCGCGGCACTCCTTTTTCTTGCACCCATCGATACTCGCCATCAGCGTGTCTCAAGCGATATTCAATGGTGTATGGGATTCGAGCTTCAAATGCAGCATTGTACTGCTCATCCCAATGGCGTCGGTCGTCTGGATGCAAACCGTGTTTCCACCCTTCTCTCAGCTCTTGTTCGAGCGATCGCCCTGTAAACTTCAGCCAAGTTTGGTTGTAGAACACCGCTTGTCGGTCTGGATCATCCACCCAAATCAGGACAGGCGCACTATTGGCGATTGTGCGAAATCGTTCTTCACTTTCGCGGAGAATCGACTTTTGATGTTGGGCTTCTTGAACAAGATGCTCTGTCTCTTGCAGTTTTTTTCGTAGCTCTAGCTGAGCGACGACTTGACGGCCAAGTGCTTGCAAAGCCTCGATCTGACTTGGGAGCAGTTGACGAGGAACAAGGTCAATGACGCAAAGGGTTCCAATTTTGTGACCATGAGACGCAATTAGCGGCACCCCAGCATAAAACCGAATGTAAGGCGCATGAACGACTAAAGGATTATCAGCAAAGCGATCGTCAACGTGTGTGTCTGGTACGACCAACGGCTCAGACTGCAAAATTGTGTGGCTACAAAACGCAATGTCACGAGGGGTGCTGGCGATTTCTAATCCCACCTTCGATTTAAACCATTGCCGCTCTGCATCAATCAGACTGATGAGAGAGACTGGGGTGTCACAAAGATGGCTAGCTAAACAGACTAGATCATCAAATCCAATTTCGGGGTCGGTATCTAAAACGTGATACTCGCAAAGAGTCTTCAATCTAACTGACTCGTCATCAGGGAGTCGAGCTATCTGCATAATGTGTCCAAGAAAGCTGTTCAATAAACTAGCAGAACATCAAAACACTTTCTTAAAAAGAGGGTAAAAACAACTGAGGTCAATGGCCAGGTAGACTACAAAAAGTAGTCTGAGCTAGAAGTTCGAGATATCTCTCTGAGAGGTCTCCTGGGATAAAACTCTTTATTATTCTGTTCAAAGGTTATCCTACGGTCTTTTCAATCGATAACACTTCAGAGAAAGTACCTTAGTAATCTTCAACTGATGTGGAGCGTACTGAAGATTACGGAGGGAAGTAGTCTTTTCGTGCAGGGTTCACGATCCGTAAAACAAGAGTCAGCGCAAATCGCAAATTTATGCTGTCAACTGCACAAATTTAGAGAAAAGGGTATTTAGCCTGGAGTACTACACTTCCACGTCAACGTTACGAAGTTATCCATGATGTTGAATCTTTCAGGATTCAACATTCACGGCTCTGTTATTACAAGGCAGGTGCGCTCGATTGATCTCAAGAGCCGATTTCAAGACGCGATGGTGGAAAACAACCGGAGTCATGTGACCCGATGTCTGGGTAAACTAGGTCGTTGATTCGTTGATTGTCATGGCTCGTGAGGCGATCGCCCCACCGAACTACACGCTCTACTGCTCCGCCTTATACGCTGCCCATCCCCCATGATGAGAAATGTCAGGCCAGCCATGCTGCTCGATCAGCTCTTGGGGATACAAGAAGGCGATCGCCACTCCGCCATCGACCAGTTCCACCTCTTCGGGATACATGTGCGGCGGCTCATTATTTTTTAGATAGTCATATTGCTCGGCGGTCATTTCGTAAAGTTCGCCAGGAATTGAAATACCGTCGGTATCAGTGGCGTAAATGCCGGGATGCCAGCCGTCTTTGACCGCATGGAGGCGATATTTGGCAGCCGTCTGGGCTTCGCAAACAAAGGTCGCTGACTGAAGATTTTGGTGGTCGGGCTGGCCTCGCAGGGCAGAACCACAAATAAATACAACTTTCGACGAAGACTCACTCATGAGAAAATCCCTGCTTTCTTGATGCTGGTAACTTAATGCTGACTATTAGGAGAAGGCGTAGATGCGCGATCGCAGAACGCACCCTATCCTAACTTGACAGGAGCCTCTCTTAGAGGAGAGTCGCCTCAACTCAGTCATGTTTTTCTGCTTCCATATCTCACAGGGGCGCATCCGGGGCATGGATGGCGATCGCTCAGCGGCGAACTGTATCGTTTAATACAGTGAACTCCTGCTTTACATCTTTGAATAAGACCAATATATAGCTCCCTAAACAGAGAGCATTACTTTTCTTGACAGGAAACTTCAGACGAAGCGTCATCTGCTACGTCAGGCTTCACTCCAAGTTTCGATTCCGCAAGCGCATTTGTCATGAAAAATATTTATCATGCAAGATACCCAAAAAACAGATTCTGAAGAGTTGGTTGCTGACAGTGCGATTTCTGGCAGTGCGATGTCAGAGAGCGAAGTAGAAGGTGTCGTTCTCAACTCTGTTACCAAAAAATACGGCCCCGTTATCGCAGTGGAGAATATCACGCTGTCTATTCCGGCAGGGTCATATTGCTGTTTGCTGGGGCCGAGTGGCTGCGGCAAAACGACCACCATGCGGATGATTGCAGGTCATGAAGACATCACAAAAGGCGACATCTGGATTGGCGATCTGCGGATTAATAATCTGCCTCCTGCAAAGCGAAACACCGCGATGATGTTTCAAAATTATGCGCTGTTTCCCCATAAAACGGTGTGGCAAAATGTCGAGTTTGGCCTACGCATGGCTCACGTGCCTGAAGCTGAGCGCCGCCAGCGAGTTGAGGAAATGCTGGATATCGTTGGGCTGGGCAAGTTTGCGACTCGCAAGCCCAGTATGCTCAGCGGCGGACAGCAGCAGCGGGTTGCATTAGCGCGGGCATTGGTGACTCGGCCTCAGGTGTTGCTGCTCGACGAACCGCTCAGCGCTTTGGACGAAACGCTGCGAGTAAAGACGCGAGGAGAATTGCGTAAACTCCAAAAGCAGTTTGGCATGACCTTTATCCAAGTCACCCACAACCAAGATGAAGCCTATGCCTTGGCCGACCAAATTGTGGTGATGGATCACGGACGCATCGACCAGGTCGGTACGCCCCAGGAAATTTTTACGCACCCGATTTCTAAGTTTGTGGCGCAGTTCACGGGCGACAACAATATCTTTGAGGGTCATGTAGCCAGTGCCGTCGAAGATAAGGCCGGATGCCTAATTCAGATTGAGTGCGATCGCCTCGGCAAAATCTACTGTCGTGGAGAGTCAGGCCAAACGGGCATAGACGCGGCCTGCTGTGTGCGAGCCGATTGTTTGAAGGTGCGATCGCTCGACGACGCTGATTCAGCTTCGCCCGACCTTCCCACCAATCAACTCTCAGCCCGAATTACCGCCATTGAATTTACCGGATATGTCACTCGCGTTTCTCTAGCCCTCGAAAAATCAGGCAAAGAGATGCTCTACAAAGTGCGCACAACAGATTGGATGAATCAACCTTTCAATGAAGGGCAAGTTGTCATGGTGGAATGGTTGGCAAAAGACAGTATATTTCTGGCACATTAATCCAACGCATCCGTTTTTTCCAACCGTTATTCACCAGTTTTTTGTGATTTTGCGCTCCCGAAAGTTTATTCTTGTTGTAAGTTAAAATCTTCAATTGAATTGGCTTGACTCATGAATTGGCTTGACTTAATGTCTTTTTGTCACATCCTAGAAAGCAAGCAGAGATTTAAGCTCATTCAATTGAGGATTTGACTAGACACTATTTTTTTCAAAGATAGAGTTCTTTCAAAGATAGAGCTGGTCGAAAGTAACACTAAATTTCACAGCTAAAATCCAATCGCTGATATACCCACTTGGAATGATTTATGGCTAATATTTCACGACGTAATGTACTTCGAACTGGTCTTGCTGCGGGAGCATTTCTCGCAACAACTCGCTGTGCGGCTCCTGAAGGAACACCCAATAACCCTGCTTCAGGGCCAGAAGTTATCACCGATTCGGTTAAGGATGTCACCCTCAGCCTGATCGGAACGGGAGTTTCTCAAATCAATGAAATTCGCGATAAAGCTCAAGAAGACCTCGGATTTAAGCTAGAAATGCGAGCCTTGAGCACCGAAGAAAATAACCAGATTGCAATTACCCAGCCTGATCAATACGACATTTTTGATGGGGAATACTTTAGCCTGCCATTGGTCGTTCCCTCTGGCAATCTGATGCCCATTGATATCAGCCGAGTTACTGATTACGACAAGATTGTTTCCTTCTTCCGCACGGGTGAATTTGACGGTATGCCCGTTGAGCAGTCCCAGGGAACCGCTCCTTATAAGGTGCAGTATTTAACCGGGGCAGATTCCTCCGAATTCTCCGACGCGCCGACTGACTACGCCACGATGATTCCGTTCCAGTACAACGCAGATACATTAGGGTATCGCCCCGATCTAGTGGGTCGCACCATTGAAAGCTGGGGCGAGTTGTTTAACGAAGAGTTTCGAGGCAAAACATCTATCCTCGATATTCCCCAAATCGGGATTATGGACGCAGCCATGGTCGCAGAAGCTCTGGGACTCATGACCTTTGTCGACAAAGGCGACATGACGAAAGAAGAAATTGATCAGATCACTGAAATTCTCAAAGAACAGAAGCAAGCTGGGCAGTTCCGCGCCTTCTGGAAGACGTTCGATGAGTCGGTGAACTTGATGACCTCTGGAGAAGTCGTGCTTCAGTCTATGTGGTCGCCTGCCGTGACCGCAGTCCAGTCTAAGAACATTGAGTGTGTCTACGCGCCTCTGAAAGAAGGCTATCGAGGCTGGGGCGGAGGCATTGGCCTATCGAAAAATCTGGAAGGAGTGAAGCTCGACGCCGCCTACGAATACATCAACTGGATGCTAGAAGGATGGGTTGGTGCGTTCTTAGGCCGTCAGGGCTACTACAGTGCTTCTCCTGAAAACGCTAAGAAGTATATGTCTGAGGCAGAGTGGGCTTACTGGTACGAAGGCAAAGAAGCCCCTGAAGATATCATTGATCCGTTTGGAACAACGTTGGCAAAGACAGGTGCAAAGCGTGATGGCGGCTCGTTCGAAGAGCGCTTTGGCAACATTGTCTGCTGGAACTCTACCATGACGGAGAACACCTACCTCGTTCAGAAATGGAATGAGTTCATTGCTTCATAGAGTCTTGATTCATAGAGTGTTGCTTCATCTCATGCCTGCTTAAAGCACGTCATATGTTCGTCAACTGCTTAGATGCATTTGAGCAAGATGCATTTGAGCAAGATGCATCTAAGCATGTGGTCAGAACTAAAGCGAACGGTGTGTACCCCCTGCCAGGGAGCACACATTCACATTCACACAGTTGCTTCCGGTCATTTGAGGGTTGTGCAACGGCACTAAGTCGGTGATCTTAATTATTTGTAGTTAGCGACAGCGTAACGCATCAAGGCCTTATAGGGTGGTGCGTTACGGCTACGCCTAACATCACCCTACGGCATCATTTATTTAGGTTTACCTACTCAAAACTTGCCTACTCTTGACAACTGCAGAAAAAGCTCCTTCCCTAGCTGGGGAGGGAGCTTTTTCTGCGACACTAACAGGCTCTCGTTCCTGCTGCGATTTTCGTTGTATAGGTACAAGTTCAGTAATTTCAATGGTTGATGCTCAAACCCATACGCAATTCTGTTTGTCTGTGGCTGGTCTGTCTCCGATCGTTAAGGTAGATCGGCTGAACGATTCTACATACTCACCCACACATGATTTGCCGTGCAATATTTACCGTTCACTATTTACCGTGAGCCTGGGTGGTTGCAGCCAGACTGGTCATTGCACGCACAATCTAGCCCTCAAAACAAAGCCTCATTACATGCATGGTCAAAAAAGGCAAGCATTGTTTACAAGAGTCAAATAATTTTTACCTATATTAAATATAAGAGCATTTGTGTTGCCGTTTGCGTTAATATTTTGTTACAAGTAAGCAAGAACCACTCACATCCGTATATCTATGCTCGGAGGCTTTACCGGACTGGCAAACAAATCTACGGGCGACTGGGGAGAGAAAATGCTTAATTCTGTAGCAAGTCAGTCGATTCGCCACCTGTTTTCGAAAAGTGGAGATGTTGATGTAGCCGTTCGATGTAACCCATCGAGTAAGCTACTGCAAGGAAGCATCGATAGTTTCAAGATGAATGGGCGAGATCTCGTCATTCGGCGTCAATTTGAGGTCAAGGAGATGTCGTTCGAGACAGATGCAGTAGCAATTGATGTATCGGCTCTGATGGGAGGAAAGCTCCGTCTTCGGCAGCCTACCCAGGCTGTAGCGAAGGTCATATTGACTGAGAAGGCTATCAATACTGCATTTGAGGCTGAGCTGGTCAAAAAGAAATTGGAGAAAGTTGAGTCTGAAGCCCTGTTGAATCTTTCGGGAGGAGAACCCGTTTCGTTCAAAGAGGTCGAGGTTCAGCTTTTGCAGGACAACAAGGTTAAAATCTGTGCTCTTACAGATTTGCCAAACCAAGATAATGTGCCGATTCGCTTAACGGCGACCTTGGCGGTTGAGAAGCGACGGAGAATTCTGTTCTCTGATGCTGTCTTCGAGTCCGAAGGAGTAGAAGAGTCATACCAGTATCTTTCAAAGCTCCTGACGGAGACTTTTGCCGCAATTCTCAACGATATGGTTGACCTCGATCGATTTGATCTCGATGGAGTGCTGATGCGGATTAACCGACTAGAAACTCAGGGTAAAGAGCTTGTCTTTAGCGGCTATGCCCAAATTGATCATTTTCCAGGTGTTGGCTAATTTCACGGTCTGAATGTTCAATGCTTCAATATGAGTTGAATTTTCGAGCAATCTGTGGAGGATGTTGAGTCTACTCACTCAATTTCAATGAGCCAACTGAATTAGGTTAGAGCAGAGGCGGTTAATACCCGCCTCTTTTTATAGGTTTTTTTGACCTGATGATCTTTTGACTTATATAGCGATCCTAAATGATTTGTGAGGGGTG
>JBARXP010000258.1:0-24334 GCA_049647405.1 Elainellaceae cyanobacterium | reverse complement strand
GGGCTTCCCGCAACTCGCTTAGGGTACGCGCTTCCTCCTCGGTTAAACTGATGCGCAATGGGGCGGGCATAGGACTTATCTCGGGCTACCTCACTATCTTACATTTAATTCAAACTGCCTACTTACTGCTGATTGAAGTTGTTTTGAATATATCGACTGAGTGGGTGATCTCTAGCTGCCCAAATAGACATTGACCGCCGCGATCCCCTTTTTCCTCCCCGAGGCAATGCCCGATTAGAGGAGAAAGTAGAACAATGGACTCAGACGAATTTACAGCTGCTAGAGCTGCTGAGCCAGCAAGTGGAAGAACAGCAGCGCTCAGCCCAACACTACAGCAGGCTCATTCACTACTTGAACGGATTCGACGGGCAACTGCTGGGCTTGCAGCAGCAAATCGAAACAGCGCTCTCGTCCTTGAGCAGATGGGCACCCGACACCCCGATTGGGACGGAGCTGGCTCAGATCAAGCAGGCTACGACGACTATTCAGCAGACGACCCAAGCCTTGGGGACAACGCTGACGAGTTTATCGACTGGGGATTCCAATCGCCCGTCGATAAACCTGAGCCCAGCAAAAAGCAGCCTGAGATGGAGCTGTAGGGCGGGTATTGCGGCTCTGCTGACCGTGAGCTTGCTGGGGCTGGGGCTTTGGCAGTACCGGGAGATGGAGTTCATCAAGCAGCGGGTGACCTGGTCACAGATCAAACTCCAACGAATAGAGCACCTGATGGGTATCGATTCAAACGGATAGGGTTTCACGGGGAGAAGCTGCCGAAGTCTTTTCTGCGTTCAAATGTACTGTTAAGATTGAGGGTCAAGATGAGGTGACTATGCCAAACTTGCTGCTGATTGAAAGTCCCGGTAAGCTCAAGAAGCTGGGACAAATCTTGGGTTCCAGCTGGATTATCAAAGCCAGCATGGGCCATGTACGCGAACTCGCCAATGACGGCGAGGATGCTCTGGGGTTTGACTTGGGATGCGGGTTCCATTGATTGTCGCTACCCGCCCCACGATGCCAGCAGCAAGGCATCACCCCCGTCATTCCGTCGAGATGTAACCGTCAGGAGCCCCGCGAGTATGACCAAGAGGGGTACAAAGCGCGGCATCTAATTGAAACCTTCTTTGCCAATCTGACAACAGCATTGGCGATCGCCACCCGCTACGATAAGCTAGCCGAGAGTTTTTTAGGGGCGTCTATCTGGCTGTGACGGTCACCTGGCTTAATTGATGACACGCCCTAGAAAAGCACAAACATTTGATTCTGCTACCAAGGGCTTCCAACCATAGTAAAGCCAGCCCAGAAGGAGGGATGAGTGAGTTGCATCCCGTCAGGGAAGTTTTGATCTGGAGGGAGAGAGCGATCGCCTCCTGTCCAAACAAGATTGCCATCTTGAATCGAGACTTCACCGTATAGCATGGCGAGTTGTGCTTGTCTAAGAGCTTCTGCCTTAATAGGGGCTGAGCTAAGTTGCTGATAGAACTCTGCCATCAGTCCAAGCGTTCCTGCATCGTCAACCGTCCAGAGACTAGCAAGGGTGGACTTGACACCCGCTAGGGCTGAGAATCCAGCAAAGCCGAGTTCTGTATTTTCATCGCCAACCGCTGTTTCACAAGCGCTGAGCACGACAAGTTCAACAACAGGGTCGTGCCAGTCGAGCTGTCGGATTTCGCTGAGCCGGAGTCGCTCTTCTCCCCAGAGTTGAATGTAGGCTTCTTCCGATTGATTGCGTTGGAAGCTGGCGTGGGTTGCGAGGTGAACAATGCCAAAGGGCGTTTCCTGACGCTGCTGTTGCAGGTTGAATCGGCTAAAAGCCTCATTCATAAACGCTTCACCATCCCAGAGGGTATCGGTAATGATGGCGGTTTCCACTTCGGTGGCAGGCAGGGGGTCTTGATCCGACTGGGTGAAGGTAGATGCACCCATCGCCAACACATTGGCGTTGTTGATGTTGACATATTCCATGCTTGTGAGTGTGAGACTGGGCATCAGTCCGATGCTGAAGCGTTCAACCAGATACTGCTCTCCATCGTAGAGGGCTGCTAGAGGGAGCGATCGCAGCCCTTCATCGAGTAAAAAGGCGATCGTGTCAATTTCGCGGTTTTCCAACTCTTGCTCAAGAGGTTCGATCAGCCACTGATAAAACTGCTCAGCCCACTCGTGATGATCGGCTTGCATATCTGGAGAAAAGGCATCGGTATTTTCTGTAAATAAGGTATTACGGAAGCGTCGCACGCTGCGCAGAACATCAGCCCGCTGAGTACCGACGACAGGAATGCGGATGACGCTATCGCTAGCCGTAACGAGCAGGAGTTCGAGCTGGTCGGAGTTGTTCTGACTAGATTCATTCAAGTCGATGGATTCTTGGGACGCGTCTTCATCTAAGGTCGCTGCGGTGGGATTGGGGGTGAAGATAGCGTAGATGAGAGCAGGCTTGATGCCTGTTTGCTGTTCGAGACGGCTCAGATGAACCTGGGCTTCACTCAACGAAAGTTCTCGATCCTCAGAGGACGCACTGTTGGCAAATCCAGAATCACTTCCAGGTTGAGAACCTGGCGTAGCTTCGAGTCCACCATCAGGAGGTACTAATCCTGGAGATTCATCTGCTGGTGCTAGGTCTTCTGGGTTAGCATCGTCAGCTAAACCGTCTGAATCCTCTGCTACTGGACGATTTCTGTCTGGAATGACCCCACCGCTGGAGTCAACTTCTGAGTTGCTTTCTCCAGCAGAACTGGGAGTTTGAGGGATTGCAGTGTTTTCTCCAGAAGAATTGTTACCTGGAGATACCGTGTTTGAGCCTGGAGAAGAGGGTGTTTGTCCCGGAGGCATGATTTGAGGATCGTAGGCCATGTACTCATCGGTCAGGCCATCATCAATGTCGGCAAAACCCGGATCGACTACGCTAGGGCTTGAAATGGTCTCATTTTCCCCAGTGGGCGTGTCAAACTCTGAAGCTGGATTCACTTCATCAGCGGGAGCGGAAGGTTCAAAATTGTTTGGTGTTGCGTCAGGAGACGGAGCGAAAAATGATGGTGGGTCTACCGGAGGCAGTGGTGATGGGAAATCAGTGGTGATGAGATCGATATTGCCGAGGGTATAGCGGCCTGGAAATGAACCGCTGGTGATAGTGTTGCTGCGGCTCGATGCGATAGTTCCAACCGTGCCATTCTCAGTTCGATCTCCAACAACAAAGGGCGTGTCTCTTGGGCCTCCATCGTGATTGATGGTGATATCTCCACTGCCCTGCCCTCCTCTAGTAGAGATGCTAGTGTTGTTTCCGAATGTATTGGTGGAGCGGAAGAATCGTTCGGTCAAGGCAAAGACCTCGCCACCTGTTCCTTCAGCTCCACCACGGGCATCGATGAAGCCGACCTCAATATCTAGACGCGGATCGAGAAAGACATCTCCGCCATCTTCAACTAGACCACGGGAACGAATATCTCCTGTTCTAATGGCAATTTCAGCATTCACTTCGACATCGCCCCCCGCGATCGCCCCCGTCGTCGTGATGTCACCTGCGTTGACCCGACCCGTATCACTGGTTAACCGGACTAAGCCACCCTGCTGCCCAGAGCTATCCACATCTCCGATTCTCACAGAGCCGCTGTTAGCCCGAACGATGACATTACCGCCGTTTTGCTGATCTGCACTGGAGTCAAGGGCGATCGCCCCATCAACTCGAACCTCGCTCCCTCGCAGCCGGATTGTGCCACCTGTTGTACTCAGTTGTCCGATGCCATCGATTTGGAGTGCATCAGAATTTCGATAAAGGAAGTTGCCGCCACGCGTAGAAAGGCTCGAATTGTCTAACGTGAGGCGATCGCTCTCTAACACTCTAAAATTGCCGCCATTGGTGGTCACGTCACCTCGTAGGGTGATGGTGTCGGCATTGGAAAGGGCGATCGCTCCAGATGTTATTACAGAATCGTATGTTTCAACATTTCTGGCATTGATAGCTAACCTCTGAAGCGGATTAACATCACCAACAGCTTCTTCAAAGATAACTGTTCCACCGACACGTAAGGATAGATCTTGGAATCCATTCAGTCTCCCTTGGAAGGTAAGATCACCACCGTTAGCGGTAATCGACTCTCCCCCCAAACCAAGCTCTACATCATCTCTAAAGAGAATACTTCCATCATTTGTTGATATGAAACTATTCAGTTCAATTCCACCTGTTGCCCTAATTGTGATACCTCCTTCTCCGTTGCTTGTAATAGGTTGATCGATGAGAAGAGGAAGCCCATTCGTTACTAATTGAATATCTCCGTCTCCACCAGTACTCACACCACTAACAGAGCCAACTGTTGTGATCCGAGTCATAATCTGATCGGGTGAAGTCACAAAGGTTCCAAGCCCTACGCGAATATCACCATTACCTCGACTGCGAGCCGCAAAGTTACTGACGTTAATGTCGAGCTGAGGTGCGCCTGGATTATCAAATGCTCCAATTGTTCCTTCAGCATCTAACAGCAAAGCACCCTCAGAGCCATCAATTGTAATATCCTGTCGTTCTCCCTCAAATATATTGCCAGTAGAAATAAGTTGAGTAGTCAGGTTAGAGGGAAATCTGAGAACTTCGGTGTTGTTGGTAGTATCGACAAAAAGAATATCGCCACCTCTTATTGTGAGGTTATATGTTTCGCGACTTAGATCTATTTCTCCAATTGAAATAGTGCCAGTTCCTGTCAAGCCAGGGCTACCAATAATCACTTCTCCTGATGTACTGAGATTAGTCAGCTCGATAGTGCGAAGGTTGAAATTACCAATAGTGTTATCGCCAATACCGATAGTGCTGTCTCGGTCAAAAGGACGAATAGCAATGTCACCTGAGTTGGCTTCAATTATGGAATTAACTTCAACATCTGTAGCTGTGAGCGAAATATCACCAGAACCTAATGCGCGAATCAATGATTGTGCGAGGCTAATTCCTGCTGCGCTAGTTGAGCTGCCTTCTAGCTCTATTCCTCCTACACCTGTAGACTCAATAATTCCATCAATGTTATTTAAATTAAAAATACTACCGATCAAAATTCCATATTCGGTATCTTGAACTCCATTACTATTACCAACTAGTCTAATTTTTCCGTCAACTGTTAAGATGCGAGAAATAAAGTCAGGAGAATCACTTCCAATAAATATCCCAAGGTTATAGGTGCCATTTCCAGAAACATCTCCCTGTAAGGTAATATTTCCATCTCCAGTAGTTTCTACTGTAGCCCCACGATTAACCTCGATTCCTTGAGTAAAATCTCCACTTCCAGTTCCACCAACACCAACAATATTAATATCGCCATCTATGGATGAAATAGTACTTCGATTATAAAGACTGATTCCTTCGCTGTTGTCTCCATCACCATCTCCACCTCTACCTATCAGGTTAATATCACCATTGATTGACGAGATGAGACTTGCCTGATTAATCCATATTCCCTTATTGGAGTTACCTTCACCATTGCTCCCCGTTCCATTTAATATAATAGTTCCATTGTCAGATATTGTTATCAAGTCTCCGTTTTGTAAGTAGACACCATGATTGCTACTACCACTTCCGTTGCTAATGCCAGTCAGTAAAATACTAGTATGGCTACTAATTTGCGCATCATTTGTTAAATAAATACCACGATTGTCATCTGTGCCATCTCCACTAAATCCGCTAAGAGAAACAATTCCACTACCTGTTGTCTCTATAAGAACATTATCTGTGATGGCTATACCATCATTTTCAGTCGTTGTTCCACTATCACTTCCTGTGCCAATCAAATTAATGTCGCCATTCGTCGATCGAATCGTAATTGACTCAGATGGATCAACATCTGAGTCACGAACAAAGAAATAAATTCCACGATTTCCACCATCGGAGCCGTTACCAATTCCTTCTAAAGTAATATCACCATTAATCGAAGAAATATTTGAGCCAAACTGTGAGAACAGAACAATACCTCGGTTGATCCCACGAGGAGCCCCGTTTACTCCATCGGGTCTACCACCATTGCCCGTTATTCTTAATTCACCACCAACCGTTCTAATGTCTGATGCGGTACCTACCGTAACGCCAGGGTTATTAAAGGTGCCAGTGCCGCCCGTACCATCCAAAATTATTGCACCTTCTCCAGTAGTAGCAATCGTAGTTCTATTCGGATTCGCAACATCTCCAATTCCAATAGAGATTCCACGTTGGTTATTAAGTCCACTACCACCAGAACCATCTATTCTGATATTTCCACTTTCTGTTGCAGAGTTAGTATTAACATCGTCAATCTCTGCTCCACCTGAAAGAATTGCTGCGTTGTTGAATATAAAAACTCCATAGTTACTGACTCCTGTTCCATTCCCACCTGTTCCATCAATATCGATATCCCCGGTTAAAGTCTGAACTCTAGAATTGTTGGAAATCCGAACCCCTGCATTTCCTTCGCCCCCATTTCCTCCTCTACCTTCTAATGTTAGAAAACCATTCTGTGTTCTCAATACCGAATTGAAAATTACAATGCCGCTATTCAAGTTTCCTCTAGCTGCCGCTGGATTCTGTTCATTTCCACCAAATCCTTGAACAGAAATTATTCCATTACTAGTTGTTTCTAAGGTACTACCGTTGATAACTACACCATTAATTCCACCAGCCTGAGTTACAAGGTTTTGTCCTACTTGTCCTGAGCCAGTAAAATCAATGTTTCCGTTGCTAACATCGATATTGCTATTGTTAATCAGAATCCCGTTAGGAAGTGCTGGTGTTCCAACACCAGATACAGTAAAGTTCCCACCTTGAGTGGCGATGGTGGAACCAATAATACTGACCGCTCCAGCTCCTATATCATCTGCATTAGCAGTCAGAGTTATATCACCTCCATTGGTCGCAATATTTGAATTGACCACGATGCTATTCCCAGCTTCAGCAGTCAAGCTGACCTGCGGTTGGAGAATATTCACATCCGCATTAAATGTAATGTCATTCGTTGCTTGTAAAATTACATCAGCCAAAGCTGCATCAATCAACCCTGCATTAATAGTTGTTGTTGCCCCTGGCCCCAAATCGCCATCCAGAAAGGTATCGACATCCGCTAGACTCGGTGCGGTTCCTCCGGCCTCAACAACCTCGATGTTGGTTGGGTCAAGCAACAGGGTTCCAATATTTCCGTGAGAAGCCGAGGTATCCACTAAACCTTGAAAATCCAGAAACTCAAGACCGGAAACCTCAACCAATCCACCGTCTCCAGCAAGACTGCCGCCGTGGGCGCTGATACTTCCATAAAACCCTGTAGTCTCATCCGCCCAAATAATGACGCGACCGCCATTTCCTGACTCCAAGGCATCAGCAGCGATCGCAGAATTCGCATCCACAAACGTCCGAGAGGCATTAAAGATATTGCCTTGCCCCTGATAATCCCCACCGATGCGGATGGTACCACCTGCATTTGGAGCTGAAGTATCGAGCGTGGCGTTGAGAATGCCGACGCGATCGCCCAGCACATTAATCTCGGGCGAATCAACCACCGGATTTGAAGACGAGGCATCGAGCGTACCGGAGGCGATCGCCACTCCACTATCAGTTGGAATCACCGCCTCTGAGCCAGTCAATCGCACCGTACCATCGGCTGCGACAGTGATTTCTGAGGCATGATTTAAGCCGCTGCCAGACAATAGCGTGGGCAAATCTAGTGGCGTAAAGGGAAGCGTATTGGGGGCGTTGGCCTGCCTGGGCGTAGCCCGTATCGCCTCAGCCCCCTCCAGAGTCTCTAGTTCCAAACTCAGCAGCGCATCATCTTGACTGATGCGGACGAGATTTTCACCGGGCACCGCCGCAACGGTGATGGTTCCTCCCGGAGCGGTGAGCGACCCTGTGTTGATCACCGTGCCCCCCAACAGCGTCAGAGATTGCCCCGCATTCACCGCCAGTTCACCCGAATTGAAAATCGAGCCGGGATTGCTCATGCTAAAGGCAAATGCAGACGGGTTGCCTACTAGTGCGGCATAGTCGTTTTCGCCAATGGCATGAAACCAGGTGTTGTCGAAGCCAATGCCGTTTGCAGTCGTGACCGTGAACGAACCCGGCACATCCAACTGGGCATTAGAGCCAAAGATGACCCCCGCCGGATTCATCAGGTAAAGGTTCGAGTCGCCACCCGAAAGCCGAATGAGTCCGTCGATGACTGATGCATTGCCCCCAACAACCCGACCCAAAACATTTTCGATGTCGGGGTTGGACAGAAAGGTTGCAATTTCGTTGGCGCTCAGCCCAAACTCCTCAAAGCTTTGGAAGAGATTCTGACCATCACCAGAAAGCGTTCCACCACCAATTCTAAATTCGTTGCCGTTGCGATTAACACGAGTGCCTGTGCCATCGTTGGCGGGTGAAATCTGGGCGATCGCCGGAATGCAGTGCAACACACCGACCAGAGAGAGTGGAAGAGCGAATAAAGGCAGTTTGGGGGACACAGCTATTACCTAATTCAGGAGGCTTACAGCTTAGTTATAGGAGCAGCATTTTGTTTTTCGCAGAACATTCCAAAAGAGTATGGATTTTACACAAAGCGAAACATCATGCAATTTGTGTTTTACAGACCATTACCAATCAAGATGAAGGATGACCAGTAATAGGGATGTTGATAATCAGTGCGAATAGCGTCGAGTGTTGCAGGCGCAAGACTAAAGTCTGACGCATCACCTGTAATCATGGCGATTTGTGCTTGTCGGAGCGCTTCTGCTTTACTCAGTTCTGAATCATTCAGCGCATTGTAAAAAAGATTCATCAGTTGCTGGGTGCCGCCATCATCTACCGACCAAAGAGAGGCGAGTGCTGCCCGTGCCCCCGTGCGCTGGAGTTGATAGCCAAACCCCAGAATTTCTTCGCCTGTGCCCAGTTCACCGCCAATTCCAGTTTGGCAAGCGCTTAACACGACTAAATCGACGTTCTGTAACGACCAAGTTGCCACATCTCTGAGAGTTGCGCGATCGCCATTGCCAAACAAGATAAAAGACTCTTCAGGTGTGCCAGGAACGAAAGCCGCATGGGTTGCAAAATGAACAATAGAATGATGATTCATTTGGGGCAACACTTGAGCACTTGAGAAGTTTTCGTTAAACAACGAAATTGTATTGGGAACTTCTTCAGCAATGCGTTTGACTTCTTCTCCGGCGTAGGGGAGCCCTTCGTAGCTAAACTGGCGCTGACCAATTTGAAACTCATAAGTCTCTCCCGGATCGCTAAAGGCGGCAGCCAGTACAGTGGCTTCTGTTCTGGGGGCAGTATCAAAATCAGTAAGACTTGCAGCGGTAATGTGATTGACCCGAAACCGCTCGGCGAGCCACTGATTGCCATCAGAAAGAGCGGAGAGAGGAACATAACGAAGCTGTTGATCGGGTGCATAAACGATGGTTTCAGCGCCAGCAGCGGCAAGATCGGCTTCTAGGGGAGCAATGAGCCACTCGTAGAGCTGTTGCGAAGCGGTAAAGATATCGTTGTCAGGATCGTAAAGCTCTCGCCGCATAGAGACGATCGCCCGATTTAGATCTTCGCGACGTACAGGAACGGTTCGGCGGATGGGTGGACTGTAGGAGGTAACAAGAATCAGCTCAAGGCGATCGTCGAGCACAAGAGGATAGAGCAACACTGCATTTTGATTGAGGTTGCGCAGGTTGTCTTGAAGGGCATTGAGTTGGTCGAGGTCGAGGTTTTGGCGACGGGCTGTACGGCTAAGCTGACTGATCTGCGCTTGAATGTCTGGACGGTCGATGAAGTCGTAGAAGCTGATGACGATTTCTTGTTCGAGGCTGACTAATTCGGCAATTCGCTGCTGTTGTTGTGGGGTGAGGTCTGAGGGGTTGATAGAGCGGAGGTGTTCGAGTTCACGTCCTAGGGCGATCGCCTGATCATAGAGGTCTAAGATGCGTTGTTCTGGTTCGTAGTAGTCGAGGCCAGATATGGAATCATTACCCCGCACATTTTGTAAGTAGTCGTCGAGTTCCTGAACTTTTAATAAATCAAGAACCTGCTGAGCCTCAATAACCCGGTCTTGTTGCAACAGCAGATCTGCAAGAGCTCGGTAGGTATCAGCGACCACTTCGTTGGCATAAGACTGTTGAATCTCGATAGGCAAAGCCTGAAGATCTTGGCGAATGGCTTTGCTAATGTTGATTGACTGCTTGTAAAAAATAATGGCGAGTTCAACATGCCCTTGAGTTGCCAGCAAGTCTCCAATTTCACTGAGGGTCGTGCGTTCACCCTCGCGATCACCCACTTCTCGCTTCAGTGCCAGAGCCTGTTGATGATATTCCATTGCTTCGGCTGGTTGATTCTGAGTAGCCTGAATTAGACCCAGGTTCCCAATGACAATGGCTTCGGCCTGTCGATTTCCAATGCTGCGAAAGATATCACCAGCTTGGGTGTACATGTCAACGGCTTGTTGTATTTGACCGAGTTCGCGATAGCTTTCACCCAAGTTGTTGAGGGCATTGGCTTCTCCAGCGCGATCGCCAATATCTTGGGCAATAAATAACTGTTTTTCAAGCCATTCAATCGCTTCTTGATAACGCTCTATCAAGTTATATGTCGCCCCTAAATTGCCTAATGCGTTAGCTTCTTGCTGGCGATCGCCAAGCGTTCGAGCAAGATCCAATTGCTTTTGATGAAAGTCAGTTGCTTGTTCAAATTGTCCAAGCTGTTGGTAAGTAATTCCAATATTTCCAAAAATGCTGGCTTCTACAGACTGATTTTCCATCGTTTGAGCAATCGTTAATCCCTGCTCATACTGTTCGAAGGCACGAGAAAATTGCCCCTGAGCAAAGCTACTAATACCAAGATTGACTAGGGCAGTCGCTTCGCCTTGGCGATCGCCTAAATGTCTAAATTCTTCAAGTGCTTGTTGCTGATAAGTTGTCGCTGCAGCGGAGTTACCCAACGACAACGAAATCACACCTAAATTGGTGAGGGCACTGGCTACCAAGGAGCGCTCATCTAGAGATTGTGCTTCGTTAAAAGCCTTTTGGAACAACTGGACAGCCACATCATATTCACTTAACTGAAAGTACACATTGCCTAAATTGATAGTTGCAGCAGTTGCAAGCATTGTGTTCTCACTTGTTTGTACAAGAGTATGTTGCTGCTGGTAATATTCAATCGCTTGAATATAATTGCTGTTAGCTATTCGTGAAACGTTTCCAAGGCTTCCTAAAAGAATCGATTGGAGTGTAACATCATCTGTGGCTTTCGCTAGTTCAAGAGCAGCTTCATAAATTTCATGAGCTTGTGGATAATACCCTGAATGAAAACAGGTATTTCCGAGCAAAGTCATTCTATAAGCTAAATCTAATGACTCAGAAGTTGATGAAGATAGATTCTCTATCAATATCGATCTTTGCTCCGAAAGCACGTTCAAGTACTGGCTATGACAACCGTCAAAAACAGTTGTGGTTTGGATAAATTTATTTTGTGCGTGACTAAACTGAATGTTGGAACTGTTATCACTGATGAAATAAGGAACAGAGTTTGGTGGTAATAAAGAGGGAATAACAGGTGAGGATAGCTCCGTAGAACCGATAGCTGTAGGTACTGATGGATTATAAGGAGGAACAGACAAAATTCCATTATCACTACCAGTGCCAGTGCCACTAACAGCGCCACTAGAGGGAGATGTTGCTGATGGCTCCGTAGAATCGATAGCCGTAGGTACTGATGGATTATAAGGAGGAGCAGACAAAATTCCATTATCACTAACAGTGCTACTAGTGCCACTACTAATAGTGCTGCCCATAGAGGGAGATGTTGCTGATGGCTCCGTAGAACCGATAGCTGTAGGTACTGATGGATTATAAGGAGGAACAGACAAAATTCCAGTGGCACTAACAGTGCCACTAACAGTGCTCCTGTATGGCACAGTGCTGCTGTATGGCATTGAAATAATTACATTCCAATTAGGTACATAAGATCTCTCAAGACCAATGCTGTTGCCATTAATGATAAAGACTTCATCAAACCAGATAGTGTTTGCATAAGGTACTCTTGTCGGTTGCTGAACGTCCCCGCCAATTAGTGCAGTTCCACCATTTGCTGAGCCTGATACATCAATCTCAGCATCGATTAAACTGATGTAAGTTCCTAAAATTTGTACTGTTCCGCCCGATTCACCGACTTCCAGATTTGCAGCCCTTACAGAGTTAGAAATAATTGTGCTTCCATCTTCGACTTCAACCGCAACTCCAGAGCCATTTAGAACTAACTCTCCTTGTTCATTTAATGTCAGCTCGGTCGCATTTCCAATTTCTCCTCCGGTTAAAAGCTGTGGCAATACTGCAATTGGAAGGCTCCACTCATTCGGTAATGATGTGTCACTGAATGGTTCAATCTCCAGGCTTAACAGGTTTCCGGGTTGACTAATCCGCACCAAATTTTCTCCGGGTACAGCAGCAATCACAATATCGCTGGGAGCCGTGATTGTCCCGGTATGAATAACCGTTCCACCTAGAAGTGCCAGGTCATTCCCAGACACCAACTCTCCTGCATTGATAATGATACCTGGATTGGTTACACCAAAGGCAAAACGATTGGGGGTTCCTACAAGGCTGGCATAATCATTGTCTCCAATAGCGCTAAACCACCCCGACTCAAACCCGATGCCTGTTGCCGTTGTTGCGGTGAAATCCGCAGGCGCATTCACCACCGCCTCAGTGCCGAAAATGATGCCCGCTGGATTCATTAAAAACAGATTGGCATCACTGCCCGATACCTCAATCAATCCATTGATAAGCGATACTTCGCCGCCTGAAACCCGCGTCAGAATGTTTTCTACTCCGGGTTGTGCAAAGAACTCTGCAATTTCACCTGCTGACAGTCCAAATCGTTCCAGATCATGAAAGAGGTTGATTTCGTCATTAGAGAGCGTGCGCCCTCGAATGATGTACCGATCTCCTTCTCGGATGATGTCAGTATCTGTGCTTCCACCCGCGCGAACGGATTGAGCCTGAGCTTGATAAGGGAAAATTGATACAGCCAGAAAAGACGCGGCTCCAGCCAGAAGAGAAAGTACCCGGATCTGCGTGAAATGAGCCATCACTATTCTCAGATTGGTGAACAACGTCAGTAAGAGTTTGTTGTGAAATTGCAACGCAACTATTCGGAAAATAATGTACAGCAATCAACTAAGGGTTCATTGGCGATCGCCTCTAAACCGACGGTGGAGTAGTTCAGCAGCGTTTGCCAAGCCGCTTCGAGTTCAGCATCATCAGGATTTTCACGCCGAGCATTGCCGAGGGTCGTCAGCGCATCATACCAAACACCGCTCTGGACATAGGCTTCACTAATTGCTAAAGGAGAAGTCGTTTCCGGCATGGCAACGGCTTCATCCACTCGTCGAATCCCTCCACTAGCAACCTCTGGTCTTCCTCCTGCCGGATCGCAAAACACCGATACACTCCAACTCCAGACTTCTGGATCAGCCATGTCTGCCGGAGTTTCTGGCAGGGTTACGCTTGAAGGCACAGCAAAGCTCAGTACACCTGGTTCTGTTGAAAGGTCATATAGCCAAGCTTGATGCATGGTCTGCCCTTGAGGATCTCGGAAAGTAAACTTAACCTCATAATCTGGAGTGAGTTCAAAGGGAATATAAACCCAGACCGCTGGATTGACGTCTGTGCTCCATCCTCCTTGAGTCAAGGTAGGCACCATAGACATCATAGGAAGACCTGTCTCAGGGCAGTCATCACCACGACTTGCTCCATCACCAGTACCGCGAGAAGGAGGATTTCCAGGAGAAGGAAAAACGGGAGGAGGATCATCAGCCAGAGCAGGATTTAGAGAAAAGATACTAGGCACTACTGCAAGACCCGTTACAGCCGCAATGGTAGCTGTTGAGAACATGCAAGTTCCAACAAGACGAGTCCAACGGTGAGCTAGCCTGTTGGTGATTGGAGAAGTTTTTGGAATATTCATAAATCTTTTTGACTTGCTGATGTTGGTAATATGAGTCACGACAGGCTCAACTCGTTTATTAGACTGTACGAATTGAGTAACAGCTATTAAAACTTTGAAAAACTACGTTTAGTCACAGTGGTAGGAGATGTATTCATCAAAAAACTAGAATGCTGTACAGCTATGCAAATGCCACTACCAGCGATCGCCATCGGCACAAGCGGTATCCATAGTCCCTCTCTCATGGAGAACACACTTACACCCACGAGAGCAGCGCTCAAGGCGATCGCCACGAAATAAGGTGGTACTCTTGATATGACTAAAAACGCGATACTGCCAATAGTAAAAGTCCAACCTAAAATCAGTAACGCATCACCCCATTGGGGTGGCGTTGATAGTAAAAGCCGATTGTCGAGCACAGCGCTCAATACTTGGCTAATCATATGAGCATGAATCTCGACACCGGATAACTCACCTAAAGGGGTCAAATGGTAGTCATGATAGCTACGAGCTGTTGTTCCGATCAACACAACGCGACCGCTGACAAGTTGGGGTAGGCGTTCATCCCACTGCCCCTCAAGCAGTTCTCTAAGCGGAATCGTGGTGGCAATTTCATCGGTTTGACGATAGTTGAGCAAAATATTGACACCACCCGCACCAAATCGGTGATACGCACCTTGATGCTTTTCGAGTTGATGAAAACTTGTGTTATTTAGCGAAATAGTCGATTCTTCCTGATCTATTTTTAGATCAGTTTGTGCCGCAAGATATTGATAAGCAAGCTCAAAACTTAATGCTCGACTCGCTGGACACCCTTCTGAAGAACTCATCGCAAAAAACTGTCGGCGAATATGATGATCGGGATCTCTAGGAATTTCTAGAAATCCAACTTGCTCTACCGCAACTTCGGGGGGAGGAGGAATCGATGGATCTTCAGTAGGATGTGTCCCAATTTTGCAGACAAAAAATGCATTGGTCTTTTCCCACCAGTTCAGTTTATTGATTTGATTGGTTGCGCCTGGTCTAGCATTGACGACTGATGGCGGCTGTTTAGTATTTAGCATTAGCGAGCGATCGCGAATAATATCGATACCAACCGCGATAGGGTCATGGGGGGCAAGTCTCTCCAAAACATTAGCGAGCGCGGCATTCGATAGCGATCCTTCTCGGATATAGCCTTTTTCGTTTTGATATCTTAAATCTGCTTCATCGACGGTGATCAGCAATAATCGATCATCAGGCACTTCAGCGGGGCGCGATCGCAAGACATGATCGTATGCCCAAAACTCTAAGGGTTGCCACCCCCCAAAAAGCCTAATTCCCATAACAACGGTTGTGATCATGAAGCTGGCGATCGCCAACCGAGACAGGCTTTGTTGCCAAGTCAAGTCAGAAGGAGTAGACGCTGGAATTGCCGTAGATGCAATTGACCTCAAAAACCTTGACGGACGGCGTAGGCTCTGCCACGTGGGCGGAGTTTTGGCCGGATGCTGATAGATGACAGGTAGCCAGCTTGCGCAAGGATAATCTTGCTCCATGCCTTGAAGTCGTTCTCGTGCTGTTCGAGCCGATTGATACAGCGATCGCCCCGACGAAAATGACTCTAAGAAATACTTGAGAAACTCATGCGCCACATGGTCAGGCAGAGCTTCTCGCATCACGATCAGTTGAGAAAGCTGCAACTCTGCCATCGCGTGAGCCAAGCCTAATCCATTGCACGAGTTAAAAATGGCCAGCTGTAGCCCGTTGGCGATCGCCCGCTTCACTCCATACTTCAGCTCATCTAGCGAAAGGGTCGTCGATTCATTGAGACGGAGTATCCCCTGGCCTGAATCTTCGGTGGTGCTGTGTCCAGCGAAAAAGAATATATCCCATGATTGCTGATAGAGCTTATCGTTCAACTGTTGGGGCGTTGGCTCTACCAACAGCTCAATCTTAGCTCCGGGCAGTTGGTTAAGCAGTTTGGTGTCAGTGTCTATATCAATATTGTGGCGATCGCCGAGCACCGCTAAGATCGTGACCTTTGCAGTTTGAGACTGAATTTGAGCTGGCGTTTCAATATCTTGCTGAAACCGAGGAGCCCCCAGAGCAACCTCAGCATGAGGATATTCGTCAATCAGCGGCCAGACATGCCACGGTAGCGACTGCAGTCGAATATCGTTGCCTCGCACTAAGATGCGAATCAGGTCATCGGGCGATAAAACCCGCCGCAGATGCATCTCTAAATCTCGAAACGACTCTGTTCTCAACCAGCATTGAAAAGCATCGGTTAGCTGATTGGCTGAGTGAGTGCATGAACCCAAAAGGGGATGAATTGATCCATCCACTTGAATTTTGTACGGCTTAATCGAGCGAGATGCCAACGTGAGTCGAGCATAGTCCATCTTCCACCGGAGCAGATGCTCTGTTAGCTCTAAATTAGCAGGAAGATGCCCCTCCTCAGAAATAGCCGGATATTGTCCTTCTCTAGAAATTTCGAGGGTGACCTGAAATCCTTTCGATTCCAGATCGCCATTGAGTTTGAGGATAACGACTCGGCTCATAACCCTTGCACCCCTAAATGACAAATGACTCAATCCAGACCTGGTCGTCTAATTTGACCTGAAGCTGAAAGCGATCGCCCGGTTCAGCCAGAAATCCCAGCTCCATCATGCGGTTTTGGAATCGAGCCTGAGCCTGCATCACAACTTCTCCGACCTCGTCCATGACGATCATGTCGAGGCTGGGCGGCAAAAAGTCATTTTCTGTCGTCGGGCAGACTTTCAGCTCAACGGCATATTGTCCATCACTTCGATGGGTGACATCTGCGACTAAAGCCACTGGAACAGGGTGGTCTACCTTCGAGAGCACCAAAGACTTGCCATAGACCTGTCGAGTCATGCCTGACTTCGATTGGGCACTCCGCATTTGCATCTGAGGCTGAAGATCGAATCCGAGAATTTTGTCTAGGGTCTGCCATCCCTGCTCCACCGTACTGTGAAACCAGTGAGATAGCTGAGTCACAAGTGGAGCCTGTGTTTGAGCCGCTAAAAACTCAGGCAGATCAAACATTGAACCCAGCGCATCAAGCCGCACGGGCAGGTTTTCTGTCTGTGGCACAAAGCCCAAGAGTAGTGCCGTCACCTCTGAGGCTTGATTGAGATCCGCCTCAATCTGCACCGCCACATAGCCTATCCGCTCTTCTAGAATCTCACTGGGAACCGTCACGTCTGAGGCCGCTTCCACGTCCGCAGACGTGACCACACAACATTCTAGTCGCCCATGACCCACAACTCTCACATCGGCTCGATTGAGCGTCAGCCTCAGAAACGAGTTCCAGCAGTCACAGCCTGTTAGATCAGTTTCGATGCCCAGCACATCAAGATAGTGTTTGAGTGCAAAGACCGCAACGAGATTGCGATAGACCTGCTGAGCCTGCTCAGGCAAGGGCTGCTGTTGAGCTAACTGTCGGGCAAGAAAAACTGATTCAGAGGGAATCAGAACGGGAATAAGCGGTTGGGACATCGCATGGGATGGGAAAGTCATGGTAGCGGGTCTCACTGGCATGTTAAGTAGAGGATTGCAGGTGGGCGTGTTAGTTAACGTTGATTTATTCGGTTAAAAATCCCTGGTCAGCTCCAAACGCTCGCAATAAGGGCAGACAACGACGGTTGTAAAACTTGGGCAAATCGGTTGATTCCGCAGCATTGAGTTCAAACCGCTGGGCAATGTCTTTCCACGGAGTTTGAGTAGGAAAGCGCATTAAAAACAGCACTTGGGCGTTAATATCTGCTCGTTTGCGAAAACAAGTAGATTTTAGATTGCCGTCTGGATCAGAGTGCACCCACTCCAGAGTCTTTTCCCACATCTCCAGCAGTGGACTAACATCGGGTCGAGCCGGAATCCTCTCTACGGGGTCGAGAGGACGTCCATCATCACTGATCAGGGTCGAGAGATGTCGCTTTTGATCTCGCTGTTGGCGATCGCGATAACGACGCAAAATTCGCTTGAGATGACTATCGAGCCAGGTGATCACTCCTGCGATAGAAGAATCATACTCTTCGAGATTCTGACAGCAATAGACCCACATATCTTGCAGAGCATCGCTGTAGTACGGAACCGCTTCTCGCCAAAGCTTATTCGAGCGAGTCACCTGATAGTGGAGCTGCTGAACGCAGCGTTGACGCTCAGGGCTACCAGGAGGATAGATGCACGCTTGGGCAACGAGGGATTTGAGAGTCTCGCTTAACTCGGTCATAGGCACTGACCTCAGGGGTCATGGGGACAATGGATCAACAGGATGCAGAAAGTTGAAATCGGTATCGATTCGATACACAGACTTTAGCAATAAGCGGTTGCCTCAGTGCTCTGGAGGGACAGCCTCAAAAGAAATGCTGTATCTAAGTCTTTTGGGTAGCCGCTACGTATTTATAGATCGAGATGATTGGTTTTCGCAGAAATCGCCGAAAAACATTTTTTTGAGGAGAAAGTGCGAAAAATGGGTTTCTGCGACCTATAGCTAAATGTGAGCGACAGCCGCGAACAATGCCCAAAGATTTAACGGGGCGATCGCCAACTCCTCACTTCTAACCTTCGACTTTACACCGTATATCACTGGCTCAAATGTGGCGAGTCGCACGGTTCACTCAGATTCATTCTGAGCTGTTCACAGTATATACATCAGGTGCGATGAACTGTGCGATTTTATCTGACAACTTGACTCTATCAGCAGAGGAAGAACTATGAAATTTAATTGGATACGCTCACTATGCTTGTTATCAGGATTGTCCTTAGTCGGCATTCTGTCAGGTTATTCTAATGCTCAAGCTCAGCAGAATCTAAGACCCTTAGAAATGTATTGGAACGGCTCAGTAGAAGACAACTACACGCTGACTGATGGCAGTATTGCTAATAATTTGTTGTCAAATGGTTATGTCTTTGTTAGAGATGAAGGCTGCATCTTACAATCGCCACCTAGAGGAGTGGAAACTCGACCGCTTGTTTTGTATTATTCTTCATCGAGAGGCGATGGGTTTACGGCCTCTACTCGCCAAGGCCGACAAGATGCTCTAGGTGCGGGATATCGATACCTCGGCAGGCAAGGCTACATCTACGCAACTCGCCAACCAGGAACAATTCCTCTTTATCTTTATTGGAGTGGGAACCGGGGAGACAATTATTCTCTCTCCTCTAGCCGAGGCAGAGAAGATGCTCGAAGGGCTAGATATGTTCAAGTCAGGATTCAAGGGTATGTCTATCCAGGTTCTGACTGCTAGATTGACCAACTGATGCTACTTGTCCAAAATCCTTCGAAGTTTTTACAGCAGACAAATTTATTCTGCAAAAAATGCGAAAAATGGCGCTGAGCTGCCTATAACTAAATGTGAGCGACAGATGCGAACAATGCCCAAAAAATAAAAGGGGCGATCGCCAATTCCTCACTTCTAGCCTTCGACTTTACACCGTATATCACTGGCCCAAATGTGGCTAGTCGCACGATTCACTCAGATTCATTCTGAGCGGGTCACAGTACGGTCATGCCCAATGCACTCCCCCTATGCATATATAAGGTTTCACATGGATATCACTGGACGTATAACCGAGTTTCCTTTACCTGAGCTACTTCAGTTTCTCGACCGACGAAAGAGCACGGGTTGCCTGAGTCTTGAGGTTTTCTCTGAGTATTACGAAGAGCTGCATCCCCAGCACTACACTATCTGGCTAAGTGAAGGGCAAATTGTTGCGGCTTATCGAGAAGGAGCCAGGAGCGATGTCTATGCTCTAGCCGTTCAAAAGGGCTGGATCAGTCCATTTGTTGCCAGAAAGCTCAAGGAGAGAGCCCCCAAAGATATCGCTGCTGGACTGTATTTAGAAACGCAAGGCGCACTCAGTTTTGGTCAGTTGCGATCGCTTTTCTTCAGTGAAGTAGTACGTCGAGTCGAAGCTTTGTGTTATGTGCAGAATGCTGAATTTTCGTTTCGGGCGATCGCCAATTTACCTCTGCATGAAATGACAGGACTCAGCATCGCTGCAGCCAAGGTAGCTAAACAAGGTATGAGAAGAATTAGTTTGAGTTCAGGAAGGAGCCAACATTCTCTCAAAGCTCTGAAAGCAGAGCTATTCAGTTCCAAAGTTCAACTTCCTCCCTGTACATCTCATCTGGCTCTTTTTGAATGTTGATTTGGTTAACTCAGAATTCTAGCTTCTAACTTAGTCGGGATTGTTTCTAAAAGTAAGTCGATGCTGTCATCAAAAGACAAGCAGCAAATTTTCACCTACATCTTTGTCTAAATAAGTAAACAAGGAGTTTTCTCATGGCGACACCATTCGTTCCCAATGACCCTAATTTTGATGATCAGTGGGGACTTAACAACACTGGGCAAACAGGAGGCACCGATGACGCTGACATTGATGCACCTGAAGCATGGGCAATTCAGCAAGGAAGCCGTGATGTAATAGTTGCTGTGTTCGACACAGGGATTGACTATAACCATGAAGATTTAGCTAACAATATGTGGCGTAATCCTAATGAGATTGCCGGTAACAACATTGATGATGATAACAATGGCTTCATTGACGATGTTTTTGGTGCTGACTTCTCCAACAATGATGGCGACCCGATGGATGGCCTGAGTAATGATGGTTTTGCTCATGGAACCCATGTTGCTGGAATTATTGGAGCGGAAGGCAACAATGGCGAGGGTATATCTGGAGTTAGTCCAGAGGTAAGCTTGATGGCTATCAACATGTTGGAGGGAGATCGTCTTCCTGGAAATAGCCAATTACAAGCAGCATTTGATTACGCAATTGGTAATGGAGCGCAAATCATCAATGCTAGCTGGAGTTCATTTCCTATTGATTCAGAAGGTAATTCCCTTTGGAAGAATATTGATGATTTTATAGAGGATACATCTGAAGCAAATGGCTTTTATAAAAAGCTAACGGACACAATCCGTACTTCTGATGTCCTTTTGGTAGCATCGGCTGGCAATGACGGAGTAGATATAGACAGCAATTCACCTATATGGCCCGCAAATCTTAATTTGCCCAACGTCATTACAGTGCAGAGTACAAATTCAAGTGATAGACCGAGCTCGATCGAAGATGGAAATGGATTCAACACAAATTTTGGCTTCACGACAGTTGATGTTGGAGCTCCTGGAAGTGATATTCGTAGTACTTTACCAGGAAATAACTATGGCCCTGCAAGTGGCACATCTATGGCTGCCCCTCACGTATCAGGTATAGCTGCACTTCTACTTGCTGAAAATCCTGACCTTCGTCCTGCGGATGTTAAAAAAATCCTGATGGAAACGGTTGATGTGACGGCAGATCTTGCAGGAACAACTGTGTCTGGAGGAAGAGTTAATGCAGAAAGAGCATTACTTGCTACTCAAGGTCTTCGAACAGTTACGCTTGAAATTGATGAGATTGTAACAATCAATGATTTAGAGGGTGGAGGCAGAGATGGAGCTGACTTTACCGCAAAAGTCGTCCTCGACGGAGAGGCTTTTCCTGATCGAGAGGCTCCGGGTAATACAGGGAATCCACAGAATTTAGATTGGGATTTTATAACCAACACATCGGGGCCTGAGGTAGCTATCTCTATTGAGATATGGGATCGTGATGGTGGTTTTCGAGGCCCTGATGACCAAGCTGATATCAATCCTGCTACTAAAAAGGAGGTTGGGGATAGCCACAAAACTCTTAATCTTCGCTACAATCTCGCTTCTGGGTTACTGTACGATCTTGCAACAGGCAGAGGGTTTTCCCGAGAACCAGATGGACGATTTTACATACAAGGGGATGAAAATACAGATCAGACTGGCATATATTTCAGAATTGATCCTGAACAGGCAACCGTTCAAAGTGATGGTTCGTTGCTCTTAGAGATGGGCACTTATGCACCTCAGTCAGATAATCCCAGCGAGACTGTCTACATTAAGCATCTTTCAGGTATGGCAGGCAGCGAAGTTGTTGAAGTTAGCAGTAATTCAGTCACTCAAACGTTTGGAACAGAAAGTTCTGGTGGATCTTTCGAGGTTATTCGAGCGTCAGCTGGAGATGGCGATGACATCATTACACTCGATGGGGTGAAGACAGCAGCCCATATAAAGGGTGGTGATGGTGATGACCGAATAGAAATTCTGAACTCTTTGCCAGGGCAAACACAAGGGTCAATTATCGTTGCTGATGCTGGTGACGATACTGTACTCGGTGGTGCAGGTGACGACAGTATCCACGGAAAGACTGGTGATGACACGCTCTCAGGGGGTGTTGGAAATGACCACATTACGGGTGGCGGTGATGATGACCAGATTGATGGTGGTCTAGGTGATGATGTTCTCAGTGGAGACAGTGGTAATCCTGGCGAGGACATTGTTTCCGGTGGTGAAGGAAACGACATCATTGGTGGTGGAGGAAATCATGACATCCTCAACGGTGATGAGGGAAATGACATCATCTGGGGTGATTCTTCTTTCGACATCATTGATGTGAGAACTCCTGCGGCTTTAGGCGCAGAAGGCAACGACACAATTGATGGAGGCGACGGTAACGACGAAATTCATGGTGAAGCAGGTGATGATGTAATCGTCGGCGGTCTGGGTCAAGACGACATCTCTGGTGATGCAGGTGATGACCAAATTTGGGGTGATTTGAAAGATGATCCCATAAGTGGAGATAACGATACTATTTCCGGTGGTGACGGTGATGACACCATCTATGCTGGAGGCGGAAACGATACCGTTACAGGCAATGCTGGCGATGATGATTTGTATGGCGAAGTCGGGGACGATCGCCTAAACGGTAACAGCGGTGATGATTGGCTAGATGGCGGCAGCGGCGATGATCACATGACTGGTGGAACGGGCAATGATGTCTACATCGTTGATAGCTCCAGTGACACGGTCGTAGAAACGCTGAGCGAAGCCGAAGATGGCGGAATTGACCGGGTTGAATCATCGGTTGACTTTTCCTTGGTGGGTACCCAGGTCGAAAACCTCACACTTATAGGAACAGAAGATCTCGAAGGCATTGGTAATGACCTGGAAAACATCATCATTGGCAACTCAGGCGACAATGCCATCTATGGCGGAGTGGGTGACGACAGCCTCTTCGGTAAAGCAGGTGATGACAAAATCTTCGGTCAGGCGGGCGATGATGTACTCAACGGTGGCGAAGGGTGCGATCTGTTAGATGGTGGCGAAGGGAACGATACCGCTTCCTATGCTGATGCCGATCGCCGAGTCATCATCAACATGTCAACCGGTGTCATGGGAGGCGATGCAGGTTGTGACACCCTTGTCAGCATCGAAAACCTAGAAGGCAGCGAACTCGACGATCGCATGGTGGGGGATGAGCTCGACAACATTCTCAGCGGTATCGGTGGTGACGATGCCCTAGATGGACGAGAAGGCGACGATACCCTCAAAGGTGGCGAGGGTGATGATAGTCTTCGAGGCGATGAAGGCAATGATGTCCTTGAAGGCGGAACAGGCCGTGATGTGCTGTCTGGAGGAGAGGGCGATGACTCTCTTTCAGGTGGCGACGACTACGATCGCCTTTATGGTGATGCAGGCAACGATGAAATTAGTGGTGGAGCTTTCTACGACGACATCTACGGCGGAGCAGGCGACGACATCCTCAGTGGTGATGCAGGCGATGACTATGTAGAGGGGGGTTCGGGAAATGATGATCTCTCTGGCAACACGGGTGACGATATTCTCGACAGTGGTTCTGGCAATGACACCCTAGATGGCGGAGCAGGCGACGACGACCTTTATGCAGGGCAAGGGAATGACGTGTTAGCTGGAGGTGTCGGTGATGACCGCCTCAATGCAGGCACTGGCAATGACACTCTGACGGGTGGAGAAGGGAATGACAGCCTTATAGGAGGTGGCGATCGCGACACGTTTATCTTCCGGGAAGGCGACGGTATTGACACCATCAAAGACTTTGGTGGTGTGGGTCTAAACGCTCAACCACGCAATGAAGTAGAAGCAGAAGTGGATGTGCTGAAGTTTGAAGGTGCAGGATTTACTGCTGAATCAATGATTCTGACTCAAGTCGGAGGTAATTTGGAAATCACCTTCGAAGATGTAGCCAATACCAAAGTGGTTCTGGAAAACGTTGCGCTGGAGTCCCTTGATAATTACAGCTATCCTCCCGTCATTGGTAATTTCATATTCGATGGACAAACTGAGATTGAAGACAGCATTGATGTGTTCGATGCAGACTCCAATCCAAATCAGATTTGGAACCGTAATAAAGTCACGTTTCTCAACGACCTAGACAACGATATCTCTGGATTCAATCAGTCGAATGATGTGATCAACGCTCAAGGAGGAGACGATACCATCAATGGTCTCAGCGGAGATGACGTATTGCGGGGCGAAGAGGGTGACGACACTTTAATCGGTGGTCTCGGAAACGATACTCTGGTGGGTGGAGCAG
>JBARXP010000257.1:0-1630 GCA_049647405.1 Elainellaceae cyanobacterium | reverse complement strand
GCATTGATCTGGTCAATCCAGAAGCGGAGATTAGCAATCGGGCGATCGCCATTGGTCGAGAGATAGCTAGCCTCCGAGCTTCCCTCCGCACCGAACCACCAACTACCCCCTCAGACGATGAGCGCATCCAGCAGTTAAATGATTTGCAGGAAGTCCAGCGTGAGATTATCGATGACTTTCAAGGATTTATCGACAGTCCAGACATTCAAACCCTGATTGCTCAACTCAGCGTGGATGCTCGTGAGCAAGAAACGCTGGCCGAGCTGGATCAGTTCATCAATCTGCAAAACAAACTGCAAGACCTCGATCAAAATGCCGTTCTCATCTATCCGTTGATACTCGAAGACCGACTCGAACTGGTTCTCGTCACTCCCTTCAGTGAACCCACCCGTTATCCGGTCGAAGTCGAGCGAGAGGAACTCAACGCAACCATTGTTGAATTTCGGCAAGCCCTCAACACCCCCAACACCCTCACTCAAGATCGATCGCTGGCTCACGATCTTAGACCTGCTGCCCAGCAACTGTATGAGTGGCTGATTGCTCCGATGGCCGATGACCTAGATGCGATTGGAGCCGAAACCATTCTCTACGCTCCCGATGGGGCGCTTCGATACATTCCCCTCGCCGCTTTGCACGATGGCGACCAATGGCTGATTGAACGCTTCCTCATTAATCACATCACCGCTGCAAGTCTCAGTAATTTGAACCTACGCCCCGACCCACAGCCCCAGGTCTTAGCCGCTGCCTTTAGCGAAGGAAGCCACGATGTTGCGGTTGGCGATCGCTCGTTTTCCTTTGAAGGGTTACCGTTTGCTGGCCTTGAAGTGGAGAACCTGGCTCAAACGTTTCCAAACTCGATCCAGCTTTTTAATGGCGAGTTTAGTCGTGACACGACAATCCCGTTAATGGACATTTACAATATCGTTCACCTCGCTACCCATGCTGCTTTCGTTCAAGGTTCTCCTAATGACTCCTTCATCCTGTTTGGCAATGGCCAACACATCACCTTAGAAGAAATCAAAGGGTGGGAAGGCAAATTCAATCAGGTGGATTTGTTTGTGCTGAGCGCTTGCGAAACTGGGCTCGGTGGAACCGATTTGGGCAATGGTGAAGAAATTCTCGGATTTGGCTATCTGATGCAGCAAGCCGGAGCCGAAGCGGCGATCGCCTCTCTCTGGAGCGTGAATGATGGTGGCACTCAGGTCTTGATGAATGCCTTCTACGCGGCTCTCAACAACGGCTATTCAAAAGCAGAAGCCTTACAGCGAGCACAGCAAGCCTTGATTACTAGTGATACCAGCGTCTTAGAGGGAGAGCGAGGCGTTGAGGTCGAAATTGTTGATACTCGCACGGGGCAACCGCTCTCCCAGAGCAATGACCTCAGTCATCCCTATTACTGGGCTCCCTTTATCCTTATTGGCAATGGGTTGTGAACAGCAGATTATGATTGAGGGCGATCGCCATTTTCAATAAGGTGGTCAAGTGAGCGATCGCCCTCACTCCCTCTTGACTCATCCAGAATTCTGCATACCTCCTTACCCCGCATAACTACGTTAACTTGAACGCATTTTCTGTTCGGAGACTTTGATCATGCCATCCCTCAAGCGTCGTCACTTTCTGCAACTTTTTG
>JBARXP010000256.1:0-7265 GCA_049647405.1 Elainellaceae cyanobacterium | reverse complement strand
TGCTTATTGCCATTAAAGGGCAGCTCCGACTCAAACTCGATTTACTGATTTTTTATTATTGGTTATGACAAAACCTTTTGTTGCATCCATCCAAGGTGCGAACGAGGCATTTTGGAACTCCCTAATCTCCGACCCTTCAATTTCTGATCGTTCGTTAATTTCTGCTTCTTCAGAGATATCCGATCGATCCGAAACACAATCACAGCTTGACAATGGCACTGAAACAGTAGCCGAGCTTGAGTCTCATGACGCAGTTGAACCATTGACACCATTGGCTCCGAGTCGCTCTCTAGGAGCGGGTGCCTCGTCTGCTTCTGCCTCGACCTTTTCAGAACTGATGTCTTCTGACTTGAGCTTATTTGAACCAGATACACAAGGCTCCGATAAAGGGGTCGCAGACTTTGAAGGTTCCCATGCATCCGATGACGATATGGCTGGAGACGATATGGCTAGGGGCGATATGGCTGGGGTTGTAGACGATGCGACGATCGATGATGCGGCGATCGCCACCTTTAGCGACAAGACCCGTCCCGGCTATCAGCGAACCATGTCAGATGATGCGGTGGGCGCATTCTTTAAAGATATGGCTCGCTATCCGCTGCTAAAAGCTGACGAAGAAGTAGAGTTGGCCCAGCGCATCAAGTTTCTCAACGACGTAGTGGCATGGCGCGATCGCCACATCGATGAGCAAAATCGTCCGCCGACCGATCATGAAACAGCGGCAGCGTTTGATCTGACGCCTCAACATCTGCGGGAGCGTTTGCGCGTGGGTCAAGCCGCCAAACGCACCATGATTCACTCTAATCTTAGACTTGTAGTTTCGATTGCCAAGCGATACCTGAATCGGGGTGTACCTTTTCTTGATTTGATTCAAGAGGGGGCGCTAGGGCTAAATCGAGCAACGGAGAAGTTTGATCCCGACAAGGGCTACAAGTTTTCGACCTATTCTTACTGGTGGATTCGCCAGGGCATCACTCGCACCATCGCGAACGATGCTCGCACCATTCGCTTGCCGATTCACATTGTCGAAAAACTCAACAAGCTCAAAAAAGCCCATCGCGAACTGCGTCGCGAACTTAACCGCAACCCGACTGAGGCGGAGTTGGCAGAGGCGTTAGACTCTAACCCTGAGCAGCTACGGAGCTTGCAGCAGATGCGGCGAAATTCTCTGTCGCTTAATCATCGCGTGGGCAAGGGAGAAGACACGGAGCTGCTAGAGCTGCTAGAAGACGATAGCAACTCAACTCCTGAAGATCAGATGAACGACTCGATGATGCGACAAGACATCTGGTCAGTTTTAGCCGATGTGTTAACAGAGCGAGAACAGGAGGTTATCACCCTGCGCTATGGGTTGACCACAGGAGAACCTCGCACCCTTGAAGAGGTTGGAGGACTGTTTGACCTATCGCGAGAGCGCGTGCGCCAGATTCAGACCAAGGCAATGCGGAAACTGCGTCGCCCTCAAGTGGCTTCGCGACTGAAGGGTTGGCTGCGATAATAGCCTCAGCTCTGAAGTTGAATTTAATTTGCGATGTCTAGTTCTCTTGGTGCCCCGGTCAACGTTCGCACAGCTCGTGCCGACGATGCTGAGGTGATTTTCTCTTTGATTCAAGCCCTGGCTGACTATGAAAAACTAGCCCATGAGGTCGTGGGTAGTGCAGCGGCGATCGCCAAGCATTCAACGGGCGATACAGACGACGTCCAGGCAAGCCAACGCCCCTGTATCACGACCCTGCTGGCTGAGGTCAACCAGACTCCGGTTGGGTTGGCGCTATTTTTTCAGACCTACTCTACACAAGCAGCGGCTCCGGGATACTATCTCGAAGATCTCTTTGTGTTGCCCGACTATCGCCAAAAGGGGGTGGGCAAGGCATTGCTGCGTGCGTTGGCTCAACATGCTCTGAGTCACAACGTTCGTCAGTTGCGCTGGAGTGTGCTCGATTGGAATGAGTTGGCGATCGCCTTCTATCGCCGCATTGGGGCTGAGATTTCGGAAGATTGCCGCATCTGTCGGGTGTCTGGGGAGGCGCTGGGGGCGCTGGGATCTTCTGCCGATTCAACATCAGTGAGTTATCGAGTTGTGTTGCCGTCGGAGGTGTCAGAGGTTGTAAGTCGGTTAAAGGGCTGGGGAGACGAGCTTGCCGAAGATTCCGCTGATGATTCCGCCGATCATGCCGCCGATAATACCGCCGATAATGCCGATGGAAAACATGCAGATCGGCCACCTTGGACTCTGGTTGAGGCTCTGGTGGCCCATGGTTCGGCTCAGGTTCCTCCCTTTGAATTGCTTCAGGTAAGTCAGGGGGATGAGCTGCTGGGGGTTGCTCTCTTTACGCACAGCTATTCAACGTTTTTGACGCAACCTGGCGTTCTTGTCGAGGCGATCGCCATTAATCCGCACAGGTCTCATGATGTAGCAGAGCGGGAAGTTTGTCGGGCGCTGGCGCAACTGACTCTAGAGCGGCAGGGCGGTCGTTTGGAATGGTACACGAAAGCTCATGAGACAGCGGCGATCGCGCGCTACCAGCAGTGGGGAGCAACGGTGCTGCCTAATTGGCGCATTTGCCGTTTGGACGCGGGGGCGATCGCCAAGCTTGCTCAGGCTTAACTCACTCGCTTTAACCGAGAGGAAGGCGCATCGGTGTCTCAATCAACGGTTTCGCAATCAACGGTTTCTCAATCAGCGGCTTCTCAATCAACCTGTGGCCGATCAACGGCTTCTCTATCAACCTGTGGCCGATCAACCTGTGGCCGATCAACCTGTGGCCGATCAACGTTAGGATGACTAAGAACTGAGCGATCAACATTGGGGCATAAGCAGCATGAAGATCTGGGTAAATGAGCAAATCGACCCCTGCGGCATTATCTACTCTTGTATTGCTTGCTGTAATGAAGATCAGGCGAATGCGTGTTACGAAGAGTTTCAGTCAACCCTAACAGATGCCCAGCGCGATGAAGGTTGGGAAGCCCGCATGAGAATGGTCGATTCGTGGGACGATGTCCCGGTTGCAGCGTTAAAGCTCAGTTGATTTCGCTTAGTTGACTCATCTCATTCCCTCTTCTAGGGTGTAAGGTGATGTCGCGTGCTGCTTGCAGTGCTCACGATTGCACATTGATTCTTGCTGAAAAGGAGCGATCGCTTGAATAACCCACAGACCCAGAGCACTCTATCTATCGTTCTCGGAGCCATCGCTGCCGTTCTTATTTTTGTGGGGCTAAATAGCGTTGTCATCATTAATCCGGGAGAGGCCGGAGTGTTGAGCATTCTTGGCAAAGCCCAAGACGGTGCCCTACTTGAAGGGGCACACCTAAAGCCACCTTTCATTGCAAATGTAGATGTGTTTGACGTGACGGTGCAAAAGTTTGAGGTTCCGGCTCAAAGCTCGACCAGAGATCTCCAGGATCTGACGGCTCGGTTTGCAATCAACTTTAGAATCGATTCCACTGAGGTGGTCAATGTGCGGCGTCAGCAAGGTACGCTGCGTAACCTCGTCGCTAAGGTGATCGCGCCCCAAACCCAAGAAGCATTTAAAATCGCTGCTGCTCGACGTACGGCAGAAGAGGCGATCACAGAGCGGGCTCAGCTGAAGCAAGATTTTGATAATACGCTGATTGACCGCCTCCAAAAATATGCGGTCACGGTGCAAGACACGAGCGTCATTGACCTCAACTTCTCTAACGAATTTGCAAAGGCCGTAGAAGAAAAGCAAATCGCAGAACAGCGGGCGCAGCGGGCGGTCTATATCGCCCAAGAGGCAGAGCAGCAGGCACAAGCTGATATCAACCGCGCTAAGGGACGAGCAGAAGCGCAGCGGCTTCTGGCTGATACTCTGAAAGCGTCGGGAGGTGAATTGGTGCTCCAGAAAGAGGCGATCGCGGCATGGCGGTCGGGTGGCTCTAGTATGCCTCGGGTGCTAGTCATGGGTGATGATGGCGATTCGAGTGTCCCGTTTTTGCTCAATCTTAGCGATCTCTAAGGTTAGTTCTTAGAACTGTTTTACGGCGAGGGCGATCGTGATGTGTAGCGATCGCCCTTTCTGTTAGCACCTTCATTTCAACCAATCATTTGTCCTTTAACGACCTGAGGCACTTAACGACCTGAGTCAGCAGAGACTTCGGTCACACCTCAGAATGACCACAAACACAGAAACAGCACGATCTCGAACACCGAGAAATATGGGCGATCGCCGCATAATACATTCATCGAGAAAAAAGCCCTGCTGGAGCATCCTGTTACAACGACACGTCTTTGAGTCATTCCTAATCAGCCAATGCAACAGATCTTCGGAAATCTAAATCTAAATTAGATTCCTGAAGATCTGAATGTTTCTGGCAAATTTCTCAGCAGCGACGTTGCTTTTAGAAAAGCTCACTCCAAGAGTCTGTGATATCGTCTCGCTGAACGATCGGAACAATGCTTTTCTTCAGCAGCGTTCGCTCCGCTACGTCATCTGCTGAACTGTGTCTTTCAGCCTTCCTGATCAATCTCTCTCTCAACTCAGCCCCTGTCCTGAAATTCAGGACAGGGGCTTTTTTTGATGCGCTACAGACAAACTCCATGGCAAAATCTCTGCTTGCCTCTAATGCATTACACCTGCATTACACCTGCATTACACCTGCATTACACCCATCAAGCTGCGTCACCCTCATTAAACCTTAGCCGTCAAGCCTTTATCTCTCAGGACTTACGCAGTTTGCTGAAAGGGTGGGCGCGACGCGCCCACCCTTTCAACGAGTTTATTCAAGCTTAGGCGAGCTGTGTATAAGTCCTGATCTCTCATAGCTGCTATGTTGATAAACGTATCAATCCAGAGAATTTTAAGCATGTTGTTACGGAAACGATTCACCTTGTTTGTGGTGTCTGCGGCCTTATGCATTTTGTTTTCAGCGTCCTGGGGCATGTCGTCAACCGCAACGACAACCGCTCCTGTGCAGATCACTCCCCTCGGCAGTCACGATGGCGAGTTTTGCTCTCGTGACCGAGCCTTAGTCTTTGAAGATCCCTCCGGGCTTCGCATTCTCTACGATGCAGGCCGAACTGTGGCTGGAGCCGATGATCCGCGCTTAGGTGATATCGATGTGGTGCTGATCAGTCATGTGCATGGCGATCATCTGGGCGATCGCCGCATCGCAACGGTCAACGAAGGAACCTGCGCCGCCCCTCAGACCGATATCAGCACAACCCCTAATTCCAATAGCGTTGAAATTGCCGTTGGCAAAGAAGCCCGCATCATCGTGGGTAGCGAAATGGCGAGTTTTCTCTCCAACAAAGTCGAAAACCTAGGGGGCGATCCGGCATCGGTGCAACTGGTGCGGTTTGGGGCATCGACCACCATTGATGGCGTCAGTTTTACAACGGTACCTGCCGTTCACTCCAACGGTCTCAGCGGCAGTTTTATCGAAGGGGAACTCGGTGAAAGTCTCAACCAATCGGGACTCACCGCCTACGTTGGGCCACCCACCGGATATGTCGTCACCTTTTCTAACGGTCTGGTCGTTTACCTGTCGGGAGATACAGGGGTCACGGCTGAACAAGAAACGGTGGTCAGAAGACAATACGGCGCTGAGCTAGTGGTAATCAATATTGGAGATACCTTCACGACGGGGCCAACCGAAGCGGCCTATGTCATTGATGAGCTGATTCAGCCGAATGCTGTCATTGCCTCCCATGCCAACGAAGCAGCGACGAGCGGAGGCGTGCTTCTGCCGGACACCAAGACGGCAGCTTTCATGGAAGCCACAGACACTCCGGTTTATGTCCCACTGAGTGGCGTCACTCTGTCGTTTGATGCAGATGGCACCTGCACTAGTGGATGTCCAGCCGAATAATGATTCTAGGGTTCGCCTGATCGGTTTTCATCGATAGCGATCTACAGCTAAGTAGGCAGCCCTAAATAAATGATGCCGTAGGGTGATGTTAGGCGTAGCCGTAACGCACCACTCTGTAAGGCTTCGATGCGTTACGCTATCGCTAACGCATCCCACAAATCATTAGGACTGCCTACTTATCTACTGACCAATTTGGGCGATCGCACACTTAAGCGATCGCCCAAATCCTTTGCTTGCCATCACGAATGAGAATAGGCTCTCGACTCCACCGTAAACTGAGGAATTTCTTCCAGTTCATCTGGAGTGAGATCATACTGTTCGCACACAATGCTCAAGCGATTTCCACCTGTTTTTACGGGGTTTACAGAATGGATTAAATCCCCTTGAAAATAAACGAGGGAATTCGCCTGAGGCGTAATTTTTGCAACGTGACGCTTGCCTGATTTGAGCACCAACTCCCCACCGCTCATGCTTTCGGGAACTTGTACATAAAGCACACTCACCAAAAATGGCGGCTCGATGGTTTTACAGTAAGACCGCAACGAACGATCAATATGAGGATCAACCCGAGACTTTTCTTGCAACAGCAGCGGATTGAGATAAAACGCATTGCAGTCAGGCTGAAGCGCGATGTCTAAATAGGGCTTAAAGAATGGAAACTTTTGCTCAATCGTTGATAATCCATCGCGCCGAAAAACGATAGAAAATCCCTTTGTTTGCACAAAATCTCGGTTGAGATTGTTGACCGTGAAATAAGGAACAGAACTGATCTTTTTCCAAAGCTTGTTGAGATAACGCTCTGACAAAACGTTGGTTTGAACTTGGTAATATTTCACCTTGATGGGTTTCTCTACGTTACGTGTGGGGTTCGCCGAATAGCACTATAGAACACTTCAGCTCGCGAATGGCCTCCGTGGTGACATCGCTGACGGCTAGACCCCCAGCCGTGCGACGACGCACCGACCGCAGCACCACCAAGTCAACCTCGCGTGCCGCATCAAGAATCACAGACGCAGCATTGTCGCCACAGAGGGTTTTGATTTGCGCATTTACCTTGGGGCCTTCTTGCTGCAAAACCCCTGCCAATGCCGTTTCAAATTCTGCATATTGCTCTGACGGAGTGCGGCGATCGGACACATGCAGCAGCGTCACCGAAGCTTGATTGGCGCTGGCAAACAGTTGAGCAAAGCGCACCGTGCGAATCGACTGCGGCGTAATGCTCTTCATCGGCACCAGAATGCTGTGAATATCGACCGGATCTTCTAACAGCCGCGTCACCGCAACGGGGCAGTGAGCCGCCCAAAAAACCTTGTCGATCACGTTGCCAAACAGCCGCGCCCGAATGCCCAGGGTTTCGCTCCAGCCCATGACGATCAGGTCGGCAGATTTTTCTCTGGCCGTGCGGCTAATGCCTTCGGCAATATCATCATCAATGC
>JBARXP010000255.1:0-22815 GCA_049647405.1 Elainellaceae cyanobacterium | reverse complement strand
TGCCCAGGGTTTCGCTCCAGCCCATGACGATCAGGTCGGCAGATTTTTCTCTGGCCGTGCGGCTAATGCCTTCGGCAATATCATCATCAATGCGAATGGCAGGGCTCATGGTGACGCCAAATTCTTCCCCAGTGGCGATCGCCCTCTCCAACAACCGATGACCCTGCTTCAGAGCATCGACAAGCTGAGGCTCATCCATGTGAACATGGGCTTTCACAATCGCCAGAGGAACGGCCATGCCCGAGGTGTAGCTCGCCATGAGCGCCGCCATTTCGATCAGATAGCGCTCCGTTAGAGGATTGTAGACAGGCACCACAATCGTAAACGGCTTTAGTCGGGTCAGAGTGGCAACTGATTGAGCCATTGAAGTCGAGTCTGACTCTTTTTCGTCTACATCAAACTCACCGTCTACCGTCAGCCACTTTTGTTGACTGCTAGAGTCAAGAGCACCATGAGATTGCTTCAGCTTTGGAGCAAACCGTTCGGTGACCAGTGGCCCCAAGAGTGAAGTAACCAACATCAGCACAATGATCGTATTGAAGAGCGCATCATTGATCAGTCCGACCTGTAAAGCCGCCAGCGCCGCCGCTAGCGTGGCTGCAACCTGGGGCATCGACAATGCCCACATGGTCATCGTCTCATTCCAGCTATAGCGAAAAATTCCCTTCGTGGCGATCGCTGCCAGCAGTTTTGCAACAATCAACCCACCCACCACGGCTAAGGTAAGACCCAAATTCGTGGTCAGGTTTTCGATAAAAGCGGGCACATCGAGCAACAGCCCCATACCCACAAAGAAAAAGGGAATAAACAGGGTACTCCCCACAAACTCAATTTTTTCCTCTACAGGCCCACGCCCCACCACGTCGTTAATGGCCAAACCCGCTAGAAATGCCCCAACGATCTTATCGACATTAATCGCCTCAGCTCCAACCGACGCTAGAAAAACCGCCAGCAACACAAACAAAAACTGATTGCCCTCTTCATCTCCAGTGCGGCGGAAGTATTCTTTTCCTGCCCAGTCAAAGCCAAACAGCACGAGCACCGCATAAATAGCCAGCACAGAGAGCTGAATGATCAGAGACGCTGCGGAAAATTCACCAGCATGGATTGAAATGCAAATAGCCAGCACCAACAGGGCCGCAATGTCAGTAAAGATAGTCGCGCCAATGGTCACCGTTACCGCTTCATTTTTGACCACGCCCAGGCGCTGCACGATGGGGTAGCCCAACAACGTATGAGAAGCCAGCAATGAGCCCAGCAGCACAGATGTGTTGAGCCCAAACCCAAATATCTGGCCGATCAGCGTGCCGACAATCAAAGGAATCAGAAATGTGGCAAAGCCAAAGGTGAGCGATCGGTTGCGCGTTTGGCGAAACTGCTCTAAATCAATTTCTAACCCAGCCACAAACATCAGGTAAATCTTGCCGATATCGGTCAGCAACTTCATCGCCTCATCATCGGCACTGAGGACTTGCAGACCATCATTTCCCAAAAAAACGCCCGCGACTAGCAACCCAACCAAACCTGGCAATCGCAACCGTTCGAAAATCGGGGGAATCGTGAGAGTAACGAGGAGCAGGACGGTAAACGCCAGGATAGGACTGGCCGATAACTCAGTGAGAATGTCGCCCATAGAGGAAAACTAGGTGAGTTAAAGAATAGGATAAAAGATCACTAATTCGTCATTACCGAGCATCAGAACACTATAACGGAGTGGAGTTAGAGAATGCTTGAAACGTGTTAAACGACTCGCTGAAACAATACTGATCCCCCTAAATCCCCCTTTAGCAAGGGGGACTTTGAACCGGGTTCCCCCATTTTCAAGGGGGGTAAGGGGGGATCTGAAGTAGCATTGGCGACTTCTCAAACACCCTTTTAGAGATTCATTTCAAAACGTTACCCTGAAAACTTCGAATTCATTTCTCAGAACACAGCGCCCTCGCAATCGAGAAATTTCAGGATTGACCATTTCGTATCACTCCCAAAATGCGTAACACTAGTGTCTCACTATTTCATTGAAGATTTTCGGTGCAATCGAGCAGCCTGAAACGCAGCTTGGGTCTCAGAATCAAGCAACCCCATCAAGCCCAAAATACCCAGGGGCAGAAAAATACCAGTGAGATACAACGCAGAGATCACAATCGCGGTCACCCAGGCCCAATAGCGAAGCTTTTTCAAATACCAAATCACAACCTCTACTCCGATCGCGATCCCGATCGTAATCAGCCCAAAGAACAGACCAAAAATGATAAAAAATCCTGCGGCTGGGGCTTCCTCGGGAGGCAGGAGAGGAATGATAAACATTGGCCCGATCATTGCCAGTAAGCCCACTAGAATGTAGAGCACAGAGCTAATTCGAAAACACACAACAACTAACCCTAATCGTCCGGGTAGCCTAGCCATACCATTCTGCTCCTCAGCATTTCAGTTCTTTGGCGTCGAGTTCACACGCATTGGGTTCACACGCATTGGGTTCACAGAGGCGATCGCCCAAAATCATTCCTCCATCTTTGAATATCTTCAGTCCCCATCTCGACCTTTCCCTAAAATGCCGAGTTCAACGGCTCCGAATCATGCAGTGACCACGGGATATTGATAAGTATCACAAGGGATTAAGAATTCTTGCGGCCAGACCGTTGCGATGAGGTCGTCAAAAATCATTACATCGCTTATTGAGCTTATGTTTGAGCGATCGCACCTGCACATTCAGAGCTGAGAATTGAGGATGGGGCGATCGCTCACAAACTCACCATGTTTGCGACAATCAAAAACAACCTTCGCCTTCACTATCTTTAACCTTTATCGCCTCATCGGAACTGTCACACTCAATTCACGGAGACTTACGGTATGAAATTGGCCTACTGGATGTATGCAGGCCCTGCCCACATTGGGACATTGAGAATTGCCAGTTCCTTCAAAAACGTTCACGCCATCATGCATGCGCCCCTGGGCGATGACTATTTCAACGTCATGCGATCGATGCTGTCGCGAGAGCGCAACTACACTCCTGTGACTGCCAGCATCGTAGACCGCAACGTTCTCGCTCGTGGCTCTCAAGAAAAAGTCGTAGACAACATTGTCCGCAAAGATCAGGAAGAACACCCCGATCTGATTTTGCTGACGCCGACCTGCACCTCCAGCATCTTGCAAGAAGATCTGGCAAACTTTGTCGAACGAGCCCAGATGGACTCTGAAGGCGATGTGATGTTGGCCGATGTCAACCACTATCGCTACAACGAGCTGCAAGCTGCCGATCGCACCTTTCAACAAATCGTTGACTACTACATCAACAAAGCCCGCAAAAAAGGCGACTTGGCCGCAGGCAAAACCGAAAAGCCTTCCGTCAACATTATCGGCATCTCGACCCTGGGCTTTCACAACAACCACGACTGCACCGAGCTGAAAAAGCTGATGGCAGAGCTAGGCATCGAAGTGAATGCCGTTGTTCCAGAAAATGCCTCAGTCTATGATCTCAAAAACCTGCCTCGTGCCTGGTTTAACCTGGTGCCTTACCGCGAGTTGGGCATGACCACCGCCACCTATCTGCAAGAGCAGTTTGGCACGCCCTTCGTAGACATCACCCCCATGGGCATCGTCGAGACGGCTCGCTGCATCCGCAGCATTCAGAAAACGCTGAATGCTCAAGGCGCTGATGTCGATTACGAATCCTTTATTGACGAGCAAACCCGGTTTGTCTCCCAGGCCGCTTGGTTTTCTCGCTCGATCGACTGTCAAAACCTGACCGGGAAAAAAGCCGTCGTCTTTGGCGACAACACCCACGCCGCAGCGATGACCAAAATTCTGGCTCGTGAGATGGGCATCCACGTTGTCATGGCCGGAACCTACTGCAAATATGACGAAGCCTGGTTCCGAGAGCAGGTCAGCGAATATTGCGACGAAGTGCTGATTAGCGAAGACAACGGCGAAATTGCCGATGCGATCGCCCGCATTGAGCCATCTGCCATCTTCGGCACCCAGATGGAGCGCCATGTCGGCAAGCGGCTCGACATTCCCTGCGGTGTCATCGCCTCCCCCATCCACATCCAAAACTTCCCGGTCGGCTACACGCCCTACGTCGGCTACGAAGGAGCCAATCAACTCGTCGATTTGGTCTACAACTCCTTCACCCTCGGTATGGAAGACCATCTGCTAGAGATCTTTGGCGGTCACGACACCAAAGAAGGTATTACCAAGGGCATGTCAGCCGACTCTGATTTGGATTGGACAAAAGATGGCCTCGCCGAGTTGAACAAAATTCCTGGTTTTGTGCGAGGCAAAGTCAAGCGCAACACCGAAAAATTTGCGCGGGAGCGGGGCATCGGAGCGATCAGCGCCGAAGTCCTCTATGCCGCCAAGGAAGCCGTCGGCGCATAAGCCAACTGTTAAAAACGAATAGCGAGTCAGCCTAAAAAGCGGTCAGGACGAGTCTCCTGACCGCTTTTTGCATTCAGAGACCTAATGTCAGTCGATCAGCCCTCAACCCTCAACCATTTGAGAGGCACTACAAAAGTTTGACCAAACTTTCATCGAGAATTGCCCGATAAACGACCCAAAGCACAGAAGTAACATAAAGAAATCTTAGATAAATGCGCTTGTGGAGTCTCCCCCAATCATTCGGAGAGACTCTACAAAACGAGCTGAACTCAGCTAATACGCTCTCATTTTCCATTTGAATCATAAAGATTTCTCAGGGTTAGTCTTCCTGGTTCAGCAACTATTGCTGAACATCCTAAAACTAAGCAAACCAACCTTGAGTCACAGAACATATTGTGGGTATCAGTCGAATTGAACAGTTCGAAAAAAGTCATTTTGGGTATTACGTGAGAATCACGCGCTCAGGCAAGCAACACGCTAAATTTTTCTCTGATGCCCGCTGTGGAGGGCAGCGTCGAGCCCTTGAAGCGGCTCAACATTATTTTGAAGAGCTGTCTAAGAAGTTACCTCTTCCATCGCAGGCCGGACGCAAGAGTCTACGAAATCGAAGCGGCATTGTTGGGGTAAACCGCTCAAGATCAACACGAAAAGGCCACACCTACGAATATTGGCAAGCCTGGTGGGGCAGTGGAAGCTATCGCAAAAGTGCAAAATTTTCAATTAAGAAATACGGAACAGAAAAAGCAAAAGAACTTGCAGTTAAAGCTCGCAAAAACTGGGAAGCTGAAGCTCAGCAATCGACTCAAATTTGAATCTACTAAGTAGGCAGCCATAAGTAAACGATGCGATTTGAGTGTGTGCCTCCCGGCGAGGGACACACACTGTTCGTTTTAGTTTTAACCAAGGACTTGCATGTCACGAAATATTCCCAATCAAAGCTGCCATGTCCAAAAACGTTCATCTTTAACAGATTCAAGATATACGTTAGATGCATGATCTAATTATCAGCACTCAGCATAAAGCCATCACAGATGGGTCTTATGCTGCAATTCTTGTGTGGTAAAGGACGTCACTCAATTCTGCGATCGCCAATCATACATCGCAGCGTAGGAAAAAAGTTCAGTTCTTCCTGCTTTTCTGACCATGAAACAATATGTTTTTCATCCGTCTCACGGCTCCCCAGTTAACCCATATTAGAAGTAGCCACAATATGTGAGGCTTAGCTCAGCATCGATCCTAATTTTTGTTGTTCTATCAGTGCAGATCATGCAGTATATTTATATATCACTTGTTGACTGATGGGTTTGAGTATCGTTTACATTGTCAAAGATAAAAGAAGGAAGGGAAAGGTAGCCTTCGGCTGAATTCATAACTTGCCCATCATTGCAACAGATCACTGTTTCAGGCTCTACTACTTTCTGCTTCAGTACCATGTGTTCTGCTCCTCCGATGACTAAAAGCTTTGAACTAGCGTTTTCTGAAGACCGTACCGCACAAGCTGTTTACATAGCAAATATGGTTTCTGTCGAAGAAATTTTGGCAGAACTGCACGTATCCTTAAACCAGCCTGTCTTGGTCATTGTTGGAGGAGCAAGCAAGCTGTGTGAAAAAGACTATGCCCGCTTACAGTCATTCTTTTTAGAAGTCGTTGCGCCCTTAGCCGAGTCGCTCAACATGGCCGTTGTAGATGGAGGGACTGATGCAGGGGTGATGCGTCTCATGGGCAAAGCTCGGTATGCTCTCAACGCTTCTTTTCCGCTCATCGGAGTCGTTCCTGTCGGGTTAATGAACTTTCCTGATAATCCTTGTCCTATTGCCTCTGATGCGGCACTGCCTGAGCCTAACCACACTCACTTTATTCTCATCGCTGGTAATCACTGGGGTGACGAGTCCCCCTGGATTGCAAAAGTGGCCAGTGCGATCGCCAGCGATCGCCCATCCATCGCGATTTTAGCCAATGGCGGCGAAATCACATGGACTGACGCCCAGCAAAACATTGCCGCCGCTCGCCCTGTTATCGTCGTCGAAGGCAGCGGACGCACCGCCGACATTCTCGCTCAGGCTCTTCACGGCGATATTTTAGATAAACGCGCAGAGCCATTAGTCGATTCTCATCTCCTCCGCTCCATCGAAATGGCCGACGAGTTTGACGACATTGAACAAATTTTGCGATCAATTCTCTCCCAGGAAGCCCAGATACCCTAACGGAGTCTCCTCAAGTTTCGCGCAGTCGTGGAATCAGCGACGCGAAGTTACAAGGGCGATGATTAGAATCAAGCTGATCCTTCAAGATTTTCTCCCAGGCCGTACGACACGCCCCTGAAGACCCTGGCAAGCAAAAAATATACGTCCCATTTGCTAAGCCAGCAAAGGCTCTAGACTGAATAGTCGAGGTGCCAATCTCTGAGTAAGAAACCATCCGAAAAAGTTCGCCAAACCCCTCGATCGACTTATCAAACAGCGGCTGCATCGCTTCGGGCGTCACATCACGACCCGTCACGCCCGTGCCTCCGGTCGTCAACACGATGTCAATCTGGTCACTGGCAATCCAGCGGGAGGCGATCGCCCGAATTTGATAGCGATTGTCTGGCACAATCACCTTCTCCGCAACAGTGTGACCCGCAGCAGAGACCTGTTCAACCAGATATTGCCCCGAAGTATCATTTTCCTCCGTGCGCGTATCGGAGACAGTCATGATCGCCGTCTTTAAAGTGAGAAAACCATCTAGCATTGCCATTTAGCGTTGTTTTAGAACTTGTTAGTAATCCACGCCGACTGATACGGCTGCAACACAAAACTATCGTGAATATTCTCAATCAGCCTACCGCTGATCAAATCACACCACGGATCGGTAATGATCAAATTCAAATCTGACAGCCGTAGTGTTTGACCCTGATCACTCAGATTATGAATTGAAAAAAGGCTCTGATCACGCATCATACTTTGTCGCCAAAAAGCAAACAGCGCGCGATTCATCGGATGTAGGGTATATTGCGTTGCGTTAGGATGAAACGCAGTCTGCTGGCGACGAATCGTAATCAGACGACTCAGCTCCTTCAACACCATAGCGTGGGATGACGTTTCATCGTGAAGCTGCTTGTTCAGCTCGTCTGCATCCCAGTGATGACGATTGATCGAACGGTTATGCCCCGTCTGCTCAACCTTCTTATTATCGTTGTGAGTGCCCAGCAAACTGTGAATATAAAACGCCGGAATCCCTTCTAAAGACATCATGATGGTCTGAGAACAGAGAAACCGCTGAATTTGCCACTGATCTTCCCCTTTCACCGTCCCCTTCATCGCATCAAACAGGGCAATGTTGATTTCGTAAGGGCTTTCAGAACCATCAGAACGACGGCGCATGCTGATCTTGCCGCCAAATCGTTTCATCGTCTCAATCAGCTCATGATATTCCTGGTCGGTCAGCAGCCCTTCTGCAGGCCGCATCCCAATTCCATCGTGAGACGCTGTGAAGTTCAAATAAGCACAGCCCGCAGGGGCAGGGGGCATACTCATCATCCAGGTTTTCAGGTGATTCGATCGACCCTGCATGAGCGCATTCAGCAGCAAAGGCGGCAGGCTGAAGTTATAGATCATGTGGGCTTCATTGCGATTGCCAAAATAGCTGAGATTCTCGCGATTGGGAACGTTCGTCTCTGTGATGATGGCAATATCAGGATTCACCATCTGCAGCAGCTCCCGCAAGAGACGAATCAGCGTATGGGTCTGAGGCAGATGAATGCAGGGCGTTCCCAGTTCTTTCCACAAATAGCCAATCGCATCTAAGCGCACATACTTTGCACCCGATTTCACGTAGAACAGAATCACCCGAAAAAATTCGAGCACCACGTCAGGATTGGCAAAGTTGACATCAATTTGATCGGCACTGAAGGTCGCCCACACGTATTGGGTGCCGTTCACTGTTTCTGTCTCGACGAGTAGCGGGGTACTGCGAGGGCGCACCACTTCAGACACATCCGTACTCGGGTCAACGGCAATGAAATAGTCACACCCTGGCTTCTGACCTTGCTTAAATTGTTGAAACCATTCGTGTTGGCTGGAGACGTGGTTAATCACCAAGTCAACCATGAGATCAAAGTGTTGGGCGATCGCCTCAACATCATCCCAATCGCCTAAGTCTGGGTTGACTTGTAGATAATCTTGCACCGCAAACCCGTCATCTGACGTAAACGGGGTAAACGGCAGAATATGAACTCCGGTAATCGTATCTTGCAGATATTCAAATAAAAAGTGTTCTAGGGTCTTGAGTGGTTTTTCATTTTGAGCGTTACAAATGCTGTCACCATAGGTGATCAGCAGAACGTTGTCTTGACTCCATTTATCAAAATTTTCGCTGCTGTCTGCTGCCATAACATCAGCAACCAACTCAAACAACTGGCCCAGTAGAGTTTGAGCCACTATAGGCTCATAGACCCGTTCTAACAAAGGAGAAATACGCCGCTCAAAGTTCTCTCGCTGAACCTCAGAACCACCAGCAGAGGAGGGCAGCGAAGAATGGCGATCGCCCAACTGTTCTCTTGTTCCAGTCATAGTTTTTTGGTTTAGACTTCTCTAGAATATTGCCAAAACGTATGGATGGTGCCAGCGATGCAGACGTATGAACGGCTGAAACCCTGTTCCCTAGAAACAAAAAAAGGGAATACATCGTCGAACATTATGTCAGGGCAACGCATTCATGCAGTGAGTCGCACAAGCAAGTCAAGTCAGTCACGCTGCATCACCCCTGTGCCGAGCAGACAGGTGTTTGTCAAAGATCTACGGATTAATCAGCATCTAGCAAAAACTGACAGGAGTCTGTAGTTTTCTTTGCAAGAAAGTATCGTTCACCCAAAATTAATCTCGATCAGCAGGATCATATAAGACACATCCTGATTGAGAGCGTCACAGAAATCACTTCGCTCGCAAACTACTGACAAAAATTCTGATATAGGTTGGTGTTGAGAAAAGCGTTTGTCCGATGGACAGGCTACGCCAACGCAAAGCATCTCCGAAGGAGACAACCCAACAGTAGAGACGGTTTCGATGGGTTACGCTAACGCTAACCCATCCTACGACAGAATAAGGGTTCCAAGAGTGTTGTCAGTCAACTAGGAGCGCATCGTTGCTTTTGCCGCGATACACAATGTGTGACGAGGGCGATCGCCTACATCCTTCGTCATCACACATTATTTTTCTAGCCAAGATTCGTCTGAGAATTGATAACAGTTGAGAGCAATAACAGATAAGACTAAAGCTCAGAACTTCCAGCAAAATTCTTCCCGATGTAGAGACAATTTCGATGATCGCCCGTTCGGGTGTAGCTCAAGTCGTCGGCTATTTGCCGAATTAGCCCCAACCCACGACCTCCTTCAGCAGTCGTGTCAACCTTAACCGGACGGCTTTCAAAATGATGTTCTAGATCAAACCCCGGCCCCGAGTCCCAAATGCGAATTTCAAGCCTTCCCTTGTGAATCTGTATTTCAAGATCCACTGGCGTTTCGGGAGATTTATGATGATGGGCATGACGTACTGCATTGGTAAAGCCCTCAGCCAGTGCAAGCTGACATTGCAGCCATACATCATAGGGGATAGGAGGAACCTGAAACTGATCAAACCAGGACAGAACATCAACTAATGCGTTGAGATCTGTCGTAACTTTAAGTAATGCCCTTTTCAACAACTGTAATTCCACCGAATCTCTGTTGAACGCTTGCAGTTTCCTTCGAAGTTGTTCCGTCACTGTGACGCTATAACTCGAACCTGTATTTGACGACATGAGCTCCATCCCTAAGGCGGATTTTTTTCTCTAGGCAGACTAAGCATCCATACACCTTAACCAAGCTAAATCAGGATGACCTCTAATCTGAAGAAACGTATCTAAATAAAATTTTCGGCTCAAAATTAATTTGCGATCATTTAATATTCCATATTTACGACAAGATGGCGATCGGCAACATGGGGAAAATGCCAGTTTTGCCTTTTGCGGCTCTTAAATCGCGAATTTAGCAAATCGCGAATTTAGCGGATTCAGTTGATATCTTAGGTTGATATCTTAGATTGATGCGGAGCATTCATCTAATTTGCTACTTTGACGATATATGTCTGCCCTGACTCGGTTGTTATGGAAGTAAAACGAGAAACGCCCTGACTCTCTGTCTCATTTGGGAACTTTAAAAGTAGATTGTAAAGTTCAGACTGTTATCGGACAACTCGTCTATATTGACGTTGTAGCCTAATCAAGCTGGACCATGCAATAGGAACCGTTAGCACATTTTTAGGATTCTCCATGCCAACGATCTTGGTTATTGACGATGATCCGTTGATCAGACTAACCCTCACAAAGGCTCTGAGCAGTCAAGACTGCTCAGTAGAAGTCGCTAGCGGAGGCATTGAAGGGCTAGAGAAAGCCCATGACCAGCTGCCCGACCTCATCGTTTGCGACTGGTTGATGCCTGATCTAGACGGGCTGTCAGTTTGCAAACACATCAAGGCAGATGCAGATCTAGCGGCAACCTTTTTTGTTTTGCTATCGGCTAAGGGAGAAGTGTCCGACAGGATTCGCGGACTGGACGCCGGGGCCGATGATTTTCTGGCAAAGCCCGTTGATTTGAGTGAAATGAAAGCCAAGATTCGTGCAGGGCTGCGTCTTCGCCAGCTCAGTCGAGATTTGCAGGAGCAAAAGCAACTCCTAGAGGCAGAACTCTCAGAAGCTGCCGACTATGTGCGATCGCTCTTACCTCCGCCACTCGTAGGCACAGTCTCAATCGATTCTCGCTTCATTCCATCTCGTGAGTTAGGCGGTGACTGTTTTGACTACTATTGGCTTGACCCTGACTATCTCGTATTTTATCTGTTAGATGTTTCAGGACATGGTCTGGGTTCGGCTCTACCTTCGATTTCAGTGCAAAATGTGCTGCGATCGCAATCATTGCCTGATGTAAACTTCTACCAACCTGCCGCCGTTCTGAAAGCGCTCAACGAAACGTTTCAGATGAACGACCAGAACGAAAAATACTTCACCATGTGGTATGGAGTCTACAACTGCTCTCGGCGGATGCTAACCTACGCCAGCGCAGGACATCCTCCTTCTATTCTCATATCTCCCGACGGGGGCGATCGCTACCGCGCTAAGCGTCTGAGAACCCCAAACTTACCTGTGGGCATGATGCCAGACATTACGTACGAAAGCGGACGCTGCGCAGTGCCAAAAAACAGCCACGTCTATGTTTTTAGTGATGGGGTCTATGAGTCTTTTGACCCGACCCAGCTAGGAGATCAGGATATGTCTTGGGGCTTAGACGAGTTTATCGAAATGCTCGCTGACCATGCCGAGCAACTTGATCTCGATAAGTTGCTCGAAGAAATCCAGGTGGCTCGCGGCACAACGCTTTTCCCTGATGATTTATCACTCCTTCGGGTCATGTTTCCCTAACTTAGAAAGTTGCCACTTCGCAGACTCAGGCATAGCACTATGCGCTGACTGTAAACCCAATATATTTTGGGACGCCCCGTACTGAGCGGCGTCCCAAAATATATCTGTCCTAACCGACGTGCCTCAGACATCACCCATGACCTCGCGCAGCAATCATTCTTCCGTTCCCTGCTCTGTCACAATCGCCCGAATCTGAGCAATTGCTGTTTTAAGGTCGGCAAGACCCATAATCACAGGTTCATCACTGGGCATCTCCCGTGTCGCTGAAGTCGCTTGGTCTATCGTTGGTCGGGTAACAGCGTACAAATAAACTTCAATCTGAGTCGCGATCGCCTCGACGCGCAAGGCTCCTACATTGGCACTCGCCCCCTTAATCTGGTGAATGTGGTGATGAGCAGACTGATAGTCTTGCTGATCAATCGCCTGACGCAGCTCTCTCATTTGGCGATCGCCATCTGCCACAAATGATTGGAGCAGTGCTCGGACAAAATGCTCATCGCCATCCGCAAGAGAATAGAGCTGCTGCCAGTCAACACAGTTCAACATTGACGAATGACTATCTGGACTCGACATACAGGGTTTAGGCAGTGGGGGTGAATCAGTAAAATCGGAGAAAAAGTGTTGCATCGCAAATCAGATACCGTCTGTGCCTGCAAACGAAGTGAAGCCTAGTGACTGAAGTCAGTGGACACAATAAAATGAACCCCTTAACTCCCGCGCCGCCTGCTGCGAACGTCATGTAATCCCAGAAGTTTTAAACGGCTCATCTTCCTCATCCCACTCGTCGGCATTCTTCAGCTCCGATTGAACAATATGCTCTTTAATCATTGACCAATCCGCTTGATGTTGAGATTGGTCAAGATAAATTCGCCCTCCGTCTAAAACCAACACCCGCGTACACCACGACTGAGCATGATGGAGCTGGTGGTTAGCCATGATGATAGTGACGTGCTGCGCTTCTGACCATGTTTTCAGAAGACGAACTAAAAGTTGGCCTCGACCTTCATCAAGGGCTGAGGTCGGTTCATCGAGCAGCAACACCTCAGGCTCTATCATTAATGCTCGGGCGATCGCCACCCACTGACGCTGACCTACCGAGAGATTTAGCTCTGTACGATCGAGCCATTCTGACGGAATCGACATCCGCTGCATCCAAGTCTGAAGACGTTCTTCTATGACCGATTCACTCAGACGACGAAGCTTGAGAGGATAGGTGAGAGCATCGCGAACGGGCGCATCCAGCAGACTCGACTCTTGCATGACGAGGGTCGCTTTCTGCCTCAGGGCAAGGGGCGACTCATGTCGAATATCTTGCCCAGCTAAATAAATCTTGCCCCGAGAGGGATCGTGGAGGCGATTGATCAAACGCAACAGAGACGTTTTACCCGCCCCAGACGGCCCAACTAATGCAAGGCGATCGCCCCGTTGAATCTCAAATGAAATGTCTTCAAGAATCTGCCCCAAACCAACTGTGGCATCAAGTCCGACATGATCAAACGCTAAAAATGGGTTATCCGGATTCGTCAAGCGATCGCCCTCTCATATTCACACTGCTACGACAAAGAGGCCGCTGTCCATAAAGTCCACGCATCCGTTAACCAAAGTAATCCTGTAAATGCAAGCAAGATAAAATACATCCACGGTTGAGCCAAAGGACGAACATCTTGAGTATCGATGCCTGTTTTCGCCTCAACATAACGAACGAGTCGAGCAAACCCCGCCACCCGCATCGGCAGCAAGAAAGCGTGTTCTTGCTGGCTGAGAAAATAGTAAACGATACCGCCTTGCCCCGTTGAACGCGGCTTTAACGCCTTAATCTCTGACCATGGGAGTGTCCATCCCCGACGCCAAACGAGTGGCACCCATGATGGGTAGCAAACAGCAATGCCCTGCTGATCAACGGTCACTTGCTCCGATAGCGCAGCATATAGCAAAACCCAACCCACACCAATTCCTATGCCCAACAACCAAGGCGGCACAGGAGCCTGCGTCACGTTGGCGAGTACAGGCAGCGGCAGCATCAGCGAGCCATACAAACTATGCAAAGTGAGACGAATCAGCGGAGAAATGTAAAAGCGATCGCTCTCGGGTAAGCCGCTTTCGTCCACAACGTTTTCGCGTTGAATACGTCTACCCTGAGTGGCAATGTTGGATTCAGAGGGCGAACTCATAGCCATGCACAAAGATTAAAACAACTCAAAACTGCCAGTTACTCTACATCCTAGCAACTAGATCTAGTGATGGACTTTAACACTTTTAGACTCAATCACCAGTCAATTCTCAACAACAGATCCATCTTCAACGCAGTCCATGTTCAACGCCACAGCAAGAGGAAACGCTACTTCTATCAACATATCTCTTCAACAGAAGAATCTCTGAAGCATCTCTGAAGCATCTCTACGGCAAATATTTTTGTACCACCGTCCAACCCGACCATGAAACCGCACAGAAACTCGCCAACAATAAGGCATTCAACGTCACATGGAGCGATCGCGCCTTGTCCCACTTATCAATTCGGGTCGCACTCCATGCCGATAGCAGCGTCAATGCGACTACCCCCAATCCCATAGGAAGGTGAACTGAGTGCCCTAGATTACCGTAATAACCAAGCGTCCCGACTAGGCCAATAGAGAGCAACGCAAGCACCAGCGTCACGAGCAACGTCCCGATAATGAGATGGAAGGGACGCAGCCAAGGCGGTCGAGGCATCTTGGTACGACGTTTCCACATCATCCAACCGCCCGTAATGGCCAAAAGGCTATAGCCAGCAATTGACAACCCCATAGACCAGGCAGCGATCTTCCAAAGCCAGAGAAACGAAGGTAAATTCAAGGCTTTATCCGCAACGCACTGCGCCTCTATTATGCCTTGCCTCGTTGATCCTATCTAACAAAATTTCATTCAAAATCTTACTAAAAAAAGCGTCCGCAAGTTTTATCCCGCAGACGCCTTTTCTCAAACTATTGCAAAATAACTATTGCAAGATATTAATCGCCTGATTACACATGTCTCAAAATTTTAAATCAATACATTCAGCTTATTATGCTCACTCACTGCTGAGAACTGAGCAAAGTCGTCAATCCATACCGTCAATCTAGACAGGCAATCTAGGAACTTGCCGCTGCTGCAACAACAACCTTCTTATGCCCGTAGAGAGAAGCACTCATACTGACTCCGGACGGATTGACCGCATCACGATGACTATCACCATGACTTGCGTCATCCGCGCTAGTCGCAGCAGCATCGCTACTTGCCTCTGCAACGTTATCGTCACTCGATTCATCCTCATCTTCAATCTTGAGGCGATCGCACGGAATTGTATCCGATAGAATGGCACTTGCCATCATGCCGCAGTGGATTTCAAGCTGTGCCGTTGGAACAGCCTCAAAAATTAACCGTTGACCGGGAAAAACAACGCGCTCGAAATACCAATTTTGAACATTCGTAATGCGCGCAATTTGCATTTTGCTCGTCGCGTTGACGTAGCAACAAAGCATTGGGCCTGGAGCACTGGATGGAACGGAATCAATAATTTGAGCCATAACAATTGAGGAGCCTTACGTGTTGATGTAGATTCATATCAAAAAGTTAACATTGCAAGATCCCTGGCCGTTGTAAACCCGACTACCAATACGAAAGCTATCGAATTCCCTAAATTGAGATCGATCGGTCGTCACCGCTAATCTACAAAGATTTCGGGGATCACGTTAATTTCTAATAAGAGTGACTGTGAAGAGAAACTGAGATTCGAGCATCGCTCTCAACGTTCGCTCTCAACGTACACATATTGATCTTTATATTTTTATTCTGTTACTTCAAATTTTCCAATTCTGCCGATGAACTAGCCAAAGTCACAGAACAACTTGGGTTTCAGTCTTTCATATTCCTTACCTTGAAAAAGTCATGCCGACTGAGCCCACACTTCCCAAAAGATAAAGAATGTTTAAGTAATATCACCGAAGAATGAGTTCAATTTGTAGAGGTAAGTCGAGTATTGACCCAAAATTTTCAGGGTACTTACCCACAAGCAGAGTTTCGCAATAACGCAAACCACATCTAGAAAAGGTACTGGTAGCAAAAATCTTGGCAACAACACAATCAGACTTGCCTCCATCTGCCTGTCATTTCACACCATTCAGCGACATCAAATTAAAAGTTATGCCGCATGGAACCATGCAGATGAGAAGAGTGGATGGTATCGTAAAGATATGTGAACACTCTCACGAACTCTTTCTAGAAAATATCTTCAACTGATCTAGGGTTCCGTGACGACATAACAAGGCGACACAGCGACTATGGTGTCTTCCACTTCATTCTCCGACAGCCTATCTCCAGCATTCCGTCAGGGTTCTACTCTAACTGAGTCAAGTCGAGTGCTGTATGTTCGACTTCCTTGCAATCCCATTTTTCCGATTGGGGTGGTCTATCTTGCCGATCATATTCAAAAGTGCCTTCCTGAAGTTAAGCAGCGCATCTTTGATCTAGGAACAGTGCCACCGCTAGATTTTGCAGGTGCCCTGAGTGATTGCATTGACCAATTTAAGCCCACTCACCTGATATTTTCTTGGCGAGATATCCAGATTTATGCGCCTGTGGGCGGGCGCGGAGGCAACCCTCTACAGCATGCCTTTGAGTTTTATTACGCTCGTAATCCGTTTATCAAGCTCCGTGGAGCCCTTGGGGGCCTGCGTGTCACTCTGGCTTACTACGGTGAGCTGTGGCGCAACTCACGACTGATTAAGCAGGGCATTCGTCGTGCCCAAGCCTACGTATCCAATGTCACGACGGTCGTGGGTGGCGGTGCAGTCAGCGTCTTCTATGAGCAGATGGCGTCTATCATGCCGAAGGGAACCATTATCTCTGTGGGTGAAGGCGAACAGCTCTTAGAAAAGCTGCTAAAAGGCCAAAGCTTTTCAGATGAACGCTGCTATGTTGCAGGGATAACGCAGCCGCGCGATCGCATGATTCACGAGTCTCCGACTCCGCTGGAGAAATCAGCCTGCAACTACGACTACATCAGCACGATCTGGCCTGAGTTTGAATACTACCTTCAAGAACAAGACTTTTATGTCGGCGTTCAAACAAAGCGAGGCTGCCCTCACAATTGCTGCTACTGCATCTACACCGTTGTCGAAGGAAAGCAGGTGCGAATTAATCCGGCAGAAGAGGTGGTAGCAGAAATGCAGCAGCTCTATCGTCGAGGCATTCGGAATTTCTGGTTTACCGACGCTCAGTTTATTCCAGCACGACGCTATATCGACGATGTAAAGCAGCTCCTGACAAAAGTTTTGGCGGCTGGCATGGACGATATTCACTGGGCAGCATACATTCGCGCCGATAACCTGACTCCTGAGCTATGCGACCTCATGGTCAAAACCGGGATGAATTACTTTGAGATTGGCATCACCAGCGGATCTCAAGAGCTTGTTCGAAAGATGCGCATGGGCTATAACTTGCGTACAGTGCTTGAGAACTGTCGTGATTTGAAAGCGGCCGGCTTTAATGATGTTGTCTCTGTCAACTATTCATTCAATGTCATTGACGAGCGAGACGAGACGATTCGTCAAACGATTGCCTATCATCGCGAGCTGGAATCTATTTTTGGAGCCGATAAGGTTGAGCCCGCTATTTTCTTCATTGGGCTACAGCCACACACTCACTTAGAAGAGTTTGCTCTCAAGAAAGAGATTCTAAAACCAGGGTATGACCCCATGAGTTTAATGCCCTGGACTGCTAAAAAACTGCTCTGGAATCCTGAACCTCTGGGCTCGTTTTTTGGCGAGGTCTGTTTAGAAGCATGGCGCACTAACCCCGATGATTTTGGTCGGGAAGTGATGGCCATTTTAGAGCGTCGGCTAGGACGGGCTGACTTAGAGGATGCATTGTCAGCGCCACTAAGCTCGGCTTCTCGCGAACTTGTTGCGGTTTCGTAAATATCACTCAAAACTTATGCTTGAAGGTTCAATTTTAAAGCTGTTAGATGATCAGCATCGTCAGGGAACAGAGGGCAAACGACCTCTGAATTTTGGCGTCTATTACAAGAACACGTTAGTTGCCTTATGCCATGCCCTAGAAGACTCGATTCTCGGCTCTGACGGCGAGCCAGTAGTCATTACGGCATTCCAGCAAGGCAAGTGGTATTTGCAAGAAGCCGATCGCTATGGTGACATCGCAGGCAAAGCCCAGCAAATCGTCATCATGGCAATGCCAGATGCTGGCTTTGCTGAACATTCCACGAGTCAAAAGCCCAACGTCAGCTTACTGGGGCTTAATTCTGACGATCCTGTCGCTCAGGAATGGCATCTCATTATTGTCTCTCCGGAATACACGGCCATGGTGCTGTGCCAAGAGCTTTCTGATGCAGACTATGGCGCTCAGGGAATACCTAAAACTGACTTAGAGCGTAAGTTTTATGGGTTTTGGACGTTTGAGCCGCGTCTTGTTTTAGAGACGGCAGAGCTGGCGATCGCCAAAATCGGTGACTACGATACAACGCTTCAGCAGCAGTTGAGCGATCGCCTCGCATCAACGGGCCATGCCATCCAAACGGGGAATGCGGCCTGTAGTGTGCCCGTGGCCGAGCACTTGAGTGACATTGTGCTGCGAGTGGTCGATTATCTCAAAGTCTACGGTGGAGAAGATGCCTACAATGATTCTTCTGCCTTTGTAGACCCCGTTCATGGCTCTCGGAAGCTGAACACTAACCTCTTGTCGAATGAGCTGCAAGCTTTCTTAAGAGTTGCTCAGTTGATGGATCAGGCCGATATCAACAATCCTATGGCCGGGGCAGAAGTGGCTGCCCTTGCTGAGGCGCTAGGGCAGTTGCTCGATTTGCCCGGATGGCAACTGCATCGGCTACGATTGGCAGGCATTCTGCATCGACTTGCATTTTTGAACAGCACCGAAGGTATTCTGAATCCTCAGATCTCCTCGCGTCCCGCTGCCGAAGTTCCGTCACTAGATGCAGATGTGCCGCCGTCTTGTCCGCTCATTTTAGGGACTCAGGTTCTCCGAACCATGCCCCGACTGCGGGCGATCGCCACAATCATCTCTCACCAGTCAGAATGGTGGAATGGAACGGGTAAACCAGCTCATCTATCAGGAGACGAAATTCCCCTTGAATCTCGAATTCTGGGGTTAAGCGCCTGTCTTCAAGGCCATCTTGCACGCTTGCATCCCATGAGCAATCCAGGCGATCGCTTTAGCGGAGAACTTCAGCCCGAAATTCTTCAGAGCGCTCTTGCAGAATGTGCCGCTCAAGCAGGTGAAAGATGGGACCCCAAACTGGTTGACGTGCTGACTCTTCTCGTCAGTGGTCTGAGCCAGGGTCTAAATTTATCCGTCAGTGTCCCTAAAATCGCTGCTGGCCTCTGGATGACTGACTCACGATTTGAGGAAGAGGGAGCCCTATCTACCACGCCCTAGGGTGAGTTGCTTCTGCCATCATTTCAGAACAACAAGAAGGATAGGGCGATCGCCCCACACTGGTGTACATTAAGGTCACTATGGATATTGACGCGATTCGCTCTGGCAAAAACAAACATCTGGCAGGAGTCCAGTTCGACGACGAGGATCTCTCAAACGCAGAACTCGACCGAGCCAATCTCTGTGGCTCAACCTTCATTGGCACAAACCTCAGCTATGCTCGTCTCAACGGAGCGCGGCTAGATGGTGCAAATTTGACTGGGTGCAATTTGATGCACGCTGACCTGCGCGCAAATTTGTTGGGCACAAACCTGATGCAGGCTGACTTAACCGAAGCCGACATGAGAGGAGCCAACCTCAAAGGAGCCAACCTCATGCAGGCGTGCCTAAATGGGACTGTTCTGGCTGCGGCCTTTTTGAGTGGCGCAAACTTAATGGGCGTCAATCTAGAAGGAGTTGACCTCAGAGGAGCTGACCTCAGGGGAGCCAACCTCAGCAACGCTAATCTCGGAGGAGCCAACCTGAGTCAGGCCAATCTTCAAGGAGCAATTCTCACAGAAGCCAACTTAGAAGAAGCCGATTTGAGAAATGCGAATCTTTCAGGTGCAAACTTAAATGGTGCAAATCTGCTTTGCGCTGCTCTAGAAGGAGCAGATTTTAACGGCACCAGTCTTGTCAACACCTGCACAGTAGGAACCGCGCTTGCGCCAGCTTAGGCCATCAAGTCGCATAACATCATGACTTGATGATTCCACGCTGACATGCCTCTGCCTGTTGGTAGCGTGGCTCTGAGCCATGAAATCGTTGAAATTCCGGGAACGTGTCGTTTACAAACGATCGCTAAGATCGCAACGTCACCCCAAGTAGTTGAGAGGCCCAAACTTCCATATTCCGAATAGGATGCTTGCGCACAGCCTCCGCCGGATCAACAATGGGCTCGACCAAAATCGTAAACATATCCAGACGATTACCCGCTAACACATCGGTCAGTAGGCGATCGCCCACCATAGCCACTTGGTCTGCCGGAAACCCCATTGAATTCACGGCCTGCCGCAGCTTGCGACGAGACGGCTTGAGTGCCCCTGCGATATAAGGCAGGTCAAGGGCTCTGGCAATACGGCCAATGCGAGACTGGCTGACATTGTTGCTCACCAGCCAAATCGAAAAATCGGCCTTGAGCTCATTAGCCCATTGCAGCAACTCCTCTGATGCCTCAGGGACACCGACCGGGACTAAGGTTTCATCGACATCAAACACAATGCCCCGCAGTTGATATTGAGCCAAGAGTGCAGGGGTGAGCTTGAGCACCGATCCGTCGAGGCACAAGTTGGGCTGAAGAAGTTTTCCGAAAGACATTCTATTTTTTGGTGTCGCTGGATATCGTATCTCGGGCTAAACATCGTATCTCTGAGGATAATAGCCTAAGGCAGCAGTCGGCCTGCCTCATGTCTGAAAAATGAGGATCTCAAAGCCTCGCCTAGCTCCCCAATAGTATGTCAAATTTAACCCTCTAAAGCAGATGACAGGCGAAGCTGCATTTTTGATGTAGAAACTATAGGGAGAAATAGTAGAGAGACGACAAGAGAGCGATCGCCATGACAGACCCCCTACTCGATAACCCCAACGCCTGGATGGATTGGACTGCCATTCTGGGATACATCGGCTTTACTGCATTTATCACCTACCAGGTGTTTACCCGAAGTAAGTGACCGATCGCTGGATGTCAGAGATTAACCCTGACACAAACTAACAATCATGCAATATCGCCTATCGCACCTGCATATAAACCGCATCAGACAGGGTCGGAATTTCGGCATACTTGCCTCGAATGGACTGAACAATGCAGTAGACCGAGCTAACCATTGCCCCGAGAAATAGAACGTTAAACACCGTATCTCGAAGCATTAGCGCAACGCCAGCAGGATTTTGTAGCCCAAGCGCTGTAGCGAAAAACGCCCAAATGAGAGAAAAAATAGTCAGGACAATGCCAATCAGGATAGCCTGCATGGTGTTGAAACGAATGAAGTGACGAACCCTGTCGTTTCTCACAACCAAAAACAAAAGCGCAACAAAAATAATCAAGCCACCCAGCCCAAACGGCACAATCGTCTGAATGAACTGATAAACCACAACAAAGGGAATGAGTGGAGCAAAGATAATCTGAGTAAAGGGAAGCTGCCTGAAAAACGGCCCGCTATAGAACAAAAGAGCCTGAACCATTGGAAAGGCATAAACCAAACATGCAAAGACTCGATCGAGAGAGGTTGTGCTGCCGCGCCACGTCATAATCTATTCATTCCGTACTGTTGTTCCAACATCTTGAAGCCGTACTGCGTTGTACTCTTCCTCTTCTATTCTATGTTGGCAATTCTAAAACCCATTTGACATTCATATTGATCAGGCTGACTCGTTGTTTGCTTGTGGAGCGATCGCCCACAGCGAAGCTTGCCTTTGACCCATCGAGGTTGACCATGCTGGGTAGCCAACAAACAAGACTGGCATACCTGCTCAGGTGAGAACATTTGCTCATCCATCAGTACAACTAGCATGACAAATAACCTGCCCTTTGCTGCACTACTACTCATGTTACGCGAATCTCTAGTGAGAGTCGATTGTTCGGAGGTGTCATAATGCAGAGCTTTGTAAACTCTTCGCATCCTTATCTCATGACTACCTCCTCAACAAATACCTCCCAGATAGCGCTGCACTATTTTTCAGCGCCATATCTTTTCGAAGGTACCTTGGCTTCAGCCTATGTTACTGAAGCATGAGTTGAGGAAATGTTTTAGCATCACAAAACGGTAACTCACGATAAGATATCACCTCAGGGTAAATGCGCTCTGTAAGCTCACCCCAGGCAAAAAACACGAAGAGAGCACGCGCTTCAAATTTGGATATCAGCCTCCATCGTCGTGCCCACGGATGTTGACTTCAATATAAGCTCATTAATATAAGTTCATTCCAACCCATGCAGTTGTGCCCTAATCTACTCGCGTGACGAAAACATACTGAAAATTGCCTGTTTCCCCTGACTTGCTGACTCAATTACCGTTCACTTCCTTAACTAAACGATTGCTCTAGGAGATGGCCTGTGGCTCAAACAAATCTTGACTTCTTAATGCAAACTGATCCTGCCATTGCAGGAATGTTGAACAGCGAACTCAATCGTCAGCGCACTCATCTTGAGCTGATTGCTAGCGAAAACTTTACGTCTGCGGCGGTGATGGCCGCTCAAGGCTCGGTCTTAACCAACAAATATGCCGAAGGCTTGCCTCGCAAACGCTACTATGGCGGCTGCGAGTTTATCGATGAGGTCGAGCAACTTGCAATCGATCGCGCTAAAGAGCTTTTTGGTGCGGCCCATGCAAACGTGCAGCCTCACTCAGGTGCTCAGGCCAATTTTGCCGTGTTTTTGGCACTCCTCAAGCCTGGAGACACCATCATGGGGATGGATTTATCCCATGGCGGTCACCTCACCCACGGCTCTCCGGTCAATGTGTCAGGCAAGTGGTTTAAGACGTGTCACTACGGCGTCAGCCCCGAAACTGAGCAGATCGATTTTGATGCGGTGCGCGAGTTGGCTC
>JBARXP010000254.1:0-19977 GCA_049647405.1 Elainellaceae cyanobacterium | reverse complement strand
TATGGTTATTATTCAGCAAATCTTCGAGCACATCACGAAAGACCCCCAGCTTGGAGCTATCGAGGTCGGCGTCGGGCATCACCAATCGGGGATTGCAGCAGGCCCGCCGCAGCCGCATGATTTCGGCCAATACTTGCAAATGTTTTTGTCCGGCGGCAGCATCACTGTCGGAGAGTTTGGCGATCGCCTCCCGTCGCAGGGCTTCATAAAACGCCTTTTCGTCTTGACTCAGCTCCACATGCAGCGTCACTTCGGTGCGCGAGGGCAGCTCATCTAGCACCTGACTCTTGGTGCGCCGCAGAATGAAGGGCTGAATTAATTTACGAAGCTGGTTTCGGGCTTGCTTATCTTTGTTGCGCTCAATCGGCACTGCGAAGTTTTGGTTAAATCGCTCTAGCGAACCTAGCAACCCCGGATTGATGAAGCGAAACAGGTTCCACAGTTCGCTCAGGTTATTTTCAATCGGGGTGCCTGTTGTCAGCAGCTTGAAGCCGCTTTGCAACGACATCGCCGCTTTAGAACGCTTGGTTGCCATGTTTTTAATGGCCTGGGCTTCGTCGAGCACAACCGTCTGCCACTCGACTTTTGCCAGCAGCTTCGCCACGTCTTCCTGTTGCAACAAGCCATAGCTGCACACCACCATGTCGAAGGGCTGCAAGTTTTCTAACGTCTCTTGGCGATCGCCCTTATCAAGCTGCACTGGGCGTAGGGTCGGGGCAAACTTCTCCGCTTCACTGATCCAGTTCATACACACCGAAGTTGGAGCCACAATCAGGGTTGGCCCTTGGGGAGCGCGGGTGAGAATGAGGGCGATCGCCTGGAGGGTTTTGCCCAGACCCATATCATCGGCTAGACACGCCCCAACGCCCCAGTGGGCGAGACGAGCCAGCCACTGAAAGCCATCCATCTGGTAGTCGCGCAGTTCGGCTTGGAGGGTCGAAGGCAGCTTAGGATTGAGCGACTTCATCTCTTGCAGTCGCTTGATGTGGTCTTTCCAGTGGCGATCGGTTTTGAGTTTACCCACCTCATCTGTCCAGTCTTCGAATGCCAGCGCGGCAAGGGGGTGAAATTTTAGCCCGTTTTTGCTGTTCTCAGAAAAGGCGCGCATGTCGTCGAGCCGCTTGCGAAATTCTTGGGTCAGAGCAATAAACTGCCCGTCTCCTAAAGGAATGAACCGACCGGGAGATTTTTCCAGCAGCTCCATCAGGTGCTTCATGTCGAGCACTTGCTGATCGTCGATGCGCAGTTCGCCCGTGGCGGCAAACCAGTCCTGCTGCTGGCGAATATTCATGCTGAACTGGCTCGAACCCGTCGGAGACGAGACTCGGAATCGTTGACCCTCTGGCCACTCAACCCTGAGGCGATCGCCCCCCTCTTGCAGCTCGATCAGCAGTTCTAAACAGTCTTCAGGCTCATCAATCAACCACTCGCCATCTTGGTCGGGCAACCGAGTCAACGTCGGGCAGTTGTTCATGACTTCGGTGGCCAGAGTTTTTTCTTCGTCTAAGTCGCGGGTGGTTTGCAGCCGTTTGCCGTCAATCTCAGCAACGACCATCGCCCCTCCCATGCCCGGACGATAATAGGCTCCCCCTGTGGCAAAAGGCCGCACCAAGAGCGCCACCTTTAGCCCTTCTCCCGCAGGCAGCAGATGGGCATGGGGAATGGGATCAGCCTTGACTTCTTCGGCACTCTGCACCGTGCCGCCAATGTCGGAATGCACGGTCACGATGCCAGACACGGCATTAATGGCAGCCATAACCCGCTCTTGGGCGCTGGCAGGCACTTCGAGATGATTTTTGGAGCCAATGATGCGGGCAATGTTGAGGTGTTCTTCTTTGACCTCAACCACTTTCATCCGCGTCGGTGTTTCTTTGACCAAAAAAATCGATGAATCATTGTCTTGAAGCGAGGGCAAAAATGACAGCACTAGGCGATCGCCCTTTCCTTGGCTAACGCGTAGTTCTGGCTCCCCTTTGACCATCTCAACGCGGGTCGTCGGCGCATCTTCCCAAAAAATGAAAGAATGGCCGACCAGTGCAAGCAGGGCGCGATCGCCAAAGGTGAGCTGAGGTGAGCCGTAGGAATAGCTGTGATCAGACTCAATGCAGGCGCAAATTTGAGTATCTTGGGGCGTCAGATAGTCAAAGCTATGAAGTTCTTGAGCCAGACGCTTCAGCGCAATGGGGCGGCCTTTGCTCCAGTTGCCCTGAGCGTTAATCTTTTGTTCACGGGGCTGCAAGACCCAACCTGCACTTGGGTAAAACGTCAGAAACCAGGCGAGACGGCGCGGTGCAGCGCGGCCTGAGGTTGAAGATGTAGGCTCAGGCTGCAAATTGACCAGTGCATCAAGGCAAATCTCCCAGGTGTCTTTGGGTTCGATGATGTCAATCACGGAGGTCGCAGGCTTGTCTTGGGTGAGAGTCTCGAAATCTTTTGCCGCCTGACTGCGCGGACTTAGACGAGCTAGCAGATCCCCGCTTTCAAGAGCCAGCCAGTCGAGCCCTGCCGCTTTTGATTGGGCATAGAGGGGCTTTAATACCTTCGGAAGACGCTTTTTAGCGATGTCGGGATCAACCCAATATAGACAGAGCGAACAAAAGAGTGTTTCAATGGCGTGGCTTTTTTCGATAGAGCGAATTGACGCATCGATCACATTTTGACGGTAGGTTAAATCGCCTTGGAGGAGACGCAACACATAATACAGTCGCTCATAGATGGTGCTCAGCCAGTGGTCTGACTGCTGCATGATAATCACTGCATGTCGTTCAGCCTGTTGCAGGCGATCGCGCCCCCCAGCCTTGATCAGCGTCAACACAAAAAAGAGGCCCGCGAGCGTTCCAAAATAGGCTTGCCTGCTCTTCGTTTCCTTCTTCAATGTCTTGACTGCGGTCTGGCCATATTGCCCAGCAGCATCTAAGTCTCCCTCGACAAAACTCAGCCAGCTGAGACTGATGAGCCATTCTGACAGGGTTCCTTCAGGTTTACTAATCTCTCGATCTAAAAAGCGGTGGGCGGTCGATACCTGATTTCTCAACAGGAGTTGTTCTGCAAATAGGGCATCGATGGCAGACAGACCGTCGTTGTGGGATTTCCATTCGGCTGCTTCATATTGCGATCGCAACAGCTCAAAGGCTTCGTTAGACGGCAATAAATTCATCAAAGAGTGATTGAGCACGCTACTCAACACCAGCTCTTTAAGAGCCCGAGGTAGGGTCTTCACCCATTCAGAATCAAAGGGGTTGGTGACAATGCCAAAGATCAGCTCGTCTAGAGTGACAGACTCTCGATGGTAGACATACCAAGAGAAAGATTGAAACGCCTGAAGCAGTCCCTTTATGTCATGGCGATACAAGAAGATGCGAAACTGCCGAAAAAACTGCTCTCGATTGTTGAAATAAACGGGGCCTCCCTTCCAGCGGGCACGTACCGGAAAGACCTGCTCAACCACTTGGGCATATTTTTGAAAATGACTTTGCGAGACGGCATGGCGCGTTGCAATCTCTACGATTAGCTCGTTGCACTGAACCATTTTGTTCTGCGGTTTGAGGATCAGGTTTAGCGCCAGCAATTTTTTAATTGCCGCCTCCCCCGATGAAATGCCCGCGCGCTTGCAGCAATTGAGCAGGGATGAAATTTGCACCGGGCCACAGCAAATCGACATCAGTTGCACCACTTTTTGCTCAACAGATGCGAGTTTGTAGTACGACTCGGAGAGAGTAGAACGAAGGATCTCGTCTTTGTTTTCCATTGCCAGTGCCCCCTTGAACTGTTAGGCCCAATACGCCAAAGCAGCCGTTGACCGATAGGGTTGCTGCAAGCAAGGCACTGATTCAGATTCGGATTCTGTGCCTGTGCCCGTGCCTGTGCCCATTGCCACTGCCCAACAAAACTCTGTTAGAACATTCACCCCCGCTCGCAATCTCATGAACTAATCTCATGAACTGAGTATGTGAGCTGATGTAATGGAGTGAGTCTATGTGCGGCAGCTCCAAGTGTATGACGCAACCCTAAACAGCATTGGCTTATCTAGGATTGAACGACAGAATCAAGGAAATGGCAACATCGATTCAAACACAGTACGGTTAGAGACTTAGAATGATGAAGAAGCGTTAGTCCTTCATCCGTCGCACTCAAATTGCAGCGATCGTCAGGTACCTGAAGTTATGACCATCCCCGATTCCCACCGTTCAACCTTTGCCATCACCACACCGCTGTATTACGTCAACGACGTGCCCCACATGGGCAGCGCATATACGACCATTGCAGCCGATGTCATGGCTCGATTCTATCGGTTGCAGGGACGGCCTGTGTTGTCGATCACAGGCACCGATGAGCATGGTCAAAAAATTCAGCGGACGGCAGAAAAGGCAGGGCGATCGCCCCAGGCCCACTGCGACCTGATCGTCCAGAGCTTTGAGTCTCTATGGGAAAAACTCAACATTCGCTACGACCGATTTAGCCGCACCACCGCTGCAAAGCATGAGGCGATCGTGACCGATTTTTTCCAGCGAGTCTGGGAAAACGGTGACATCTATCTCGGACAGCAGCAGGGGTATTACTGTGTCGCCTGCGAAGAATTCAAAGAAAAGCGAGATCTGCTCGAAAATCAGCACTGTCCGCTACACCCCAATCTCGAAGCCGAATGGCGCGACGAGCAAAACTATTTCTTCCGGCTGTCGGCTTATCAGTCACGGTTGGAAGATCTCTACGCCAAAAATCCGGACTTTATCCAGCCCGATATCCGTCGCAACGAGGTTTTAAGCTTTGTCGAGCGGGGGCTGCAAGATTTTTCTGTTTCTCGGGTCAATCTCGACTGGGGCTTCCCGGTTCCCCAAGATCCAAACCATACCCTTTATGTGTGGTTTGATGCGCTCTTGGGCTATGTCACCGCCCTGCTTGATCCCGATGACGAACCCACTCTCGACAATGCCCTGAAGCAGTGGTGGCCGATTAATATTCACCTGATCGGCAAAGATATTCTCCGGTTTCACGCCGTTTACTGGCCTGCCATGCTGATGTCGGCGGGCTTGCCCTTGCCCGGTCGCGTCTTCGGTCATGGATTTTTGACCAAAGATGGCCAAAAAATGGGTAAGAGCCTCGGGAATGTCATCGATCCGGTCGCGCTGACTGATACGTATGGCTCTGACGCAGTGCGCTATTATTTCACCAAAGAAATCGAGTTTGGTCGCGATGGCGACTTTAGCGAAACCCGCTTCGTCAACATTCTCAACGCTGATTTGGCAAATGATTTAGGCAATCTGCTCAACCGCACCCTGCGAATGGCACATAAATATTGTGGCGGTACGGTTCCGACTGTCTCGGAAGATGCTTTAAGCACGACGGTGCTGAAGTCTAAAGGTGAAGGGCTAGGCTCCCGTGTTGCCGATTGCTATGAACGATTGGCCTTTAGTCAGAGCTGTGAAGCCGTGCTTTCCCTCGTCCAAGCCAGCAACAAATTTATTGATGATCAAGCGCCTTGGTCTTTGTATAAGCAAGGTCAGCAAGCGCAGGTGGAGTGCGTTATCTATGCGGTTCTAGAGTCTGTGAGGTTGGCCGCATATCTACTTTCGCCGATTATTCCAGGCTTGAGCACCGCCATTTATTCTCAGCTTGGCTATGGCGTTAATTTTGATGCGTTTGAGACTCTGACAGAACTGCCGTATGAGCAGCATTTAGCATGGGGTCTTCTGCCTGAGAGTCAGGCACTACAAGAGCCTCAGCCCATCTTTCAGAAATTGGAATTGCCTGAATAGGGCGATCGCCAAGCCAAAGCACTCAGCCTAAAGCGCTAAGCAATAAAAGCAATTCTGTCTTTGCGATGTAGAGATGGAATGGTGTCTATGAATCATGATTAAAGATGGTTTTAGCATCTGACCTGCTGTGACGAATAAAGCAGGCGATCGCACTCTCTATTCAATCGCACTCTCCACTCAAATTAAATCTAGTTAGGCCATATCAACTGATCTGTTTTCTATCAGAACAGCAGATGACAACGTGCCCTTCCTTCTCGTTTTTTCTATGGGCAGCAAAATCTCCACTCTTGATTCAAAATCTTCATCTTTTATTAATAATTCAATGGAATTATGGCACCACCATAGTCTGACTTATCACTAATATTAAAAGGCAAAAAGGTATGACAGAGAGCTTGTTGCGGGATTACGAAAACTCTGAATCATCTAAAAAATAGACCTGCGAAGTCTTAAAGGATAGTGCGACTATCGGACTATCGCCTGACTTAGCAGCTAGAATTTTAGGAGCATTCATTAAAATGCTCAGTGGCGTAATCCAGTGGCGTAATCAAAAGAAAATTTAGCTTTTCCGACGAGCCTCCGCACATTCGGGCAACATTCAATCACCACATTAATCTCAATTTTCTTTAAGTCAAGCTCAATGACGACCTTTAATATACGCGGAGTTCACATTCAAAAATGATCAATGAACATTTCGAAACAAGTACCTTATTCACTCCTGAGCAAGTTTTAGAAAACCGAGGACGAGTCGCAATCTTTATTGATGGCTCCAACCTCTTTTACGCAGCGCTTCAACTCGGCATTGAAATCGACTACACGAAATTATTGTGTCGGTTGACCAGCGGTTCTCGACTTCTGCGTTCTTTTTTCTATACAGGAGTGGATCGGACGAACGAGAAGCAGCAAGGGTTTTTGCTATGGATGCGGCGTAATGGTTACCGTGTCATTTCAAAAGATCTAGTGCAGCTTCCCGATGGGTCTAAAAAAGCAAATCTTGACGTGGAAATTGCTGTCGATATGATGGCACTCATCGGCTCCTATGACACCGCTGTGTTGGTGAGCGGAGATGGAGATCTCGCCTATGCTGTCGATGCCGCGAGCTATCGGGGTGTGCGGGTTGAAGTCGTGAGTCTGCGTTCTATGACGAGCGATAGCCTAATTAATGTGGCAGATCGCTACATTGATCTAGACTCCGTGAAAGAAGACATTCAAAAGAATCCTCGTCAACAAAGCTACACCTACCGACCCCTTTCGGGATTGGGGATCGCAGATGATAGCGATGGTATTGACTAAGGGCCTGTTGCTCTCTGTCAGGAACTGACTGTCAGGAATTGTGACCATCAGGAACTGACTGTCAGGAATTGACTCTCAGGAGCTGACTCTCAGGAACTGAATTAACGAGGCATCGTCAATTCTCACTCTGAGGGTTATTATCCGTGTCCTTTTTGCCATCCCCAATTTTTTATGAATACGCAGAACTGGTCTGTTATGATCTGCCATGCTCTGTTTATCTCGCCCAATCGTATGCTCAAGCTACTGCTCATCGGGTTCACGATCGCAGGTCTTAGCGTGGGTGCTGCTTCCTGTCGCGATCGCCCCACCGCCGAGGTCGAGTCTGACGAAGAAGTCAGCGATCCCGAACGTAACCTGACGTTTGACAACATTACCCTTGAGCAATCGGGAGACGGGGGAGAGGTCGTTTGGAGAATGACTGCGGATCAAGCTATCTATAGCCAAGATCGACAAACGGCAGATGTCGTTAAGCCCTCTGGAGACTTTTTGCGCGATGGAGAACCGACGCTCAAAATACAGGCAGAAAGGGGCCAAGTTTTGAATGACGGAGAGCGCATTATTCTCAAGGGCGAAGTCATCGCGACTGACGTGGAGTCGGGAGCCGTGCTGCGTGGGGATGAAATGGAGTGGAGCACTGGGGACGATCTGGTTGTTGTACGCAACAACGTGGTCGGCACCCACCCCGATTTTTCGATTGCGGCTGATGAAGCTCGGGCAGCGATTAGCGAAGAACGCATTGAAGTGTCGGGAAATGTGGTGGCGGTCTCCAAAGAAAAGGATTTACAACTGGCCGCAGAAGAACTGGTCTGGTTTTTGGAAGAAGAGCGGTTGGTGAGCGATCGCCCCATCAGAATTCAGCAACTGGAAGGGAGACGCGTCACGGCACGTGCAACGGGCGATAGTGCCGAGTTTGACATGGCCTCCCAGGTTGCCCGTCTAGAGAAGAACGCTGTCGTCATCGCTCAAGAGCCTCCCATTCGTCTTGAAGGCGATGCCATAGAGTGGAATTTGGAAAATAGCACCATTCGTGCAGATGAGCGGTTTACGGTGACCCATCGGCAAGAGCAAGTGACGATGACCGCCGACCAAGGACAAGGCAATCTCACGACCCAAGTCTTTCGGATGAACGGCAACGTTATTGTTGTCGCGCAACAAAATCAGGGGCGACTGACGTCTAATAAGCTGACGTGGACGATCCCGACCCAGGAAATTTTGGCAGAGGGAGATGTGGTGTATCGCCAGACCGACCCCGTGTTTAATTTGCGCGGCGAGGTAGCTGATGGCAAATTGGAAAACCAGACCATTGTGGTCAGCGGGGGGCGGGTTATCACCGAATTTGTCCCGGAAACATCCAACTAGCCTCAGTATCTAGTCTCAGTATCAAACGTTAAGGGCACCCTTCGGATCTATTTCAGATCCAAGCAATATATCTAGTGTTGAGTCAATACTAAAAATTAGGATAGCCGTCGTCTCTACTTTTTCAGTTCGACGCGGCACGAGTTAGATCGCGATCGCCATATCTTTCTTGAGCTGAGGTTGCTCTTAGAGTGCAGGGCGATCGCCCCTTAGCTGAGGGCTCTTCTACAGAAGAACTCACTTTTCTGTGGTCATAACTTGATGGCTTAACCTGAGCTGAAACAGGAGTAAGGGGTGCAAGATTTGATACACTGCGATCTGCAACGTTGCTGATGGCTCAGCAGCACTTGCAAATTGTCCAGAGATGTTGATGATGAGGAATGACGATGACCAATAGCCAACGTGGAGTCACGGTTTGGTTCACCGGATTGAGTGGAGCCGGGAAAACCACAATTAGAATGGCGCTAGAGCAGAAACTCAGAAGCCGAGGCTTGAAGCTCGAAGTGCTCGACGGCGATATTGTGCGCCAGAATCTGACTAAAGGACTTGGGTTTTCGAAGGAAGACCGAGATGAAAATATTCGCCGGATTGGCTTTGTTTCCCATCTGCTGACCCGCAATGGCGTGATGGTCATGGTTTCAGCAATTTCCCCCTATCGCAACATTCGAGATGAAGTGCGGGCTCGCATTGGCGATTTTGTCGAAGTGTATGTCAACGCACCGTTAGAAATTTGCGAGAAGCGCGACGTTAAAGGACTCTACAAACGGGCTCGGGCTGGTGAGATTAAACAGTTTACGGGTATTGATGATCCCTACGAGTCTCCTCTCAACCCTGACATTGAGTGCCGCACCGATTTAGAATCGCTAGATGAAAGCGCCGAAAAAGTGCTGAAGCATCTGGAAGAGCTAGGTTACGTGCCTACACTCGCTAGTGCTAGCGCTTAATATTCTGCTGATAGACCTAAGATGCAGTAGAGATATTTTCCGTAGGGGCACAGCATACTGTGCCCTTGCTGTGCTTGGTTCGTATCAGGAATATCCCTATTCATGCAAGCTCGATTGACCCAAGCCGATCGACTCGTCCTAGGGCATCAATCCAGCGCATCAATAGCTCATTCACGGGGTTCAATCGGGTACTGCAATCAGACGTTCGTAGAACGAAAGACATTTTTTCGCCAGCGCCAGGTTTGTGTACTCCGTCATGGCTCGTTTATACCCGCGAGAGGCCAGCGCTTCAGCCTGTGAAGGCTGATTCATCAGCATTGTGAGGCGATCGCCCAGGGCAGCCGCATCTCCTTCTGGAAAAACTAGACCCGCATCTTGTATCACATGGGGAATTTCTCCAGAATCAGACCCAATTACAGGCACACGGCAGGCCATTGCTTCAATCAAAACATGGCCAAACTGCTCTTTCCAGCCCACGGCGGTGAGCGTCTTGAAGCGGTATGTTGTCTCTGAGGGCAACACCAAAACATTCATCAGGTTGATGTATCGAGGAATCTCATCGTGAGGGACGCTCTCGACCCAAATCAGGCGATCGCCAATGCCCAACTGGTAAGCTTCATGGGTTAGCTGCTCCTTTAGGGGGCCTCGTCCGACCATGAGGCACTGCCACGGGCGATTGCCCAACTGTCCTAAAGCACGGCATAGGGTCAGCAGCCCCTTCTCTTCAACAAAGCGCCCCACAAACCCTACAACAAATGCATTGGCGTGAATGCCCAGGGTATGGGCTAAGTCGGGCTGTGGCCTGGGGCGAAATAAGGTTTCATCGACCCCGAGCTGAGGCATCACCACCGTATCGCCTGTGTAGCCATGCTGCTGCAAGATATCGGCTCCATCTTGGTTGCCTGCCATTAACCCGTGGGTGTGGTGCAGGTTGTATGCTTCTAGCCACGATACAGGCGGGCGTAGGCGATAGGGCAAATTCCACCAGGTAAACAGTACGTTTTTAGCCTTAAGGCCGAGCATCTGATTTAGGGCGATGGTCTGGGCATAGGCTAGTGACTTGGCTCCCTGCTCAACCTGGAGAATCTGAGGACGAAACTCTCGCATCAGACTAATCAAATCAGCGCCAAAGGTCAGCATTCCTTGGTTGTTTTGGCTGAAATGACTTAGAGTCACAACCCGAAAGTTGCCCATTGCCCAAGGCTGTGACTCAATGATTTGACGCTGCACCCCTCCCGGTCGCCAACGACGAGGCACCACAACCGTCACCTCTAGATCAGGCGCAAGGGAAGCTAGGATACGGAACTTCTCGCAGTTCAGTTTCAGGATATAGGTGTGGCTGGCAACGAGAATTCTCATGGAAATGGCAATCAGAAAGGGAAATCAGTGCTGACTCCATTCATCATGCCCGAATGGCGTTTCACCATGCCCTCATCACCATGCCCGAATCGCTGCTCCCGAATCGCTGCTCCCGAATCGCTATTCCTGACTTGCTACTCCCGAACCATCATGCTTGAATCGCGCGATCGCCCCTCCAGCCTCTGATGCCTATCGCTACAGCATCGGCATCAGCGCACTGAGAAGTTTTTGATTTTGCTCTTCAGTGCCAATGGTAATGCGCAGCTTATTTTCCATGCCTGAATGGTTGAAATAGCGGACGAGAATGCCCTGCTCTTTCAGACCCGTGTAGAGATCAGCGGCGTTGTGATTGGGCGGAATCACGAACAGAAAATTGGTCTGAGAGTCGGCCACTTGAAATCCGAGATGGCGCAATTTTGAAGCCAATGTTGCTCGCGACGCTTTGACCTTCTCAGCACATTCATTTTTATAGGTCTGATCGCGCATGGCTGCCGCTCCCACCAGGCAAGCGATCGCATCAATGTTGTAGCTATCTTTGACCTTAAACAAGCCGCTGAGTAAGTTGGGATGGGCGATCGCAAACCCTAAACGCAGTCCGGCTAGAGAATATCCTTTCGACAAGGTACGGCTAATGATGACATTCTCAAACTCATGCACCAGCTCTAGGGCACTACCCTCTGCAAAATCGACATAGGCTTCATCAATCAGCAGCACCCCTGATAAGCGTGAGGCCAACTGGCGCAACTCATCATTTGACACCAGATGCCCTGACGGGCTGTTAGGGGAAGCAATAAACGTCACCGCGCCATTGGCTGCTAGCAGAGCATCAACCGGGAGCTGGTTTCCTGTCGCGTAAGGCACCTCAATCACATCGGCAGGCTGAATCTCAGCCAGCGTTTTGTAAAGCACATAGGTCGGTGTTGGATAGACAACTCGGCGCTCTTGCCCTTCTGCACAGGAGCGCAAAACGAGATTGAGAATTTCGTCGCTCCCGTTGCCCACCACAATCCAATCAGGAAAAACCTGAAATACGTCGCTAATGGCATGGCGAAAATCATCGGCATAGGGCGTCGGGTAGCGACGCAGCCATTCGGCATCTAGGGTTCGCAACACCTCCATGGCCTGGGGCGAAGGAGGATAAGGATTTTCGTTTGTATTGAGCTTGATGACTGGAGTTCCCGGATGGGGCTGCTCTCCCGGAATGTACCCGGTCATCGCATCTACATTGGCTCGAAAATATGAGGTCGTCATGTTGGCAACTATGGGCTGAGCAACGGCATGAAGCAGCGTCTCGGCAATATGGCGCAGAAAGCTTGCTTAGATTGGCGGATCTCCTAAGGCTAAGCCTTGGACAATAATTGTATCAAGGCAAAGTTCAGAACTTAAGTGAGCACAGCGACCTGCACATGATGTGGGTCGTTTTTTTTGCTAGTCTCACATGGTGCAGAATTCGGAAAGGGGTACAAGGCTGTATTGATGTAGCCCCCAGCTTTTGTAGCCTCAATTTTTGTAGTCCCCAACTTTTTCACTGCACGTTCTCACGGGACTTTACATAAACCATTCAATTTAAAAGCTGCCTTGAATGGTCATCAGGGCAGCTTTTAAGTACTTTTTACGGGCACTTTCTTACGAGCACTTTTTCAAATGCGGATGGCGAGACTCGAACTCGCAAGGCCGAAGCCACACGCCCCTCAAGCGTGCGCGTATACCAATTCCGCCACATCCGCGTACTTGTGCTGAGCAACGACTCATGACTCACAGAGTCAGAAGCGTGCGTTAGCAATACCAGTTAATTAGCATAAACCATAATAGCGCTTCTCGGTAACGCTAGCGAAAAATAACCTGGCGCTAGAGTACCCTGGCATTCCCAAGGGATAAGCCAGGAAGCCTATCTCCTGGCTCTTGTGATGTCTAAGCGAGTTCATTGAGGAAGTGCTGCACATCGAGCCTTAGCTTTTGGCCTAGCAGCAACAGCTTTTGTAGCCGGATCAGGGGCTGACATTGGGTTGGGTCGCTCATCTGAGACGCTTCTACCTGACAATCCAGCAAATTGGGCAAGATGGTGGCGTGAAGGTAACGCCAGTATGTTTCTTGAGCGCGATCTAGCGTTACCCCGATTTGGAGGCGATCGCCCAAATCAATCAATCGATAGAGGCAATCGATCCAGGCATCGAGAATATTCTCATCGTCGCTCACCGCCTCATCGTGAATTACATGCCAGAGCGACTGTAAAATCAGCGTCTCAATCAGTTGACGAGCCTGGGGCAGGTTGAGATTGCAGTTGAGATAGCGGGCTTCATTGGCGATCGCTTCTAGCTCAGTCAAATACTTCAATGCTTGCTGGTGCGGAGACTCTGCGCTGACCAGATCGCGCTCTAGTAGCCCTAGGGTACTGATCACTTTTTGACCGATCGCGATTTCAGCGGCGACCTGAAGCTCTTTCGGCGTTTCGAGATGATCTCGATGAAACGCCATCAGCATACTGTAGTTGTCGTGATAGACCTGGGTGTAGAGCTGTTCGAGGTGTACCAACGTATTTTGACTGAGCAAGCCCATCAGTCGATGGCGCTCTTCAGCAAACAGATTTTGGAGATTGTAAGAGCGATCGCCCAAAACCTGATTCATACTCAAAATCATTTGAGCAATATTGCCCTGAGACAGCATATTACAGAGGCGATCGCGCGCCTGAGTATAGGCCAAGCGACCCGAAAAAGGCTTGATGCAGCAGTGAAAATCCCAGCCTCCTAGATGCAAGACGCCAAAGACCAGATGAGCACTCTCTTGGGTGATTTCAGAGGTTAGCTGGAGTTGCCCAACCGCTAGGGTGTGTGGGCCGATGCGCTGAATCTGATAGTCGAGTTGATGCACCCAGTAGCAATAGATTTTTTGTTCTATGGAATAGGTGTTGAACAAAGAGCTGATGGCATAATGAGCCACAATCTGCTCCAGATCTAGGCGAGAGGGCACCACAAGCTGGTCGTAGACATCTGCTCCATTAGCAAACTGATCGACATTGCTAGGAGCCGCAGCCAGCCACTGCACAAATTCAGGTTCAATTTGCTGACCCGAGACTGCCTCGGCCAACTCAATCGCACGGGAGGCGTAGCGCAGAATTTGTACCCCTTCTGGGCGAGAAATTTCGTCAAAGAACCAGCCGCAGCTCGTGTACATCAGCAAGGTCTGACGCTGCATTTCCAGCAGCCGGAGCGCGTCTGTCCGTTCATCTTGAGTCAGGGGATGGCTCTGGTGGCGCTCTAAAAATTGCCGCACCGTGTCGGGGTGGCGATCGCGAATCACATGCACATACTCGTCGCGGGCAGCCCAGGGATCGCAGAATAGCAAACAGCCTGCCGCTTCAAACAGCAGAGATAGGCGATCGCGCAGCCCATCAAGTGCGTTTCGTAGCGGTCGTCGCCACTGTTGATTCCACAAACCGCCACCGCCGCAGCCACAGTCGTCTTGCCACCGATCAACTCCGTGGGAGCAGCTCCAGGCGGTCACAGGCTTCAGTTCGACTTCCCAGGCTGGAGACGACAGGCTGAGATAGTGGGCATAGTTGGTGACAATCCAGCCGCGTTGGGGAAACTCCTCCAGCAGCGAGTAAGCGAGTGCCTTCTCGGCTCCTTTTTTATGGTGTCCAAAGGTTTCACCATCCGTTGCCACAGAAATTAGCTGGGCGCTGCGATGATCCCCACGCACGGCTTGACCAATTCGCCCTGCAAAGTGGTGGGCACTGTCGAGCACATCGTTAAAGCCCATATCGCGAGAAATCGGCCCGTCGTAGAAGAAGATATCGATAAAGTCGCGGGTGCGATCGCCACCCGGCAGAAAACATCGATAGGGACGAATGGGATCGATCTGGCCGCCGCCTACCTCTATCCAAGATGCCAACTCTGCCTCAGGGGATGCGAACTGAAATGATTCATCAGGGCCATCAGAGGGAAGAGGACGGCAGCGCTGCGCCTGGGAAGGAGCCAGAATAATAAACCGGATGCCCTCTTCAACCAAAACCTCAAGGGTCGCGTAATCGACAGCCGTTTCTGCGAGCCACATGCCCTCAGGCATTCGGCCAAACCGATGGCGAAAATCTTCCTTGCCCCACCGAATCTGGGTGCGCTTGTCACGCTCGTTTGCTAGGGGCAAAATGATGTGATTGTAAACTTGGGCGATCGCATTTCCATGGCCGTTGAGGCGATCGCAGCTCAGCCGATCGGCTTCTACAATCCGCTGATACACCTCGGGATCATAGCGCTCTAGCCAACTCATGAGAGTTGGCCCCATATTGAAGCTCAAATACTCGAAGTTGTTAACAATCCCAATCAGGTCGCCCTTGTCGTTGAGAATGCGGGCAAAGGCATTAGGTCGATAGCACTCGTAGTGAATGCGTTCATTCCAGTCATGGAACGGTGCGGCACTCGGCTGGCGCTCGATGGCATCGAGATAAGGATTTTCACGGGGAGGCTGATAAAAGTGCCCATGAACTATGACATAAATGCCTGTGGCGATCGCTCCAGAATCAGTTCTCTGTATATCTCCCTGTACATCAAGCTCAGAAGCGATCCCCGAAGAGTTCACCTCTACAGAGAGTGAAGATTGAATGGGCATCATGATTTAATTTGAATCGTGTAGGAGTGAACGGATGAAAATGGATGAGTAACAGAGCATCAATAGAAAAAGCTCACGTCAATGCCGACGCATTAAATTCAACTCAACTGGATATTTAGGGCAAATAGATACTTGGGCAAATAGATACTTGGGCAAATAGATATTTGGGCAAATAGATATTTGGGGCTATGAAGACTTGGTCACAGTGGTCAGCCAGACTGCTGCTTTAGCCAGTCTTTCAAGGTTCTATTCCGTTGAAAACCTTACGATGACGCGCTGGAGGCTAGACTCCGATGGCTTGATTGTATGGCTGATTGTTGGTTCGTGACGCTCACTTAAGAAATAAACAGGGATCACTAAAACACTGCACGATTCTAAGTTGCCCTCCTTGCAACGGACACGGCTTTTCAAGGATGTCGCTGCGAACCAACCTCAAAGTTCAGAAGAAATTTATGCAAGGCTCGATTCACTGCATGAGAAGCAGTGAGATCCGCAGTGAGATCTCCGGTAAATTTTGCGTAACCCCCCTCTAAAATGGCAAGCAGATCGTTATTTTCTATCTTGACTCTGCGCCTACATCACATCTTTGTGCAATCACGCCTACAGAATAGGTGACCGTCATTTTGAGAATGGGGCATCAGGGCTAGAACCTCAGAGTAGCCCCTAGAAAATTCTTTCTGAGCGTGTGGTGATGATAATCTAGCACGGAGATTTGCTCCCTAGTCATCCACCCCCAAACCTGTATTACTCCTAAACCTGTATTACTAAAGATGAACCCTGGTAGGGTAAAGGCTAACGATTGGTTCTTGTTGGATTTTGGAGCACACCGATGGCTATTTCTAAGACAGAAGCAAAGCAGCTTCTCGAACGCCTTGTCTTCGACGACGAACACCCTCAAGAGTGGGTTCAAGATGTCTGGGGGCTCAGCCCGACCTTGGGAGAAAGTGCTGCCAGGATGCTCGATGTCTTTGATGCATTGGTGGAATGTTGCTCTGAAGAAAAATTAGAGAACTTACTACAAATGCTTTACCAAGAACAAGTTGAAAATCACTAACCCAGCGTGCATGGCCGGAGTGTATTGGCGCTGAAATTATTTTGACCCCCAACCATAACAAAATATTTCAGAACTCCCGTGTTTATGCGGAAGATTTATGCATAAAGTATTTTTAAATACACAAAACCTGGATTACATACGGAAGGGCACCCGTAATATCACTGGAATCCTTGCTTTACATGACTTTGAGCCAAAATCTTCATGGTAAATTCATATTCAGGTTAGATTTGCCATGATCAGCGCTTTAATGTAGCTTTAGCTACTTCTAGATGCCGTGTTTTACGCAAGGTCGGCTGGTGGCTGCATAGGGCTTTGGCCCTTTCGGTAAGCCTCTTTGAGGAGTTCTTGCAGGTTGGCTCGTGTCACTTCTACGCCATCTTTAAGATTTCCTGGCGTTTCAAAAAAGACTGTTCCATCGACTGTTTTCATCGCTAGCATTTGGAATAGGATATGTATAACAGGGATGGGTAAGGCGACTATCTGAGGATTATTCGGATCTTGAGTGCCTGCCCTTGCGTCCGCCAATGTGGGATACGCATAAACAACACTTTTTGCCACGGATGGCTGCACGCGGTTGGTCAATGCCGTGATCACCCAGCCGTGATCTAATGTTTGCAACACATAGTACTGAGGGTGCTGGAGCCGCTCTGCAATTTGCTTTAGTGCAGGGGCGATCGCCTGAATGAGCGTCGCCGTAGAGCTATCCTGGGGTGCATTTTCTATCAGTTCTTGTATCTGTTTGTCTAGTTCCATACCGAGTCTCAAATCTCATTAGAGTCTTGATAGTTGTTTCCACTGTGAAGCATCTAGCTCAGGATTTGGGCTCGTAGATGCGCCAAGGTCAGGGGTCATGCGTTTTGCCGACCTGCGTGTTAAGTCAATCTAGACCGTCATCTATTCATTGAAGTCAACCGTAAGGTGGTAAGACATTGTGGTCTCAGCTAACTGTCAGGGAAAAAATATCGATAGCGTTGAAACTTTGTCCGATTTACTCTGTGGTGAGCTACAGCATGCTACTCGTGCATCCTACAAGCACTGTCAAGAGGTTGCCGTTCGCTTAGCGAACGAGGTTGCCCGTATCTGTAAGGAGAGTCAGCGCATTCAAGATTCTGGAGATGTCGAAACTTGGATGGTTGACTTAGCTCGACTGCGATTGAAACAGTGCCTTAAATACTACAACCTTGGCTCCCGACAAGGGCGTGTTGATCTGCACAGCACGCTCAGTGCTGTCGTTTATCGATATATTACTCCGCCCCAAGTCCAGTCAAGCTATCAGGCTCGGCTCACTTTAATTGAAGATTTTTTGCAAAACTTCTATGTTGAGTCTCTCAGTGCGTTTCGTCGAGAGAATCAGTTGGATAAGAGCTACTGTCCGCGATCGCTGCTAGAGCTTGCAGAATATATGGCGTTCACTGAGCGCTATGGCAAACGCAGAATTCCGCTGCCCCGCCGTCGCAGCCAACAGCTCATTATTTTGAGGGCGCAGACCTTCTCAAGACAGCAGCCCCCTGAGACGATGGTCGATATTGAGCAGGCGGCTGAGGGGTCGTCGCCTGACTCCGATCAAGGCTGGAGCACAGCACCGATTCAGCAGGTACGCGATCAGATGGTAGCGCTCGACGTAGAGCCCGTCGAAGATTCTCTTCGAAATGTCGTTGTCGAAAAGTTGCTAGCGTATCTCGAAGACAAACAACAAGAAGACTGTGCCGATTACTTTATTCTGCGGTTACAAGATTTACCAGCCCATGAGATCGAAGCTATCTTGGAGCTAACTCCCCGTGAGCGAGATTATCTCCAGCAACGATTTAAATATCACCTGATTCGATTTGCTCTATCTCATCAATGGGAGCTTGTGCATCAATGGTTAGAGGCCGATTTAGAGTATAACTTTGGACTGACTCCACTCCAGTGGGATTACTTCTTATCGCAACTGACAGACGAGCATCAGCTCCTGTTGAAACTCAAGCAACAAAAAGAAAGTGACCGGGCGATCGCCCAACAGCTGGGGTGTACGACCACCCAAACTCATAAAAAGTGGTCAAAGCTACTGGAAAAAGCTTGGGAGATCCGCAACAATTTACTATCCGGAGCGGAGACTTTGACCCATGAATAGAGATGCAGAAGCCATAAATGATTTACTGGCTTGGCTGTTCCAAGATCCTGATCCGGCTGATGACGTATCATCAGGGGCCGATAGCAGCACTTTTGCTGACCATCAGTCATCAGATGCTCAGGGGTTGAACCCTGATAACCTGAAACGTTCTGTTGCTGAGGAGCGACGCACTATGCCATCTCCCCTCAGCTCTAATCATTCAGAACGCTCATCAGATGATCGATTACCTGAGCAGTCGTCACTATTCAATGTTGGAGAAATATCTGCTGTGCAAGATCGTTTTCATGCTCTGTTAAAGCGTCGGCTACGCACTGAAATTGCACGCAAACCTCCCGTTTTTCCGTGGGAGAGTGAAGCGTACGGTTACGACTCTGAATTCCAAGATTTAGCTCCGGCAACCTCGGCCCAAACCAAAGCCTGGGCAGAGCAAATTCAAAATCGCATTCCTGTTCCGATGTCAGAACAGATTCTGACAGAGTTACTTCAGCGGTGCCAAACCTTAGCTCAATCTTCTTTGCAGCGAGGGGTTCAGCTTGTTCAAGCTGTGGAAAGCCTGTTTCCAGGGGAAGGGCAAACCCTCAATCATCTTGCGGGATTGGTGCTGACTTCACCGGCAAGATCGGCCACGCTAAGCTCGCCAACGGCTGCTCAGTCTCTACCAGGGTTTCCATCTCACTACGATGCGGCAACGCCCGTACAGCAGATGGCACTGTCACTCTTAGCCGCTCAAGAGATTATCGAGTCGCTCACGCTTAAGCTCTCTAGCGACCAACCCACTACGTCATGTCAGTGGAGCACTTCGCTCGGTAATTTATCGGTGAAAGCTGGATTTGATGCTCGCCTACAGCGACTGAATGTTGAAGCTCTCCTGCCCTGTGCTGGAAAACTTCAACTCCAGGGCAGTGGCATCGAGACCATGGCCCAACGCACTAGCTCCGGTACATTGAATGTAGAACTTTTCGAGGCTGAAGTCGATTCTATCTACAGCCTTGATATTGAGCTAGAACAAGGCGATCGCTCGTCATTGACCTTTGCGATTCACGTTGCTAGCAAGCTCTGAATCACTCTCAATGTATGGTGCTAACTGTGCCGCTTTCTGCTCAATCGTTGCGCTCTCATCGCAGGTGCTCTAGAAAGCGATTGGGTATCTGAGGCAGCCTGTCACTCAAACAGGTCTTGACGATTTGCACGGTAAGACTTGTTGACTGTCTGTTGCAAGGGCGGCGCATGTCTGATCAAGAAGCTTACGGTTGCTTGCTTAATACGCGGGTAGCCGTAAGCTTCTTGAGTATATTCACAATTTAAATATCCACAAATATTCACAACCTCAATATATATAGCGATCCTAAGTGATTTGTGAGAGGTGGGGCGGGCACTGCCCTAGGGCTGATTCTCTAGAGAAAGGAAATAAGGGTGGGCAAATCATGGCGGAACCCGCGTATCGCTTTTGTGAGGGAGGGATGTCCGGCTTTGCGAAATATCGAAATCGCCCAGGAGCGCAGC
>JBARXP010000253.1:0-27578 GCA_049647405.1 Elainellaceae cyanobacterium | reverse complement strand
GTTGAATCTGGGTAGTTTTGTCCTGAGTGGTCTAGCTCTACCTCTGCAAGAGATACATCCTGAGCCAGCACCGGACTGAACACGCCGAGCCCTGCGGACACGGTAAACGATGCCAATAAGACAGACGAAAATCGCATAGTATTAACGAGCTTATACTCCACACACCACTTCGGAATAAACCTGACCCGCAAGTCACAGCTATTCACACCATTAAAATGTCCTCTGAGCCTTTGGAAAACGGTTGCCGATCAAGGCATGAGTGACCAAAGCTCTGAGAACCACAGATTAGCCCTAGGTGCTCTCCAAGCCTCTTAGATTCTATTCACCTTGCTTGCAGTGAATCAGAACAAAGAGGTTAGCTCAGGCAGCACGTAACAGATCCCGACTCCTCTCTCCTGACGAGAAGCGCTGAGGAAAGTTACACCAGTCGCAACAGATTTTACAGTATCATCCTCCCTCTTCTCTGTGTTGAGTGCAGGTAAATCTCTAGCGGCTGCGCCCAAGAGCTTCAGGTGAGACATGATTGCAACGCCCAAGGCGATCGCCAAGAGAGTCATACCGCTGGCGAGGCTTTTCTTATTTGTTTTTTTGTAACGATAGTGACAAAATACCTCCGATAATGAGTGCTGCTCCGATAAGACTCAAAAGCGGAAATGGCTCTTTTAGGAGCAGTACAGCAATCATTGAGGCAAAAATTGGCGTGAGTAAATTTAAGGTTGTGGTCAAAATAGGCGACAGATGTTTTGCGGCATAGCTGTAGCAAAGAGTCGGAACAACAGTGGATAACGTTCCTAAGCCTAGAATGATCCAACCTACATTCAACTGTCTAAGATGTAGCATCCAATGCGGCGAAGCAAAAGCTGCGGCTGGCGCAATGATGACTGAACCTAACATGAACGTTGTAATCGCAACCGAAACTGGGTTCAACCCGCTTTTCTGACTGGTGTAATACTTGAATAAAGACGCATAGCCCAGCGTTATGCAGGCGGAAAGAAACGCAAAATCGTTGAACCCGCATCAATTTGTAGATTTTAACTTTACACCGAAATCTTTCTGATGAAACGTATGAGTTCTATTTTCAAAATTCTTTCATACCTAAGTCTGATACCTACCTTGATTGCAGGTGCTAGAGGTAATGCTTTAGCTCAGAGCAGTCCTAATAATTTCACTACTTTTACAGAGTGGTGCGAAAATCAGAACAATTTGTCTTCTGATACTCGTCATACTGTTGAGGTGTTGTTAGAGTATGCCGAAACCCAGGAGTGCGATCGCGCCGATGAAATTCTGGATGCTATGGAAAAATTGCAACTCGGGGGTATGAAAATCGTTAATGTAGAACCAATATCAACCCTGACAAACCTATCTGAACTGGTTCTCAGCTTTAACGAAATTGAAGACATCCAACCTCTCTCTACACTGACTCAACTCACCTGGTTAAATCTGGCAGAAAACAAGATTACTGATGTGCAGCCTCTTGCTACCCTTACAAACTTGACAGGTCTTTCTCTCCTGAGTAATCAGATCACTGAAGTAGAGCCTTTATCGTCGCTGACGGGTCTAGAATTACTTCATCTTCAGTTCAATCAAATTACCACTGTAGAATCTCTGTCCACCCTGACTAATTTAGAGGTGCTAAACCTGTTCAGCAATCCACTCCTTGAGCAGAGATGCCCTGTTCAGCCCAACAGTATTTGCCAGTTTTAGGGCTACCAGCATTGAGATTTTCTCTCTGAACTGCGGGTAGGATTTGATTCCTCAGAAAAGCTAAAAATCATCCTACCTTTATTTTAGAAATCGTATCTGAACCATGACAAGCTTCCAATATCACTCTCAGATCATCATTCGCACAGCTCTACTGGCCATCTTGGCTTCTGGCTTGGCAGCCTGTTCCATAGCGCAGTCTAGTTCCAATAGCTACGCAACCTTTGCAGAGTGGTGTGAAAATTTGGAGAATCTGTCTCCTGATACCCGTCATACTGTTGAAGTGCTGCTAGAGTACGCTGGAACTCAAGAGTGCGATCGCGCAGATGAAACCCTATCTCAACTCACAGAACTGGGGCTAAATAAGCAACAAATTGTTGATGTTCAACCCTTATCAGTACTCACTAATCTGACCATCCTTGTCCTCGCTGACAATCAAGTCATTGATGTGCAACCCTTATCGAAGCTAACAAATCTAACCTATCTCTCGCTATCCATCAATCAAGTCTCTGATCTATCTCCCTTATCTGACCTAACAAATCTGATTGAGTTAAACGTTGGCAGTAACCAAATTTCTAATGTGGAGCCATTGGCGAATCTGAGTAACCTGGCATCTCTTTCACTTCAATACAACCAGATTACTGATCTACAGCCACTGGCTAGTTTAAGTAATCTAGAAGTCATTGATGTTGGTGCTAACCAAGTCACAGATGTTCGGGCTTTGTCTGGGCTGACGAACTTATTTTGGCTGGGTCTTGCTAGTAATCAAATTTCCGACATAGAACCCCTGTCAAATTTAGTCAACTTGGAAGTATTGTATCTGGCTGATAACCCAATCTCAGATGTCTCATCTCTCTCGTCACTGACTATGTTGAGTTATCTTTTTCTGGAAAATACATTATTGAGCGATCCCACCTGTCCCGTTGAACCCGCATCAGTTTGTAGTTTCTAAATTCATCCGCAGTGAGTGATTATGGCAAGCATTAATTGGGATGCGTGTCATTGTTTCATTTATCTTGACTTCAAATGAGGTTCCTTTTCTCAAGTTGTTTTTTATTATTTTGTGAGGCTTAATGTGGCCTAGAATTTAGCAGATTTTTTATAACAAAAACGGATGAATGGACAAAAATATATTGCATTATTTTGATCTTAAAAATGAATGTTTCTGGCGAAATATAAGTTGGTTTTCAAAACTCTAAGTCTGTCATCGATCGTGCTAAATACCTAGTCAAAACGAAAGCGAATGGTGTCTCCCGCCGGGGGCACATACTCAAATAGCATCGTTTACCTACGGTTCTCTACTTATTGAAATAAAAAGAGGCATTTTATGACTTAATTTATAAACTTATAAGATATCAACTGATACTTCAATATCGACATCTATGACCTTAGCTTAGAGGGTGTTTGAGAAGTCGTCAATGCTACTTCAGATCCCCCCTTAGCCCCCCTTAAAAAGGGGGGAACCCGGTTCAAAGTCCCCCTTTCTAAAGGGGGATTTAGGGGGATCTGTATTGTTCCAGTGTGTTGTCTAACACTTTTCAAGCATCCTCTTAACCCTACTCTAAAATAGAGATTGACAGATTTTTTAGTAAACTCTCAGTGAATCAAATAAGAGATGTGAACGGAGATAAGGAAGGACATCATGGCGACTGATCGTTGGCTTTCTGTGAGTGGGATGATCAAGCCGGGTCACCAGGTTGCGTCTGGTCAATCGGCTCATTCTCCCTATCCGGCAGGCACACTTGTGCTGCAAGCCCCTATTTTTCAATCTTTAGGGCTTGACCTTTCTCCATATTTTTTGGGCACGCTCAATGTTTCAATTGCGCCCCATCGATTTAATCTGCTTCAGGCTGACTATAGGTTTCCGCTGGTGCAGTGGATAGAAGGATATGATCCTGAAACATTTTCGTTTGTCACCTGTAAACTGAAGTTTCATAACAACTGGTATGATTCTTTGGTCTACTACCCTCATCCCGAAACAAAAATCAATCACTTTCAAGATCCGTCTATTTTAGAAATTATTGCGCCTCTAATCGACGGCATTGAATATGGAGAGCGGGTCATGGTGAAAATACCCGAGCGGGCGATCGCCATTCTCGATTAGCATCTCTTATGCCGATGCTACCCCTTCAATAGAAACGGGCATTCTGTGGGGAGAAAGTAAGGAGAAAAACCATGGGATTGAGCGAAAAGATTCAAGATCAACAAACCCGTGAAGGCGTTGTTGCTGACAGTGTCAAGCTGATCGATCAGCAGGTATCGGCTAAAAAAGGAATGGGTGGCATGGCCATGAAAGCGGCCTATGGCACGGTCAAAGGCATCGGTGCAGGCTATATTTCAGGCGCAGTAGAGCGACTGTTGCCAGAGGTAGTGTCTGCGATTGAACCCATGTGGACAGAAGGACTTGAAGCAGGCGACCCGGTTGCTCACCTGACCCAAAATCAGTCTCAAGCTGCTGATTGTGTGCTGAGTGTCACAGATACGCGGGCAGCAAAAACCAGCAACGGTGTGATTCGTTCGGTCTACGGCAAGTTTCGTAAATCTGTCAAAGGCGATGTAGAGTCTGCGGTACCTGGCTTAGCCCAGATCATCAGTCAGCATTTGCAATAAGTTGATTGACTGGAGAACGTTGTTCTTTCGTGCGGTTGGCGATCGCCCAGGCAGGCTGTTTTGGCTTGATCTTTGGCGGTTCTTTTTGGGCGACCCTAACGCATCTGCACCTCATGTCGTTAAGGGTCGCATCGAATCTCAAGCAGCAACCCGTCAGGGTCGTAAAAGTAAATGCCTCGCCCCGTGGGTCGGCTGACCGGGCCGTGATCAATTTTCACCTGATGGTGATGCAGCACTTCAATGGCATGGTCAAACAGATGGGGAGCGATGTCGAATGCGAGATGTCCGGCTCGGGTGAATTCGACTTCAGGATTTTCAGCAGGAGGCTGAAGCTTGGGCTTCCAAAATAGGTCAAGAATCGTTTGATCTGGCAGGACAAAGTTAGCAACTTCGCCACTGGCTACCAATTTTTTTAACGTGGAGGGCACCTCATCTCCCGTGAGTTCATGCAGACCCAGCACCGTTCCATAAAAGTGCCGGGATGCCTCCATCTCTTTGACGTGAAGGGCAATATGATGGACGCCCTTCAATTGGCCGGGAGTTAGGGCTGGAGCAGGGGTGGCTTGAGTCGAAGTCAAGGATGTCATGGTCGTACCCGCTAGAGACGAGAGAACATAATTTAGGGGTGAACCGCCTGAACCGACCATGAGTCTGGGGCGTCTCGCTTGTAGATGTAGCGATTTTGAGGATTGCCCCGCAGTTCTAGGTGGTCAACCCAGACAGGCTCTAATACCAATATACAAAATGTGTCAGGGGGCGAATCAGGATCAAGCGGCTGAGACTCAAAGTCACTGGTTTCAAAGTCACTTGTTTCAAAGTCACTTGTTGCAAGCAAGGGAGTGCCAGGGCACGGCCAGCCAAACTGCGATCGCGCATTATCTGATAAAACCTGCCAAAGACGCGATCGCATCTCCTGGGCCGTAGCATTTGAATCATCTGGCTTGATCAGCAATAGTGAACCGTTGAGTCGAAACTGCTCCCGTGTCTTCGGAAAATACCAGCAGATTTCTCCCCAAGTCAGATGTTCAATCTGATGGATCTTTTGGCTCCGGGTATCGGTCACTGTTTGGAGGCGATCGCTCTCTGGCGTAAAGCCTCTAAACACAACCGTACGATTAGCAGGCTGCCCATTGGGACGCACGGTTGCAAGCTGGAAGTAGCGGGCATTGGGCAGCGATCGGTTGCGATGGAGGGCACGAGAGAGGGGCGATCGCCAGGGAGCTAAAGACATGCAATCAAAACTGAAATAGATTAATCCGTTGATAGATCGATGATAACGGGGTCTTGATAGAGCGGAACCGTAAACGTGACGGTTGATCCTAGCCCTTCGCCCATGCTAAAGAAATTGACCACTCCCCCCATCGCCTCTACCAATTTTTGAGAAATCACCAGCCCTAAACCTGATCCGCCAAATCGTCGAGTCCGCGATCCGTCAACCTGACTAAACGACTGAAACAGTTTGTCTTGATCTTCCAGCGATACCCCAATTCCGGTATCTGCTACGCTTAGCTTCACCGTGCCAGTATTGGTCTCATCATCCCCTACCTTCTGCCTCTCCTCAATCTCAGCGGTAATCGTAATGCTACCCTTAGGCGTAAATTTAACCGCATTCCAAACGAGATTCAGCAACACTTGCAGAAGTCGTTGGTAGTTGCCATAAAGCAACACTGAATCGTGGGTGGCAGGCATTCGAATCTCATAAATGAGACTCTTTTGCTCTGCTTGAGTCCGGGTGAAGTTTTCAACATCAGTCAACAAATCCTCAAGATTGACCGGATTCATCTCCAGCTGCATCTTGCCCGCTTCAATCCGAGCAATGTCGAGAATGTCATTGATAATATTGAGCAGATGAACAGCGGAGTGATGGGCCTCACCAATAAATTCTTGCTGTTCTTCTGGATCGTCGGCCATGCCGTCTAGCACCAGCTTCAAAAAGCCAATCATGGCGTTGAGGGGAGTTCGGAGCTCATGGGAGGTATTTGCCAAAAACTCACTCTTCAGCCGAGAGGCTTCTTCTGCCTGCTTGTGCGCTTCTTCTAATTCATGGTGCTTTTGAACAAGGCTGTCGTTGGCTTGCTGAAGTTCGATGGCTAAGTCTCGGCTCTCGGCAAACAAACTAGCGTGGGCGATTCCCGTTCCTACCTGATCTGCAAACTCCTGAATCAGATCAACTTCGCGCTCATCTAGAACCAGAAATTGGGCTGGCTGATAGATGATAATCAACGCTGTTGGGTCATCCTGATAACAGGTGGTTATGGCTAAGATTGTTTTTGATGAGTCTTCTTGGTCAGAACTATCAGCACTAAAAATCACCGGGCGAGCCGTTCGAATCGCCTGTTCAAGGTATGCATGACTGCTGACCTCAAGCACTTGATTGAGCAGAGTTTCTACTTCATCACTCTTGCGATACTCAGCCACTCCTTTCGCAATTTTATCGCCCGGTTTATAGGGGCAGATAAGGCAACAATCAGCTCCCAGCGCCTCCCCTAAGCCATCAACAGTCTGCTGCCAGATGGTTTCTAAATCGAGCGTTCGGCGAATATTCCAGGCAACCTGCGTGAGCAGCTTCTGGTAACGATTCAGCAGAATAGAGGGCTGTAACGGTGGCAGCTCGCTGATAAAGGTCGCTGCTTCTTGTTCAGAAATTTCTCTCAACACATGGCCGACTACGACCACCTGCGACGCATGATCTTCTGTGACCAAAATAGGGCTAACAGCTAGATCAAACAGCAGTAAAGTCTCACGGCAACGAAACGGGTAGGTAAATTGTTGAGCGACTTGGGTGTTAAGGACGTAATGAATCCGGCTTAGATACGTATCATTCGAAATCGGCGAAAAGCCAGATTCAAGCCCCTGCCCAATGACGTGCTCTGGTTTTAACCCATAAGCACCGCTGTCACAGCAGTAGAAAGAGAGATATATGCCCGCTTCATCTTGGGTAAAGACCAAGTCGGCGTGGGGTAAAAACCGAGCAGAGGACTCGGCAACAGACTTCCCTGCGGCCAAGGATGGAGCTAGGCTAGAAGATTGACGAGGCAACGACATCGGTTAGGAAGACGAAACAGCACTTGAGTGTATCAATCCTAATTCAAAAACCCGAGAGCAGAACTTTAGGGTTATAGGCAAAGCTTAAGAAAGCGTAATGCGACAAGTTCTTAAACAAAGCTTTTTGAACCAATAGAGAGTGACCCGTCGATCGTAATCGAGAAGGTACTCGTCTATGTTTCCCGCATATTCTGGGCGATCGCCCATGGCCAGTTCAGGAAATACCTAAACTTCATAGGCTGGTTTTTGATTTTTCTTGATTGGCATCAATGAAGGATAGTTCCTTTCATTCACGTTTCTTTATTTACGTCTTGACATGAATCACTGCACCCCAACTCAATGAAAGCGAAGAAGTCAGTTGCTCCTCGCTTCAGTCATTCCACTCGCCACGCGCCGGGACGGGAGGATTCCGTTCTAAATTGCGAGTGAGGTCGTCATCGCGACGCGCACCACCCCTGAGCCATTGCCGCACTGCAACCTCGATCACTTTACTTGGATCTTCGGTCAAGTATCGAACCTGACGAAGTAAATCGGCATCTAGTTGAATCGAAACCTCGACCTTATTCTCAGGTAAATCATGCTCGGACGGTGAATGCGAAGACATCTCAGAAAGCCTACTGACCTTAACAACTGCGTACTGATTCTTTGTGTCAGCACTATCTACGCAATAATAGATGTCCTCAGCATAGCTTACAAGAGATGGCTTGTAGGGCAGCACTTGTACGTAAAATCTGACATTGATTTGGTTACTCTCTCGTTAATCAGTTAGGCCGAAAACAACTGTAAAGAAAAGCTGCATAATGTAACACTTTGAGTGAAGAGAGTTTTCTAAACTTAAATCTTGAGAATAAATGCCTATTGCAGGCGATCGCCACAACGCTGAGCCATCATCCATTACTGCCAAGATTGAGGGCCATGACGCAGCCACGTCAGAATTCCGAAACCCTTTTCCACAATGCTCTAGAGCCTGATTTGATATTTAGACTAAAGTCTAAATCTCTACCGATTTGAGAGAAATAAATTGCACCGGATTAACAAAGTCTGGAATCCTTAAAAACATCACGTTTTGAATCAATCTATTCTGATGATTTCCTTAAGAGAATAGCTAAATCTAGATCTCCATTAGAAAATCCAAGGACGCTAGAGTTCGTGCTTCTAGAGCGCTCTAGACGACATTCATTTTTTTGACACGTTGGGTATTTGACACGTTGGGTCATCAAGCATGATTAATCAATCGCCAATAATTGCGCCTCAAAAGCAGGGTCTGTATGACCCCCGGTTAGAACACGATGCCTGCGGGGTCGGGTTTGTCGTTCATATGAAAGGGCAAAAGTCTCATTCTATTGTCGAACAAGCGCTGACAATTTTGCTCAATCTTGATCACCGGGGCGCAGTGGGCGCTGACCCCAACAGTGGCGACGGTGCCGGGTTGTTGATGCAGTTGTCTCATCGGTTTATGGGCAAAGTGGCCGCAGCAGAGGGCATTGACTTGCCCAATCCCGGACATTATGGAGTCGGGATGATCTTTGGCTCCCCCAATCGAGAGGAGCGACAGCAGGCTCGCCGAGCGTTTGAGCAAGTGGTGGCTGAAGAGGGTCAGCGGGTGCTGGGCTGGCGCGATGTGCCCACAGATCATTCCTCCCTGGGTGAGACGGCACGGTCTAGCGAACCGTTTATGCAGCAGGTGTTTATTGCGCGATCGCCTGATCTTGCTGATGAGCTGGCCTTTGAGCGGAAGCTCTACATCATTCGCAAGATGGCTCATACGGCGATTCATCGCACAGGCATTGACCCTTACTGGTATCCCTCTAGCATTTCCTGTCGCACCATTGTTTATAAAGGAATGCTGACGCCTGCCCAGGTCGGAGATTACTATCCTGACTTGCGCGACCCCGATATGGAGAGCGCCTTGGGGCTGGTTCACTCTCGCTTTAGCACTAACACTTTTCCTAGCTGGGAGCGATCGCACCCCTATCGCTACATCGCCCACAACGGCGAGATCAACACCCTGCGCGGCAATATCAACTGGATGCATGCCCGCCAGAGCTTGTTTGAGTCGGATCTATTTGGGGGTGATCTAAAGCGGGCTTATCCTCTGATCAATATTGACGGCAGCGACTCGTTAATTTTTGACAACGCATTGGAGCTGCTGACGCTATCTGGGCGATCGCTACCTCACTCGATGATGATGATGATTCCTGAACCGTGGGCTGCCCATGAGTCTATGAGTCCTGAGAAGAAGGCATTTTACAAATACCATTCCTGTCTGATGGAGCCCTGGGATGGCCCTGCTTCGATTGCCTTTACCGACGGCACCATGATGGGAGCCGTGCTCGACCGCAACGGGTTGCGTCCTTCCCGCTATTACGTCACCAAAGATGACCGGGTGATTATGGCGTCGGAGGCGGGGGTGCTGCCTGTAGAGCCAGAGAACGTTTTGAAAAAGGGTCGTCTAGAGCCTGGGCGGATGTTTTTGGTGAATATGGAGGAAGGCCGCATCGTGGCGGATGAGGAGATTAAGCAGCAGATTATCTCTGAGCATCCTTACCAAGATTGGCTCAAAGAAAACCTATTGTCGTTGACGGATCTGCCCGATGCGCCCGACGCAGAATCCCCTGTGGAGCAGATAGGAGCGCACGGCTGTGCGCCCCTACACCAGAGACAAAAGGCGTTTGGCTACACCTTCGAAGAGTTGCGGATGCTGCTGTCGCCCATGGCCCAAAACGGCGTTGAGGCTCTTGGCTCCATGGGAACTGACACCCCTCTGGCGGTGTTGAGCGATCGCCCTAAGCTTCTCTACGACTATTTTCAGCAGCTCTTTGCCCAGGTCACCAATCCGCCGATTGACTCGATTCGGGAAGCGATCATCACATCGCCGGAGACTGTCATCGGTTCTGAGCGAAATTTACTAAAGCCAGAGCCCAAGAGCTGCCACCTGATCGAGCTGAAAAGCCCGGTGATCACGAATGTCGAACTGGCTAAGCTCAAGGTCATCAGTCAGGGTGACTTCAAGTCAGTTACGCTACCTATCTTATTTGATCCCAACACGGGGGCTGAAGGGTTACAGGCAAGGCTAGAAGAGATTTTTGTTGAGGCCGATGCCGCCATTGAGGATGGCGTCAGCGTGATCATTTTGAGCGATCGCCACCTCGATGCAGTTCAGGCTCCGATTCCGGCTCTCTTGGCTGTGGCAGGTTTGCACCACCACCTGATTCGTCAGGGTAGCCGCACCCGCGTTGGCTTGGTGCTGGAGTCGGGCGAACCCCGCGAAGTTCACCACTTTGCCGTCTTGCTGGGCTATGGCTGTGGAGCGATTAACCCCTACCTTGCCTTTGAAACCATTGATGCCATGATTGGGCAGAAAGAGCTGCGCAATGTAGACCCCAAAACTGCCCATAAAAACTACATTAAGGCGGTGACAAAGGGAGTCATCAAGATTGCCTCAAAAATCGGGATCTCGACGATTCAAAGCTATCGCGGGGCTCAGATTTTTGAAAGCATTGGCCTCGACTCCAGCGTGATCGATCGCTACTTTACATGGACGGCCTCTCGCATTGGCGGGTCTGACCTGGCGGTGTTGACCCAAGAAGCCGTGCTGCGACATCGCCACGCATTCCCCGGCCAAGAAGGCGATGATGCAACGCTAGATGTTGGCGGCGAGTACCAGTGGCGCAAAGAAGGGGAGCGACATCTGTTCAGCCCCGAAACGATTCATGCTCTGCAACGAGCCGTGCGCGAAGGCGACTATGAGCAATACAAAAAATATGCCGCTCTAATCAATGATCAGCACAAGAGCCATTTCACGCTTCGGGGGCTTCTAGAGTTCAAAACTCGTGAATCGGTTCCTCTGGAAGAAGTAGAGTCTGTTGAATCCATCGTCAAACGGTTTAAGACCGGGGCTATGAGCTACGGCTCGATTTCAAAAGAAGCCCACGAGACTCTGGCGATCGCCATGAACCGTCTGGGCGGCAAGTCCAATACGGGCGAAGGGGGCGAAGACCCTGAGCGCTACACCTGGAGCAACGACCAAGGCGACTCTAAAAACAGCGCCATTAAGCAGGTCGCCTCCGGTCGCTTTGGCGTCACCAGCCTGTATCTCTCCCAGGCTCGCGAAATTCAGATCAAGATGGCTCAGGGTGCAAAGCCGGGTGAAGGGGGTCAGCTCCCCGGCCTCAAGGTCTATCCCTGGATTGCCAAGGTGCGCCACTCTACTCCAGGAGTCGGGCTTATATCGCCGCCGCCCCACCACGACATCTACTCCATTGAAGACCTGGCCGAACTAATCCACGACCTCAAAAACGCGAACCGAGAAGCCCGCATTAGTGTCAAGCTGGTGTCTGAAGTGGGTGTAGGCACGGTCGCGGCTGGGGTCGCGAAGGCTCACGCCGATGTCGTGCTGGTCTCTGGTTTTGATGGCGGCACGGGCGCATCGCCCCAAACCTCCATTAAACACGCGGGTCTGCCCTGGGAACTCGGATTGGCTGAAACCCACCAAACTTTGGTGCTCAATAATCTGAGAAGTCGCATTGCAGTCGAAACCGATGGCCAGATGAAAACGGGGCGAGATGTGGCGATCGCCACTCTCTTGGGAGCCGAAGAATATGGCTTTGCTACGGCACCCCTGGTTTCCCTTGGCTGCATTATGATGCGGGTCTGCCACAAAAACACCTGTCCTGCTGGCATTGCAACCCAAAATCCTCAGCTCCGCCAAAGCTTCATGGGCGACCCCCAGCATGTGGTCAATTTCATGAGGTTTATCGCGGCAGAACTGCGAGAAATCATGGCTGAGTTAGGGTTCCGCACCATCAATGAGATGGTGGGTCGCACCGATGTGCTAGAGGCCAAGCAAGCGGTAGATCACTGGAAGGCTAAGGGCATCGATTTATCCCAAATTCTTTACCAACCTGAGGTCGGAGCCGATATTGGTCGCTATTGCCAAATTTCTCAAGATCACGGTCTCGATAAGTCTCTGGATGTGACAACCTTACTGGATTTGTGTCGGCCTGCCATTGAGCAAGGCGAGCCTGTTAAGGCCACTCTTCCCATTCGTAATATCAATCGAGTGGTTGGCACAATTCTGGGCAACGAAATCACCAAACGTCATTGGGATGGGCTGCCCGAAGACACCGTTCACCTCCACTTCCGAGGCAGCGCAGGCCAAAGCTTTGGAGCGTTTGTTCCGAAAGGGGTGACGCTAGAACTTGAGGGCGACGCCAACGATTACTTTGGTAAGGGTCTGAGTGGTGGCAAGCTGTTGATTTACCCTGATCAAGGCTCGACGTTTGCCCCCGAGGAAAACATTATCATCGGCAACGTGGCATTTTACGGTGCAACGGATGGAGAAGCCTACATCTCCGGCATCGCTGGAGAACGGTTCTGTGTTCGCAACTCTGGAGTGCGAACCGTAGTCGAAGCCATTGGCGACCACGGCTGCGAATACATGACGGGCGGCAAAGTCGTGATCTTGGGTAAAACTGGACGCAACTTTGCGGCAGGCATGAGCGGCGGCATTGCCTACGTCTTAGATGAAGTCGGCGACTTCCCGACTCGGTGTAATACCGAAATGGTCGATCTGGAGCAGCTTGAAGACCCCGAAGAAATCCGTGAAGTCTATGACCTGATTCAGAAGCACTCGGCCTATACCCATAGTCGCCGTGCTGAGGCCATTTTGGAAAACTGGGAGACCGTCATTCCCAAGTTTGTCAAAGTCATGCCCCGCGACTACAAGCGGGTGCTGCAACATATCCAAAAAGCTCTGGCTGATGGCCTCAGCGGTGATGAGGCTCTGACGGCAGCCTTCGAAGAAAATGCTCGCGACATCGCCCGCATCAGCGGCAGTTAATGTCTGTCGAATGGCTTTGTAGGATGGGCAAAGCAAAGCGTGCCCATCATCCCTAGGGCTAGATTCTTAAGAGTTGATGTGCCCATCATCCCTGGATTCAACTCGATGGGCACGGGCGTTGCCCTTTGCCCATCCTACGAATTGACGACAAATTCACTTCACGACGAACTCTCCACCTGCCAAGACCTATGGGAAAACCAACCGGATTTATCGAATACCTGCGCGAAGTCGCCTCTGAGGTGGCTCCTGCCGATCGCATTCGCAACTGGGACGAGTTTCACTTGCCCATGCCCGACGATCGCCTTCAAACCCAGGGGGCACGCTGCATGGACTGCGGCACGCCTTTCTGTCATACGGGCATCACCATTGGCGGCATGGCCAGCGGCTGCCCGATTAACAACCTGATTCCTGAATGGAATGATTTGATTTACCGGGGGCTATGGGAAGAAGCTCTGGAACGGCTCCACAAGACCAATAATTTCCCCGAGTTTACCGGACGAGTCTGTCCTGCTCCCTGCGAAGGGTCATGTGTGCTGGGCATCACTAATCCGCCTGTCACCATCAAAAATATTGAGTATTCCATTGTTGAAAAAGGATGGGAATCAGGCTGGATTACGCCTCAGCCTCCTGCCCACCGCACGGGCAAAAAAGTGGCGGTAATTGGCTCTGGCCCTGCTGGTCTTTCCGCCGCTGCCCAACTCAATTCGGCGGGTCACTGGGTCACCGTATACGAACGAGCCGATCGCCCCGGTGGGTTGCTGATGTACGGCATCCCTAACATGAAGCTCGACAAGAAAGAAGTCGTGCTGCGTCGGCTAGAGACGCTGGAGGCTGAAGGGGTCACCTTTGTTTGTAACACCGAAGTCGGCAAAGACCTGCCGACCGAAACGTTGATGAACGACTTTGATGCTGTGCTTCTGTGTACGGGATCAACCCGTCCTCGCGATTTGCCAATCGAAGGCCGTGACCTCAGGGGAATTCACTTTGCCATGGAATTTTTGACGGGCAACACCCGTACAGTTCTCCAGGGCAACCCCACAGACGACTACATTTCGGCAGCAGGCAAAGATGTGGTGATTATCGGCGGCGGCGACACCGGAACAGACTGCGTCGGCACTTCTATTCGCCACGGCTGCAATAGCGTCACCCAGCTTGAAATCATGCCCAAACCACCCGAAGCCCGTGCGGCGAGTAACCCCTGGCCTGAGTGGCCCAAGGTTTACAAAATGGACTACGGCCAAGAAGAAGCTGCCGCCATGTTTGGCAACGATCCCCGCGAATATCTACGTACCGCGACTAAATTTGAAGGGGACGAGAACGGCAATCTAACCGCCGTTCACACGGTTCAAATTCAGTGGATGCGAGACGAAAACGGGCGGTTTACGCCCCAGCATATTCCAGGCACGGAAAAGGTGTTGCCTGCTCAACTGGTGCTGCTAGCGATGGGCTTCCTTGGCCCCGAACAGCCCCTGCTGGAATCTCTGGGGCTAGAGCGAACCGACCGGAGCAATATCAAAGCCGAGCACGGTGACTATGCCACCTCCATTCCAGGAGTTTTTGCCGCTGGTGACTGTCGTCGGGGGCAAAGCCTCGTGGTTTGGGCGATTAATGAAGGGCGGGGAGCGGCTCAGGCGTGCGATCGCCACCTCATGGGCGCAACTGCTTTGCCTGCCTAGGCTTGCTGATTGTCAGATTCATCGTTATGCTCACCAAACAACCTATGCTCTTGGGCTGGGCTGTTTGGTGAAGTTTTTGGTTTTTATGCGATCGCCATGCATTTACGTTCTCAACTCAAGCTTTCTCGTCACCTGTCGCTCATTCTGGGTTTGCTCGGCAATGCAGCCTTTTTTTTGGGCAGCGTTTTGTTTTTGTGGGAATCGCTGACCCAGCTGGGGGTGTGGCTGTTTATTGTGGGATCGCTGTGTATGCTGATTGGCAGTATTCGCAGCATCATGGCTCGTTTGTGAGACTATTCGAAAGTTTTGAAAGCAACCTTTGGGGCGACAAAAGAAAAGGAAGCCGCACCTGAAAATCAGGTGCGGCTTCTGGTCATGAATGTCATGAGATGACCCTTGCAGTAGTGAGCAAAACGATACCAGGGCGATCGCGCTTATTCACTACAGCGATATAGCACTTCTCCACTGGTATCAAAACGACTACAGCGAGACGCTAACTCTTTTTCATTGACTAGCTCACCAAAGGCCCAGCAATCGAGGTCTGCAAGTTCGCGGGCAGCATCAAACGAAATCATGGCCTTGGAATAGAGGGCAACGGCAAGTTGTTTACGCAACTCTGGCTCTGCTTGCTGGTTGGGGATACGCAGATGGTTTAGCACTGAGTCGGGAATCGTCAGCTGTAAGCTCATAATTTACACATCCTAATCGTCATGGCTCCAACACAAAATGTATTGGCTTTCTCCTAAGATTCACCACGTTAACAATAAAAAGGCTGCATCATTTGGAAAAATAGGGGTCTGTTAAGAATTCGACATACCTTATGTAGCGCTATGGGCTGATGTAAAACCCATATTTTTTAGGGAAGCCTCGCACCGCATGATTTCCCTACAAAATATCTGTTCTAAGGCTACTGGCTGTAGCTATATCTAACTGGCGATCGCCTTTCTTTATCACCCAGACCCTCAAATGAAAACCGTTTTGAGAGGTGGCTAAGACGCTTCTCAAAACGGTTTCTCTGCTAACGCCTATGGCAGGCGATCGCTCTAACCTATTCCCACTCGATGGTTCCAGGCGGTTTGGAGGTAATGTCGTAGACAACCCGATTGACCCCGCGCACCTCATTGACAATGCGGGTCGAGATTGCCTCTAGCAAATCGTAGGGAGCCCTCGACCAGTCTGCCGTCATGCCGTCTTCGCTGGAGACAAATCGGAGCACGATGGGGTAGGCATAGGTTCTCTGGTCGCCCATGACGCCGACGCTGCGAATCGGCAGCAAGACTGCAAACGCTTGCCAAAAATCGTTGTAGACATCCCATTTACGGATTTCGTCACGCACAATAAAGTCGGCTTCGCGGAGAATGCTGAGCTTCTCTTTGGTCACCTCTCCTAAAATGCGGATGGCCAGACCGGGGCCAGGAAACGGGTGCCGTTTTACAATTTCGGAAGGTAGCCCGATCGATAATCCAACCTTTCGCACCTCATCTTTGAATAGCTTTCGTAGAGGTTCGACCAGCTTAAAGCGCAGGTCTTTAGGCAGCCCGCCCACGTTGTGGTGGCTCTTAATTTTGACAGCCACGCGCTCTCCCGTTTGGGGATCAACGTTGGTGTCGGCAGACTCAATCACATCGGGATAAAGCGTGCCCTGGGCGAGGTAGTCGAAGGGGCCGAGACGCTTTGACTCTTCCTCAAACACCTGAATAAACTCATGGCCGATGCGCTTGCGCTTTTGCTCGGGATCGGTAATGCCCTCAATTTTTTCAAGAAAGCGATCGCGCGCTTTGACATGGATCACAGGAATATGGAACTTTTCCTTAAATAGCTCCACTAGCCGCTCTGGCTCTTGCTTTCGCATGAAGCCCTGGTCGATAAACACACAGGTGAGCTGGTCACCAATGGCTCGATGAAGCAAAAAGGCCAGAGTCGAAGAATCAACCCCTCCCGACAGCGCCAACAGCACTCGCTTGTCGCCGATTTTGCCTCGAAGCTCACGAATCGCCTCTTGCACAAAGGCTTCTGTCGTCCAGGTGGGTTCGCACTCGCAGGCGTGATAAACGAAATTGCGAATCATCGCCAGACCATCGGTCGAGTGAACCACCTCAGGGTGGAACTGCACCCCATAGAGCTTCCGCTCGTGGTTGGCGATCGCCGCGCAGGGCGTATTTTCAGTGTGAGCCAGAAGGTCAAACCCTTCCGGCAACTGAGTCACCGAATCGCCGTGGCTCATCCACATGGTGGAGCCATCTTTGACATTGGTCAGCAAATCGGTGGGATCGTCAATGTGAAGCGAGGCTTTGCCGTATTCGCCTCGGTCGGCTCGTTTTACTTCGCCGCCCAACTGCTGCACCATCAGCTGCATGCCATAGCACACTCCCAATATCGGAAGACCCAAATTCCAGATTTCAGGATCGCAGTGGGGAGCCCGTTCGTCATAGACCGAGCTAGGGCCGCCGGAAAGAATAATTCCGCGTGGATTGAGCTGGCGCAACTGTTCAGCCGTCGTGCGATAAGACAAGACTTCGGAATATACCTGAGTTTCTCGAATGCGTCGTGCAATCAATTCTGAATATTGCGATCCAAAATCAAGAATCACAATCATTTGACGGTTGAGACGATTCACCGTCTCCGTTTCCGAAGTGGGTGTCGTGGGGGATGATTCTGTGTGTAGAGTCACCGGTTAATCCTGCCTAATAAAGGGCTTAGAGATGGACAAAAAAAGAAAAGCAATATGATAAAAACGAATGTTATGAATAGCAAGAGTTGCCGTTGAACAGGAAGCGATCGCCCCGCTTTTCAATAAGAGTAGACCTGTTCGACAATCAGGGGGCGTGCCCTTGAGTTACACCCTTGCAAACAATAGACTTGAGATCAATAAAGCAATAGTGGTGCAGACCCTCTTTTCGGCGATCAATCTAGATGCATAAGCCTTTATGCCATCGTCACCTCGTGGTTTGATGAAACGGGCTAAAACCCGAGTCTCCATCGTTGAGCCCTTGACTTGAGATGGTGTTAAATCAGATTGTCAAATCAGATTTAAATGATTAAACTTGCTTATTTTTAGCGAAAATTAAGAGAAAAAATCAGACACGATTTAAGATTCAAGGTTGAACTACTTTCAGGACACGAGATTCAAAACGTCAACGCTCAGAGCTAATGTTCCGTGCGTTTGCATCATGCATCGCTCGTCAGACTGGGCTGCTACGTTAACGGCCAGTCAATGACAAAAAACTATTCTGATTAGCTTAGCAAACTTGGGTTAAGAACGTAGCCCCTGATTGGCTGCATTTAATGATCGTTCGACGTCGATCAAAGAATAGAGTGCCAACAGAAACTGCCCGTTGGCTGTGGGCGTAGATATAGGTTTGCGATCGCCGATCGACCGTTTCGCCCAGCTCGCCATAGACTCGATCCACCCAGGGAATGTGGGTCTCTTCTTCCAACGTTCTTAAGATTTGGAGGGCGGCTTCTGCGGTGTCTTGGGCAAGAATCTGCTGCAGCGTCTCTAGGGGCAACCCAGCCCGAACGCAAGCAGCCGTCAAAATCTCCTGCCGCCCGTCAGCCACATGATGATGGGTGTGAAAGATACCTCCGGCCAGCTTCAGCAGCTTGCCGTGGTAGCCAAACAGCAAAATCGACGACACCTCCAGCAACGCGGCTTCAACCAGCATCGGCCCGACCCAGTTGGCCGTTTTGACGAGATGGCGATCGCCAATGCCCATCTGCTGAGCCAAATTGAGGCCATTTTCCCCAAAGCAAAACACCAGCGTATCTGACCCCTGCGCCTTTTGGTGGAGCTGTTCTCGAAAAATAGCGAGCTGCCCCGGAGCACTAAGAGGCTGAGAAATGCCCGACGTACCCAGCAGCGACAGCCCCTCAACCACTCCAAACGCCTCATTTGACGTACGCTTGGCCAGCGATCGCCCCTCCGGCAAAATGATTGTCACCTCCACCCTTTGCTGCGGCAACCGATAGCGCTCCACATTTTCTAGCAAGAGCTGCCGCGCATAGGTATAGATAGCGGCTTGCCCATCAGCACTGAGACTGCGACCAATGCCCTCGCCCCCCTCAATCGTGATAAATTCCTGAGACTGAAGCTCCACAGACTTTTTCGAAGCTTGAGCAGATTGAGATCGAGATAAGGGCTGAGCATTTTCCACCCGCACCCACGCCCAGATCGGAGTATGACGAGTCAGGTCAAGATTGTCGCCAGGATCACTGCGCGTAATGGCGATCGCACTACGCTCATCCAACCGCGCCACCTGCTCAACCTCAATCTCCACCACCTCAGCAGGACGAATCAGATCCACCGCAACCTGATACATCGACGACATTGCAGAGGTAATAAATTCTCCATTTAACCGACGCAAAGCCGCGATCGCCGCCGCACAAGCAAACACCGGCAACGTATAACCCGCCCGAGGAGCCGAAGACTGAGGTAGAGATTGTTGATTATCGTGAGTATCAGAATTAGACAAGGTAACCAGAATAAAACGCCAAGTTCAAGACCAAATTCAAGACACAGAAAGAACAGCTAGCAATTCTCAGTTTGGCAAATTGGCCACCTGGCTACGCTTCCGACCCACCCGCAAATAAATTGCGGGCTAATCAGTGAAAGCCCCTTTGGGGCTAAGATCCATCGGTTATCAGTCCCGAAAGGACTTGATTGTTTGTAGCCCGCAAATAAATTGCGGGCATTGTGGCGTAACCATAATGAGAATTGCTGAAGAACAGCAGACACTCAACACCCCAACAACACAGCCCCCTGCACAGAAATTGATCGCTTCACAACAGACACACCCTTTCGGAGGGGGTCTGGGGGACGCGACCGTCCTCCAGCGGGGGTTTGGGGGCAAGCGCCCCCAAGTCTTCGGGTTCCAATCCCAGCACAACTCAACCCAAACCCAAAACCCCTACTCATACGAAAACGACTTATTCGGATACTCCGGCGGCGGCGGCACCACAATCGGCTCCTCCTCAATCCGCTGCTTCAGATAGGCGATCGCCGCATCAAGCTGAGCATCCCCCCCCTTAAACGTGTGATGAGGCGGATTATCCACCACCATATCCGGCTCAACCCCATGCCCCTCAATCAGCCACTCCCCCTCAGGGCCATACACCCCAATTTCCGCCGCCGAAGCAAAGCCCCGATCGACCAGCCACGTGCGCAGCGACAGCCAAATTTCGCCACCCCAGGTGCGCGTACCAATCACCTTACCCAGACCCAACCGCCGAAACCCTTCCGTAAACGCCTCACCATCCGACGCCGTCTTCTCATTACACAGCACCACCATATGCCCCCGAAAAGCCCACTGCATATTCCAAAAGGGCTTGCCAATGCGGGGCTTCCAGAAAAACCAGGCTTTGCGCAGCAGCTTTTCAAGAATCCAGCTATCGATATTGCCGCCCCGGTTGTGGCGCACATCAATAATCAGCCCTTCCCGATTAAACACCGGATAATAGTTCTCCACCCACTCCGTATAGTTTTCGCACCCCATCGCCTGGAGGTGAACATAGCCGAGACGACCCTCTCCCTCTGCCTCCACCTTCTGGCGGCAGCGATATTCCCAGTCGCCATAGCGCAGATCCTCCACTTCGTAGGTCGAGCAGGGCGTGACAATGACCTGACGTAAGGAGTTAGGAGTAGAGGAGTTAGGCGTTGAGAGGTTGCTTGCTTCGGGTTGGGTAGAGCGTACCTGAAGCAGCACCTGCTGATCGGCCTGATTTTTTAGCAAAACCGCCGGGTCAGGCACAGACAACGTAGGAATGCCGTTAATCGACTCAATAATATCGCCCACCTGAAGATCGACCTCAGGCCGAGTCAGTGGGCCAGCCCGTTCGGGATAGTCGGGGTCATGCTGATAGAGGTAATCGACCCGATAGCCTGTTTCGACCGGGCGTAGGGCTGCACCCAGAGAAGCAATGCGAATGCGGTCTTGGCCTTTGCGGCGATCGCCCGCCCCGACAAAAGTGTGGAGTGCCGCCAGCTCACCCACCATATGGGCAATCAGATCACTCAGCTCATCTCGATCGGTGACCCGATCGACCAAAGGCAAATGGCGATCTAGCAGCCCCTTCCAATTTACCCCGTGCATATTGCGATCGTAGAAATAGTCGCGCTCCATGCGCCATGCCTCGACCAGCATTTGTCGCCACTCTTCCCGAGGCTGCACCGAAAACGCCCAGTTCGACAAATCAACCTTCTTTTTCTCTAGCTCTTTGTCTTTTCCCCCCTCCTTATCGGAATCAATCACATAGAAATCGCCATTTTTGCGAATCAGCAGCTTTTTGCTGTCTAAAGACAGCTCATAGCTCCAAATGTCATCCATGACCGTGCGGGGCTCAATCGGGTCTGGTTTTAGCTCCAGACACATCAGCTTGCTGGTGCTGTCAAAATCAGCCGTGGTGTCTTGCCAGAAAATGCGATCGCCAATATTGCACAACTGGCTATAGTTTCCTGGCTCGACGGGCACTTCCATGACCCGACGCTGCAAACCCTCGCGCTCAATCGTCACCTGGGCAGGCGTGTCTTCGTCGCTGTCATCATCATCTTCAGATTCTTCAGAATGCTCTGGAGATTTCTCGGCTGACCCAGCATCGTGTGATGCAGCCGCTTGAGCCGAATCTCCAGTGGTATCTACATCAGAGTCCGTCTTAGCCTCAGCCTCAGCCTCAGCCTCAGCCTCAGCCTGTTTATCCTTGTCCTTCTCTTCTTGTTCTTTACGCTCCAGCTCTTGCTGATATAGCTCATCCATCGGCTGAAAGGGCGATCGCTCACCTTTCACAAGCGCCACATGATAAATCTGGGTTGTTTTGTCAAAGTAAGGTTCGGGCTGGCGCGGCCCCCACGGACTCGGCACCAGAGAAGTGAAGTGGCGATCGGAAAGGAAATACATCCACTTGCCATCGGTACTCCAAGACGGGCTAAAGCTATCGACGCGATCGCTCGTCAGGTGAAACGTGTCGTCGTCTTCTAAGCTGTAGATGCAAATTTGAGAAAACTGGTTTGCGCAGGGAGCCACATAGGCCAGAAACCGACTGTCGGGCGACCAGCGCCAGTCGAAAAATGACCCCCACTCATCACTCTCGGCAATGCAGCGCGAGGTATGGGTTTCAAACTCAAACAGCCACAGCCGCTGATCTTTATCGCCAAACACCATCCGCTTGCCGTCTGGAGACGGTAAGCCCGTGTAGCGAAATACGTCACCATCGGTGGTCAATAGCTCTGTGGAGCCAATGCCGTTGGCCGGAATTTGGCAAAACTCCAGCTCGCCCGTCTCATCCGTTAGGGCAATCAGGGTTTTCCCGTCAGGCAAAAATCGGGCATTGCGATAGCGAATGCGGCTCTCGCGGGTGGCTTCGACCAATCGACCTTGGGCAGCAGGAGCCACAAACACCCGTCCCCGTGCAGTTAAGACCAGGCGATCGCCCTTCGGAGACAGGTGCGCCGAGGTGAGGTAGGCCATCGGGTACCTGAGCCAACGTTCGCGGGTTTGGTCGAAGTCAGACACCAGCTCAATATCAACCGTTTCATCCGTATCGGCAGCGATGGTGTAGAGGTGCAGATCAGCGCCGAGCTGGTAAACAATACGCCCATTGTGCAGGGCTGGAGACTGGATATCCCAGCCTTTGTGGGCCGTATGCTGACGCAGATCGGCTCCGGCTTCATTCATCGACCACAGGTTCATGGTGCCATCGCGATCGCTGGCAAAGTAGACGCGCCCATCCCACCACATCGGGTTTTTGCTCGTGCCGGGATAATCTGCCGTGAGGGCGATCGCCTCCACGGGTGAATCCAATTCAGAGAAATCTGAGCCGCAGGCTCCAATAGCGAACGTCCAAATATTCTGTGCCGTGCCGCCCTTATAGCGCTTGGTGTGGCTGCCCTGAAATTCTAATCGAGTGAAAAAGAGGGTCTGCCCGTCAGCGGTGAAACAGCCGTCGCTAGCCTGACTCAGAGGCAGCAGCGTCGATTGCCCTGTGGCGACATTCAGCGTTGCAAGCTGCACATTGGGCAGCGTCGAATAGTGCATCGTGCTGTAGAGAATCTGCCCGTCAGGCGTCCAGCCGACGACTCCGGTGGCGTCGCCTTCGTAGGTGTGACGGGTGGGGCGACCGCCATAAACGGGCATGGAGTAGACTTCCCGTGGCCCTTCATATTCTGCGGAAAACGCAATGCGATCGCCATCGGGAGAAATCGCCGCATTTAGCTCAACTCCGTGGTGTGTGGTCAGCCGCCGAGCAATGCCCCCTTGCACCCCCACCGACCACAGATCTCCCTCTGCGGTAAACACAATCGTGTCGTGGTGCAGGGTTGGAAATCGATAATATCCTCGTGTATGTCCGTCGTGAAGCGAATATCCTGAACTCAAATTTGCAACAGGCGTGTCAATCTCTGACGCCATTCTCCAAATCTCCTGTGAAGCCGTGGCCTGTTCTGAATCAAGAGCCTCATGATTCAGAAATCCTGACTCACTCTAACATTGGCGATCGCCATCATCCACAAAAGTTTGAGGAGTGGTTTGTCAAGAATTAGACCGAACTTCATCTAACATTCAGCTCGATATCCTATCGATAGACTTACGGATAGACCTATGAATAGACTCAGCTTTTAAAAGCCCTGGGATGCAATACTAGTAGGCCCAGTGTTTGAACGGGCTTTAGCTGATTCGTCAAAATCTGATTCGTCAAAAAAGGCAGGAATTATGTGTCGGTTGTTGGGATATTTGGGACAGTCTATTGAGCTTGATCGGCTGCTGTTTAAGCCAGAGCATTCCTTAGTGGTGCAGAGCTATGCCCCCAAAGAAATGACCGCTGGTCTGATGAATGCAGACGGGTTTGGCCTGGGCTGGTATCACCCGACTCGCCGCGATTTGCCCTACACCTATCGCAACGTTTTGCCGATTTGGAATGACATCAATCTACCCAGCCTCAGCCGCTATGTGGAATCAGGCTGCGTCGTCGCCAGCGTGCGCAGCGCCACCCCCGGACTCGCGGTGAACTTAAGCAACTGCCCGCCGTTTCAGCGCGATCGCCTGCTGATGGTTCACAACGGGTTCATCGAAAATTTTCATCGCACCCTGTACCGTACTTTGCGCGATCGCCTTTCTGATGCGGAATATCAGGCCATTCAAGGCTCGACCGATTCGGAGCATCTCTTTGCCCTCATCGTTCAAACCTGGCAGCAGCAGTGCAAAACAGATGCGGATACTCCCATAGAAATGGCGATCGCCCAGGTGATTCAGCAGGTCTTTGAACTCGCTGAGCAGTTTGATCCGGCCTCAGACACGCCCTTAACTGTTGGCGCGAATTTCATTGTGAGTGATGGCGATCGCCTCATCGCCTGCCGTGCCTCAAATCGAGTGCCTGTGCCGACGCTGTATTGGTTGCAGGATGATGCACTCTTCCCCAATGCGGTTGTCGTCGCGTCAGAACCATTGTTTGATGGCAAATGGCAATCTTTGCCAGAGCAAAGCATTTTGACTGTGGAATCAAATCTCAATGTCAATATCCAATCCATCAGCGATGTCGCAGCCCGAGTTTGACGGTCTGCCCACGATACCGGGTACTTCATCATCGGGTGCTTTATCAAGTGCATCTCAATCCCGCTCGATTCATGCGGCGTCCTCGACAGCATCAACTGATTTATCTACCGATCGCCTATCCTCCTCTCGCCGAGAAGCGCTGCGGCAAGAACTCAGAACTGCTTTTATCGCCTGTCGTCAATCGACCCTGGCTCTGATTGATCCCCATCGTTGGGACTTTCTCTGTCGCCAATCTCACCCCGACTTTAGTCCCGTGGGCTGGCATATCGGCCACATTGCTTATACCGAAGCGTTGTGGATTTTAGAGCGACTAGACAGGCAGAAGCCTCTACGTCCTGACTTTCACCATCTGTTTGCCGCCGATGGCCTGCCCAAATCGGAGCGGCAAAATTTACCCGACTGGCCGACCATCCAGCACTATATGGAAACCGTGCGGCTGCGAATGCTTGACTATTTGGCGATCGCCCCGGTCGATCGTCAGGAGCGGCTGTGGCGATTTCTGCTCCAGCACGAAAGTCAGCACTGCGAAACGCTGTCGCTGGTGATGGCACTGCATACTCGCAAGGAAGCCGCGTTGTTTCCTTCGCGAACCGTCACGAATTTACGGGATGCAGCAGAGCCATCATCAATGGTGCATGTGCCCGCTGGCTCGTTTCAGATGGGGTGCGATCGCCCAGAGGCTCTTGATAATGAACGCCCTGCCCACATTGTCGAAACTCGTGCCTATTGGATCGACCGATATCCCGTCACCTGTCGCGACTTTCGGCAGTTCATTCAGGCGGGAGGCTATCGCAATGCCGCCTGGTGGAGCGAGGCCGGATGGCAGTGGTTTCAGCGCAATCCTGTCTCGGTTCCCCTTTATTGGGTCGATGACCCCGTGTGGGATGACCATCCGGTGTGTGGGGTGACCTGGTATGAAGCCGACGCCTATGCTCGTTTCGCTGGAAAGCGTCTCCCTACGGAGGCCGAATGGGAAAAAGCGGCTCGCTGGCATCCCCAAACTGGAGAATCTACGCCCTATCCTTGGGGAACTGGTGCCGCACGGCCCCAGCACTGCAACCACCACCACCGAATCGGACATACGACTCCCGTTACCGCCTACGAATCAGCCGCCAGTCCGGTGGGCTGCGTCGATATGCTGGGCAATGTCTGGGAATGGACGGCAACTTTATTCGATGCCTATCCAGGGTTTCGTCCTTTTCCCTATCGCGGCTATTCTCAAACCTACTTTGACAACCAGCACTATGTTCTGCGGGGCGGCAGTTGGGCCACCCGACCGTGGGCACTCCGCAGCAGCTTCCGCAACTGGTATCACCCCTGGATGCGGCAGATGTTTGCCGGGTTTCGCTGCGCGATGGATGGGTAGAGAATTAGCAATCCTCGTTTTGTTCGCACGCTGCAATGCTGACCCAGCTTGTCGAGCCATCGGCCCAGTGCTCTTTTTTCCAGATGGGGGCGTTGTGCTTGAGGGTGTCGATGGCGTATTTGCAAGCGGCAAACGCCTCCGACCGATGGGGACAGCCGATCGCCACTAGGACACTGATTTCGCCAACGCTGAGCTTTCCCGTGCGATGGTGAATCACCACATGGGTGACATCGCTCCACTGTTGCCGAATCTGGACGGCAATCTGGCGAAACACCTGAATCGCCATCGGTTCATACGCCTGATATTCTAGGGCTACGACGGGCTGGCCATCGGTTTGGTTGCGCACCATGCCGCTCATGACCACGATTGCCCCATTCGCCGCATCGTCGGCTAAAGCATAGACTTCTTCTAGGGATAGGGGGGCAAACGTCATGCGAAAATCGTCGCCCTCTTGTTGGGGCGCAAGGGCTGGAATTTGGCTGAGGGTGGTGGAGTTCATAGGCAACCTGTAGAACGAAAATCAACGGTGATCAGGGGGATGAGGCAAAGGGTAAATCCGGCGTTTCGAGAATGTGAAACTGAAGCAACATCACCACTCCCAGGGTATACAACGTCGAGGTTCCGAGGCTGACGAGCAGATCCTTCTTGAGGTTGCGGGGGCGATCGCCAAACAGCATGTCACCCGCCCCAAACTGCATCAGCACAAAGCCCAGCACATTCGACAGCCAATAGCCCACCACCGTTGCCGGAATCAGCCAGCCTGGAAACACCAGATTGACTACAAACCCAAAGGCATAGGCAATCGGGAAGTTGAAGAATAGGTCGTTCCACCAGGAGAGGGGCGACAGCATATAGCCCAGGCTCACCAAAAACCCACCTCGAACTTTTTTCAGTGCTGAATTGGGGGACGACATAGAAACCGTGCGTGCGATCTGACATGTTTGAACCATTAGAACACATATGGACTCAGCTTCTTGAAGATGAGAAGCCTGAGTCCATATATTCGGCACGGCACTCACCACTATTCGAAGTCGAGAAGCATCACTACAACTCCATTGCCAATGCAGTCCCGGCATTAGACATCAGAAGGCATCTCTCTTTCGGCTCAGCACAAGGCGGCTGGTGTTGGCTGTCAGCATTTTGCTAACGGTGGATTCTTTAGCACTGTGCATTCCAGCAACTGGCGCAAGGTTTGATGCAATGGTTCATCAAGCGTGAAACTGGCGTTGAAATTTGGTTTCTGGATTCTCCATGATTGCGAATCAAGGCCGTATCTGAACATCGCCAGGTGCTAAAGGTTTGATATATTCTTCTTGGTCTGCGCTGTTCTAGAGGAGATGTTGTGAAGGTTGAAATTCGTCGGCAACTTACGATTGCTCTAGAAAACCACCCCGGACGATTGGCAATGGTTTCATCGCTATTGGCCAAACATACGATCAATATTGAAGCCCTGACCCTGGTAGACAACATAGAGCAGGGCGTGATTCGGTTTGTGGTGAGTAATCCAGACGAAGCACGCACCGTGCTCAAAGCAAACGGATTTTATCTGATTGAAGCTGATGTGCTGGCTGTCGATGTGGTTGATCGGCTCGGTCAGTTGGCTTCAGTGACCCAAGCATTAGCCACGTCTCACATCAACATAGATTACGCCTATGGCAGTGGCGATCGCCCTGGCGAGACGACTCGCGTGGTTTTCAAGGTGTCAGATCTTGAGACGGCTTACGGCATTCTTACAACATTGGAGGATTGAGCGGTGGCTCCACTCAAACTCAACACCGTGGGCATCTTACCCGCTGGAG